>JBKHXE010000016.1:0-23761 GCA_046566185.1 Actinomycetes bacterium | reverse complement strand
TCACCACCGACGCCGTCCAGCTGCTCGGCGGCGCGGGCTACGTCAAGGACTACCCGGTCGAGCGGATGATGCGCGACGCCAAGATCACCCAGATCTACGAGGGGACCAACCAGATCCAGCGTGTCGTCATGGCGCGCCAGATGCTGCGCGGGTGAGCCGGCGGGGTGGGTCGCGCGTCTGCTGGTAACCTCGGGGCCCGATGAGTGCCGACACCCGGGCGGTCTCCGACGCCCCGTCGGCGCCTCCCCGACGCCGATCCCGCGTCCTCGGTCGACGCGACTCCTTCCGACCGGAGATCCAGGGCCTGCGGGCTGTGGCGGTCCTGGTCGTCGTGCTCTTCCACCTGTGGCCGAACCGGCTGACGGGCGGGTACGTCGGTGTGGACGTCTTCTTCGTCATCTCCGGCTACCTGATCACGGGGCACATCGTGCGGGAGATCGACCAGACCGGGACGCTCCGCGTGACGCAGTTCTGGGCCCGCCGGATCCGCCGGCTCCTCCCTGCCAGCCTGCTGGTCCTAGCCGTGTCGACGGTCGCGGTGGTGCTGGTCGTGCCGGCCACCGTCTGGGCACAGACGGCGCGTCAGGTCGCCGCCAGCGCCCTGTACGTCCAGAACTGGGCACTGGCGCTGGACGCCGTGGACTACATGGCCGCGGACAACGTGCCCACGGTCGCGCAGCACTACTGGTCGCTGTCCGTCGAGGAGCAGTTCTACCTCGTCTGGCCGCTCCTCGTGCTGGGCCTCGTCGCGGCGGCGCGGAGCCTGAGCCGCTGGTGGCGACCGGCGGGGGCGGGCGTGTCCGAGTGGCGGCTGCTGGTGGGCGGCCTGGCAGTGACGGCGGTCGCCTCGCTGGGCTGGTCCGTCGTGTCCACGGCGCAAGATCAGCCGTTCGCCTACATGAGCACGTTGACGCGCGTCTGGGAGTTCGCCGCCGGGGCGCTGGCGGCCCTGCTGATCACCGGGCAGCGTCTCACCCCACCGGTGCGTGCCGTCCTCGGCTGGCTGGGAGTGGTCGCCATCGTCGCCGCCGCAGCGACGTATGACGAGGAGAGCTTGTTCCCGGGGTGGATCGCCGTCCTGCCGGTGGCCGGCGCAGTGGCCGTGATCGCCGCGGGTCGAGGAGGGCCATGGACGGCGGGAGGCTGGCTCAGCCTGGCGCCGGCGAGATTCGTCGGGGACATCTCGTACTCGGTCTACCTGTGGCACTGGCCTCTCGTCGTCGTCGTCCCCTACGCCACCGGCCGGGACCTCACCCGGGCCGACAAGCTGGCCGTCCTGGCCGCGACACTGGTCCTGGCCTGGCTCAGCAAGGTCCTCGTGGAGGATCCCCTACGCGTCCGCCCGTGGCTGGCGGGGCCACCACGGCGGGCCATGGCGTTCGCCGTCGTCGGGATGCTCGCCGTCACCGCCGGGAGCCTGGCGATCTCGTTGGAGCTGGACAGCCGCGGACGGGCGGCGAGCGCCCAGGCGCGGCAGGCGCAGCTCGAGGCGCGGGAGTGCCTCGGGCCGCGGACCTTCGACAGCGGCCGGGACTGCTCGCCCGTGGTCGGGGCCGGGCCGCTGCTGGTCTCCCCTGAGGTCGTCGTCGGCCAGAACAGCGATCCGCCCTATCGGGGCTGCCAGCAGTCCTCGACCGTCGATGACCTCAAGGTATGTGAGCTGGGCGAGACCCGCAGCCCCCGGCGCGTGGTGGCGCTCGTCGGCGACTCGCACGCGACTCAGTGGTTCCCCGCCTTCGACGATCTCGGCAAGGACCGCGGCTGGAAGGTGCTCACGATGACGAGGTCGTCGTGCCCGTTCTCCAGCGCCCGGCGCATCCTCGACGGTGAGCAGACCGAGGACCCGCAGGTTCGCTGCGAGGCGTGGGTGGACAACGCCCGGGCGGCCCTCCTGGCCGACGAGGGGATCACGGACGTCGTCGTCACGTCGTACTCCACCGCGTACGACTGGACCTCGCGGCCCGGCACCCATCTCGACGACCCTGGCCCGGACGGCTTCGCGTCGCTGTGGGCGGACCTCATCGCCGCGGGGAAGAGGGTTGTCGTCATCGCAGCGGTACCGCGCACGTTCGGGGAGAACGTGCCGAGCTGCCTGGCCCAGAACCCGGACGACCTCCTGAGCTGTGCGGTACCGCGTGACCGGGCCCTGCCCGGCGACGTCATGCTGCAGGCTGCCGAACGCCTCGACGACCCCGCGCTGCGGGTGGTCGACCTCAGCGACCGGTTCTGCGACGACAGCATGTGCTACCCGGTGGTCGGGAACGTCATCGTCTACCGCGACTTCAGCCACCTGTCCGCGGAGTACGCGAGCCTCCTGGTCCCGTACCTGGCTGAACGTGCGGGGTTGGACTGAGCTCGCGCATCCGGGCAGGTGCGAGGAGATCGGTTAGCCTTTCGGTCGCCATGCCGCCCACTGACGACACCGCCGAGTCCGTCCCGGGCGCGGAACCGGCCTGGCCGGGGGTCTCGATCGTGATGCCCGTCCGCGACGAGGAACGCCACCTGCGGGACGCGGTCCTCGGCATCCTCGAGCAGCGGTACCCGGGTCGCCTGGAGATCGTCCTCGCGGTGGGCCCGTCGCGCGACCGGACCGGCGAGGTGGCCGCCTCGCTCCAGCAGGAGTTCCCCGACGTGCGCCTCGTCGACAACCCCACCGGCCGAACGCCGGCGGGCCTGAACATCGCGATCTCCGCGACCACCAACCCGGTGGTCGTGCGCGTCGACGGCCATGGGCGGCTTCCTCCGGGCTACATCACCACGGCCGTGCGACTGCTGGAGGAGACCGGAGCGGACAACGTCGGCGGGATGATGGTCCCTGAGGGGGTCAGCGGCTTCGAGCAGGCCGTGGCGCGGGCGATGACCAGCCGCATGGGCATCGGGGGCGCCCGCTTCCATGTCGGTGGCCGGGCCGGTCCCGCCGAGACCGTCTACCTCGGGGTGTTCCGACGCTCGGTGCTGGAACGACTGGGTGGCTTCAACGAGTCCTTCGTCCGTGCCCAGGACTGGGAGCTGAACCACCGCATCCGCGCGGCGGGCGGCGTGATCTGGTTCAGTCCGGACCTGCGGGTGACGTACCGGCCCCGGTCATCCCTGAGAGCTCTGGCCCGGCAGTTCTTCCACACCGGCCGCTGGCGTCGCGAGGTCGTCCGGCTCTATCCCGAGACCGCCAGCCTCCGGTTCCTCGCGCCGCCGGTGGCCGTCGTCGTCCTGGCGGTGGGGACGGCGGCCGGGCTGGCGGGTCTCGCGGTCCCCGCGCTCTCGTGGGGTTGGGTCGCGCCGGGCGGGTACACCGCCGTCCTGCTGGCCAGCACACCGGTCCTGACCCGTGGCCTGCCGTGGCGGGCGCGCGCCTGGTTCCCGGTCGTGGTGGCGACCATGCACGTCTGCTGGGGGACCGGCTTCCTGCTCGGATCGCGGGGTCGCCCGTCGTGACGGTGCTGATGCTGGTCTGGACGGGGGTGGCGGAGGACACGCGAGTGCTCCGGGAGGCGACGGCCCTCGTCGGCGCCGGCCACGACGTCCACATCATCGGCCGGGCCGTGCCTGCGGGCTTCGAGCCGCCGCCTGGGATCCGAGTCACCAGCATCGGTCGCCCGCCGTTGGCGCAAGACCGCCGGCGGCGGCTCACCACCGCCGAGCGAGCGGTGCGGTGGCTGCTGCTGCCGGACCACGTGGCCCGCCGGCTCGGGCAGTGGCAGCAGGCCGCCCTCGAGGAGGCACGGCGTTGCCCGGCCGATGTGGTCCACGCTCACGACTTCAGCGCCCTGCCGGTCGGCGTGGCCGCCGCCGAGCACCTCGGCGTCCCCTTGGTCTACGACAGCCACGAGCTGTGGACCGGCCGTCCCCGCGAAGGGCGGCCCGCGCCGCTGCGCCACCGCGCAGCCCGCCGGCTGGAGCGGTCCCTCGGCGGGCGGGCCGCTGCCGTGCTCACGGTCGGGGAGGGGGTGGCCGCGGCGCTGCGTGACACGTACGGCTGGCCCCACGTGCACGTGGTGCGCAACAGCTTCCCGCGCCGTGACCTCCCGCCGCCGGCTGCGTCGCCACGGGGGCTCGTGTACGCCGGGCGGCTCGGCGCATACCGTGAGCTGGAGGTGGTCGCGCGGGCCAGCTCACGGCTTCACCTGCCGGTGACGTTGGTGGGACCGGGCGACAAGTCGTGGCTGGCGGGCTTCGACCCGGGGCGGGCCGTCGTCCACCCTGCCGAGCCTCTGCACCGGGTCGACGAGCGGCTCGTCGGCGCGGGCCTGGCCCTGGTCACGCACTCCGACCGGTGGCCGAATCACCGCCTGGCCCTGCCCAACAAGCTGTTCCACGCCGTCAGCCTCGGGGTCCCGGTGGTGGCCACGGACGTCGGTGAGCTGGCCGCGGTCGTCCGCCGGCACGCACTGGGAACGGTGTACCCCCCCGGGGACGTCGCGGGGTTGGCGGCGGCGGTCGAGGCGGCGGTGGCAACGTACGGCGACCTCACCGCTGCCGTCCGCAGGGCGGTCCCGGACCTGTCCTGGGAGCACGACGAGCGGGTCCTGCTGGACGTCTACCGTCGCCTGCTGCCGTGACGGGTGGGACGCGTGGCGGTGTCTATGCTGAGTGACCCCCGGACTCGGCCGGGGCTGCCATCGGCCGGGTCCAAGGACGAGAGTGAGACATGACCAAGACTGATGACTCGGGCTTCCTGACGGAGTACCAGGTCTACGAGCCACACCGGGCCGGTCTGCCCCCGCTGCGACCCTATGTGACCGAGCTGTGGCGTCGTCGTGAGTTCGCGGCGGAGCTGTCACGGGCGAACATGCGAGCCGCCAACACGCGGACGTTCTTCGGGCAGATCTGGCTGGTGCTCAACCCGCTGCTGCTGGCGGGCGTCTACTACGTCCTCGTGTCGATCCTCGCGAACCGCGGCGGCCTGGACTACCTGACCCACCTGGTCGCCGGGCTCTTCGCCTACTACTTCGTGTCAGGGTCGGTGAGCGCCGGGTCGGCGTCGGTGACCGGCGGTGGATCGCTGATCAGCAACATGGCGTTCCCCCGCCTGCTGATGCCGTTGTCCGCGGTGCGGACGGCCTTCTACCGGTTCCTGCCGACGATGGTGGTCTACCTGGTCTTCCACGCCGTCTCGGGCACCCGGTGGTCCTGGGCGATGCTGCTCGCGCCGTACTTCCTGCTGACCCTGATGGTCTTCGCGGCCGGACTGGCCGCGATGTTCGCCGCCCTCCAGGTGTACTTCCGTGACACCAGCAGCTTCCTGCCGTACTTCCTGAGGATCTGGCTGTACCTGTCGCCGATCATCTGGTACGTCGAGGACGTCCCGGCGCAGCTCCGTCCGTTCATGGTGCTGAACCCGCTGTACTCGATGATCGGTGGCTGGACGGACCTCCTGGTCCGTTCGCAGGTACCGGCCCTCTCGGTATGGGTCGCAGCCGCCGTCTGGGCGCTGGTGGCCGCAGCCGTCGGATCGTTGTTCTTCATCTCCAGGGAGCGTGATTTCGCTGTCCGTCTCTGACGTGGCCGCCCGGGACCGCCCGGCCGTGCGGGTCGACAACGTCTCCGTGACGTACCGGACGACGTTCGAGCGCACTCCCACGTTCAAGAGCGCCCTGGTGCGACTCGGCCGTGGCGAGCGCGCGGTCCGCGAGGTGCAGGCGCTCAAGAACATCTCGTTCGAGGTCCCCGACGGGACGGCGCTGGGCATCGTCGGTGCCAACGGCGCCGGCAAGTCGACGTTGATGCGCGCACTGGGCGGGATCCTGCCTCCCACCGAGGGCCGGATCGAGGTCCACGGACGGATCAGTGCCCTGCTCGCGCTGGGCGTGGGGTTCAACGCCAACCTGTCGGGCAGGGAGAACGTGATCCTCGGCGGGCTGGCCGGTGGGCTGTCCCGCCGGCAGGTGCTCGAGCGCGCGGAGCAGATCGCCGACTTCGCCGAGCTCGGGGACTTCATGGACCTGCCCATCCGGACGTACTCGTCCGGCATGCGCAGCCGCCTCGCCTTCGCCGTGTCGGTGCACATGGACCCGGACATCCTCATGATCGACGAGGCACTGTCGGCCGGTGACGCGCACTTCAAGAAGAAGGCCGGCGGCAAGATGCGGGAGCTGATGGAGTCCGCACGCGCCCTGTTCCTCGTCAGCCACGCCATGCCGAGCATCAAGGAGCTCTGCAACGCCGCCATCTGGCTGCACAAGGGCCAGCTCATGATGAAGGGCACCCCCGACGAGGTGATCGAGGCCTACACCAAGTTCCTCGAGGTGGGTGAGGACCAGTTCGCCCTCGAGGACCTGTGACCGACGGGGTACCCGACCGCCCGCGCGCGCAGCCGCCGGTGGACGTCACCGTCCTGAGCGCCGGCCACGACGTGGCCGACGCGCGGGTCCACCGTCTCGTGAGCGCGATGGCCCGCCTGGGCCTGGCCGTCGAGGTCCTTGGCCTGGGGGACTCGAACGCGGCGCCGTCGGACGCCGTGGCCGTGCGGACGTGGGCGCGGCGCCGGCCGGCCGGCCGCCTGGCGCTCGCGCTGCGGCAGGCCACGACGGCCCGGGGGGACGTGCTGCTGGCGCCCGACCCGGACACGACGCTGACCGCCCTGTTGGTGGCGCGGGCCACCGGTCGCCGCGTCGTCGCCGACGTGCACGAGGACTATCGCGCCTTGCTGCGCGACCGGTCGTGGGCGCGTGGCGTGACCGGCGTCCTGGCCGGGGCGCTGGCCGCCGCCGCGGAACGGGCGGCCGCAGCCTGCGACCTCACCGTGGTCGCGGACGAGCACGTGCCCCCCCTGCGGGCGCGGTGCCGGCTCGTCGTGCGAAACCTCCCGGACCCGAGCATGCTGCCCGAGCCGGCAGCCCCCGGGCCCGGGCCCCGGGCCGTCTACATCGGGGACGTTCGCGCCAGCCGCGGTCTGTTCGCCATGATCGACGCGGTGTCGGCGGCACCTGGCTGGGAGCTGGACGTCGTGGGTCCGGTGGCGCCGGCGGACGCCCCGGCCCTGACGGCGCGGCTGGACTCGGACGGCGTCCGGGGGCGCGTCCGCGTGCACGGCCGCATGCCGCCGGCGCGGGCCTGGGAGGTGGCCCGGGGTGCCTGGTGCGGACTCGCCCTGCTCGAGGACACCCCGGCGTTCCGGTCGGCCGTGCCGAGCAAGCTCTACGAGTACCTCGCCTGCGGGCTGCCCGTCGTGGTCACGGACCTGCCCGCGCAGGCGTCGCTGGTGCGCCGCACCGGCGCGGGCGTCACGGTGCCGACCGACGCACCAGGCCCGGCCGCTGCACGGGTGCTGCGCGAGTGGTCGGCCGGCGGCGGCTACCGCGAGGTCCGGGACCGCGCGCTCCAGGCGTCGCCGGCGTTCCGTCGGCCCACCGCCTACCGTGATGCCGCGGAAGCGGTCAGGCGCCTCGTCGAGGCGGCGCCCCGGCGCAGCGGCCAGGAACGCCGCGTGAGCTAGGAAAACCGCGTGCGCTAGGAACCTCGCGTGGGGGCACCGGCGGCGCCGCGGGGCCTGGACACCAGGCGCCACAGCTCGATCGGTAGCCGTAGTGCCCCGGCGGGACGCCGTGCGGCCGCGATCGCCCGTCCGAGCCGGAGCGCGCGCGAGTCCGTGAGCCGGTTCAGGCGCGCCCGGAGCAGCCGCGCCTCCTCGACGGCCGCGGCGGCCCGCTCGTCGGCCTGCCTGCGGGCCGCCAGGTCTCGCTCCCGCTCGGCCTTGAGCTCGGCCCGCTCGCTCCGAAGGGTGCTGGCGAGCCCGTCGATGTGGACACGCAGCTGCCGGTTCTGCAGGACGACGAGGAGCAGCTCGTTCGCGAAGCGCAGTGCCAGCCGCTCCGCGCCGTCCTCGTCGGTCGGCTCGTCGCCGTGCCCGCCGAGGTACATGGCCGGCACCCGCAGGCCGGAGCCGCGGCGTGCCACCAGGCCGGTCGGGTGGCCGGGCACGGCGACCAGCGTGACGTCGACGGCCTGGCAGCCCGCAGCGGTGAGGGTCCCCACCAAGCGCGGGCCGGGCAGGTTCATGGGAGTCCAGGCGAGCAGCAACGCGAGCGTGCACGGCGCCGGCAGCGTCGTGAGGGCGGCTTCGACGGTGTCCCAGTCATCGTCAGGCGCCACGGTGGTGACCACGACGTCACCGGCCTCTGCGTCGGCCAGGGACGTCCCGACGGTGGCGGTGACCCCTTCCGGCAGAGCCGCGCGCCGGACCAGGTCAGCGGCGTCGTCCGCGACGAACAGGACGTGCGACCCGTTCTCGACGTAGGGGTGGAGGAGGTCCCTCAGGGGGATGGCCATCAGCCGACCCTAGCCAGTACGTGGAACCCGACACCATTGTCCCGGAAGCCGTCCGGCACGAAGCGGTCGTACCGCACCCCCATCGGGGCGAGCAGGCTCCGGTACGCCGACGCCGGTCGGGCGACCTGGTGCCCGGCCAGGACCCGGCGCTCCGGCAGGTTCCAGTCGCTGAGGAGAAGTCGCCCACCGAGGCGGACGCAGCTGGCGAGGTTGCGCACCGAACGCGCCCACTCGTCGTCCTCGGTCACGTGGAAGAGCACGTCCAGGGCGTACACGGCGTCGTACCCGTGCACCGACGTCCAGGCCGACAGGGTCGACACGGCGTAGCGCGCTCCGCCGCCGAGCTCGATGCAGTGCTCGATGGCGGCAGGGCTGGCGTCGAAGCCCTCCACCCGGTACCCGCAGCGGACCAGTGCCCGGGCGAACCAGCCCTTTCCGCAGCCTGCGTCCAGCACGTCGACCGGGTAGGTCGGAGCGGACGCGCATCCGAGGAGCTCCAGGAGCCGTCCGAGTCGCACCTGGTAGAGGATCTCGTTGGTGGCGTCGTCGTACGAGATGTGACCGCCCGACTGCAGCTCGCCCGCCGACCGGTGCCGCTGGTCCCAGTAGGAGATGGCCTCCTGCGACGACAGGATCTCGGTCATCGTGTCGCGTCCTCGTGGAGCGCCGTCGCATCGACCACGGCCGGCTGGATCTCGAGGAAGTCGGCGAGGACACCCGCCGAGTGTCGACCGTCGTGGAACCGGCGCACGAACCCCGGTCCCTCCGCGGCGACGGCCCGTGCGGCGTCGCGGTCCGCCAGCAGGCCGCGCAGTACCGTCTCGAGGTCCTCGGGGGTTGCCTGGACGATCGGCAGGTCGCCGCCGACTCGGTCGCGCACCTCGGGAGCGACGTTGCCGACAGTGACCCGGCCCGCCGCCATGGCCTGGCACGCGAGGACGCCGTAGCTGCCGATCGTGAACTGGTCCAGCACCAGGTCCGCCTCGGTCAGCAACGCGGGCACCTCGTCGGGCGGGACGTCCTGCAGCCGCCGGTACTCCACGGCCCCACTGTCGACGAGACCGGCCAGGGCGGCCTCCACCAGGGCTGTCCCCTTCAGGGCGGTGTTGGACGGCGCGTGGACGACGAGGGGCACCGGCCGGGTCATCGGCGGCTCCCCGGGCGCCGACGCGTCGGGGTCGACGACGACGGGGAGCCAGCGCGCGTCCGGTACGTCGTCCAGCAGGTCGGGGGTCGAGACGAACTTCGGTCCGTCGAAAGCCCGTACCGCCGGCGCCAGCTGGTCCACGACCTCCTGGAGCCTACGGGTCAGGTCCGTGTCCTCGGCGAACGGAGACCACCGGTGTCGGCGCGCGTGCGCGCGCGGGTCCCTGATCTCGGAGCCGTGGAACAGCAGGCCGACGCGAATCCCGGCTCCCCGCAGGACGTCGACGTCCCCCGCGAAGGTCTTCCCGTACGCCGTTCCCAAGACCGGACGGCCCGCCTCCAGCAGGGCGTGTGACCACGTGCCGAGGACGTGCTCGACCTGGCGCTGCTGCCAGGCGGTGTCCCTGGCGAAAGTGCTCGCCGCCACCCGGACGTCCGCCGGGAAGTTGAGTCGCGGCTTCTCGACGGCCACGACCTCCGTCCGCACGCCCGGCAGGTGGCGTTCGACCGCCTTGGCCCAGGCCCAGGCCTGGCCGGCCATGTTCGCCGGCCCGATGCCGAGCACGGTGCCGGCTTCTCGGGCCCGGGAGGGCTCGACGGCAGACTCCACCAGGGACTCCAGGTGCAGCTCCTGGGGCTCGCTGCTGACGACGTCGGGGCTGAGCAGGTCGCGGTACAGGTCCCACAGGACCTCCTCCTGGCGTCGCCAGGTGTACCGGTCGAAGAGCTCGGTGTGCTCGCGGATGTGGCGGCGGAAGCGGTCGCGGTCTGCGAGCACCCGCTCCACAGCGGCGGCCAGGTCCCTGGCGTCCTCCGCCCGGTGGACCTCACCCACGTCGAGACGCCGCACGAAGTCGGCCTGGGCGCGGCAGTCGCTGACGACGACCGGCACGCCGCCGTGCAGGTACTCGAAGAGCTTGTTGGCAAGGGCCATCTCGTGGCTGCCGAAGTGCAGCAGCGGGATGAGACCGACGTCGGCGGTGGCGAGGAAGTCCGAAACCGCGTCGGAGGCGACCGGCTCGACCGGGTGCACCCGGTCGCCCACCCCCAGCTCGTCGGCCAGCTTCACGAGCGCCGCGACCGCGTGGGTGCGGGTGTGCGGCACGGCGACGACGGCCAGGTGCGCGTCGGGCAGGAGCGTCAGCGCCTCCACCGCGGTCTGGACGCCGCGGGCGTGCTGCACGCCGCCGCTGTAGACGAGCAGCGGTGTCCCGGCGTCTACGCCGGCGACGTCCCGAACCGTGGGGGCTCCCGGCTCGGCGCGCCCGATCGTGGGGATGTTCATCACCACGGCCGGACGGCGCGGCAGGCGGTACCGTCGCTGCAGCTCGTCCGCAAGAGGGTCCGAGACGGTGACGACGCGGTCCGCGCGGCGGACGAACCGGCGCTCGAGGTCCAGGTACGCGGCGATCACGCGGGGTGTGCGGCCGCCGTACTGGGACAGGCCTGCGACGAACTCGTGGGCGTCGTAGACCCAGGGCACCGTGCGACCCCGCCGCCGGGCCCGCTGCACGGCGTGTGTGGCGACGCCGACCATGTGGACGTCGTGGGCGTGGATGACGTCCGGCTCCAGCTCGTCGATGACCCGCCCGAACGCCAGCTCGTAGTCGTCGATGTCGGGCAGGATCCGTCGCCAGCGCGCCCCCACGCCGGTGCGTGACAGCAACCGGTCCCAGGCCTTCCAGGCAAGGGGGAGGTACGTCTCCTGGCGGCGTTGCGCCGCCTGCCGTGCCCTGATCACGAAGCGTTGGCCGCGCACGGCGAACCTCAGCACCCGCACGACCCGGCTCGGCAGCCGGGAGGACACCAGGTCACGGTCGCGCGCGGCGACGCGCAGGTGAGCTGCCTGCTCGTCTGCTGGTGCGACGTAGCCGAGCTGGAGCCGTCGGGCCCGACGCCGGGCGAGCCGCCGTCGTCGCTCGTCCCTCAGCCGCCACGGGACGGGGACCCGGACGATGCGGCAGGGGCCGAGCATGCTCTCGCTGCGTCGAGCCTCGGGCGTGTACCCGACCAGGACGACCTCGAGCCCCACGCGCGCCAGGGCGAGGGCCGTCTTCTTGACCCGGGTGTCGACCGTGATGTCGTTGCCGACGAGCATCACGACCCGGCAGGGGCCGTCCGGTCGTGCGGACGCGGCGTCCACGTTCAGCGGCGCGTCGACGGCTGGAGGGCCGGCGCCGAGCCCAGCACGTGTCTGCTCACGCCCTCCCATCGGGACGGGTCGGTCGTTCCCCGTCCGTCCAGCAGCGCCTTCACGCCGGGCAGGTCAGCGGCGGACAGCGAGCGGTACTCGGCGTGGTCCGCCTGGAGGATCGCGGCGTCCACCGGCTCACCCAGTCGGTAGGGGGCCAGGCCGAGGGACTCCAGCTCGTGGTCCTCGTACATCGGGTCGTGCACCACGGCGACCGCTTCCTTGGCGGCCAGGGCCGCGACGGTGGCGAAGACGCCGGAGAACGCCGTCTCCTTCACCCCGCCCCGGTAGGAGGCGCCGAGCACCACGACACGGGCGCCCGCCAGGTCCCCGTACAGGTCGGCCAACCGGTCCACGGCGTAAGCCGGCATCGCGGCGTTGGCCTCCCGCGCCGCTCGCACGACGGTGGCGTCGGGGTCGTTCCACAGGTAGAAGCGCGGGTACACCGGGATGCAGTGGCCCCCCACCGCGATACCGGGCCGATGGATGTGGCTGAACGGCTGGGAGTTCGAGGCCTCGATGACTGCCTGCGCGTCGATGCCCCGCTTCTCGGCGAACATCGCGAACTGGTTGGCGAGCCCGATGTTGACGTCGCGGTACGTCGTCTCCGCCAGCTTGGCCAGCTCCGCAGCCTCGGTGGAGCCCAGGTCCCAGACGCCGTTCGCGCGGGAGAGGTCCGGCCGCTCGTCGAAGTCCAGGACGGCCTCGTAGAACGCCGCGCCTCGCCTGCCGCTGGCCTCGTCGATGCCGCCGACGAGCTTGGGATACCGGCGCAGGTCCGCGAAGACCCGACCGGTGAAGACGCGCTCCGGTGAGAAGACGAGGGAGAAGCCCGCCCCAGGCTCGAGTCCGGACCGTTCGGCGAGCATGGGACCGAAACGGTCGCGGGTGGTGCCCACCGGCAGCGTGGTCTCGTAGCTCACCAGCGTTCCGGGCTTCAGGCCCGCGCCGATGGCGCGCGTCGCGTCGTCCATCCAGCCGAAGTCCGGCCGTCCGGCGCCGTCCACGAACAACGGGACGACGACGACGACGGCCTCGCTCTGCGAGACGGCCCACGTGGTGTCCACGGTGGCCTGCAGCGAGCCGGCCGATACGACCTCCGCGAGCTTCTCGGCCAGCTGGTCCTCGCCGGGAAAGGGTTCCACGCCGCGATTGACCTGGTCGACGACGGCCGGGTTCACGTCTGCACCGAAGACGTGGTGACCCTTGCTCGCGAACTGAACCGCAAGAGGGAGGCCGATCTTGCCCAGTGCGACAACGGTGATCTTCACGGAGGCCCTTCAGGTTCGGCAGGACGGTGTGCAAGCCTAGCGCCGGTCACGGTCGGGAGGCCGCCCGGCAGGTGGCGCTCAGACGGTGACGCGGTCGACGACGACGACGCTCCCGGTGCTCGCCGACTCCAGCACTGCCTCCGCGACCGCGACGGTCGCCAGGCCGGAGCGCATCGTCACGATGTCGCTGGGCTTGCCCAGCACGGCGTCGCGGAACGCCTCGTGCTCGGTCCGCAACGGCTCTGGCTTGGGAATGGCGTAGCGCACCATGTCGCCCTCCGAGACCCCGCGGAACCCGGCGATGGACTCCCACTGCGTCGGCACCGTCGCGTTGGCGTAGAAGGTGAGGTCGGCCGTGAGCGTGTCGGCCACGAACGTCCCCTTCTCGCCGGTGACGATCGTGACCCGCTCCTTCATCGGCGACAGCCAGTTCACGAGGTGGCTGGTGACCGTGCCGTCCTGGAGCTGGCCCACCAGGGCGACGAGGTCCTCGTGCTCGCGGCCACTCTTGAAAGCGGTGCGGGCCGCGACCGCCGCGAACTCCTGCTGCGCCACCCACGCCGTCAGGTCGATGTCGTGGGTGCCCAGGTCCTTGACCACGCCGACGTCGGCGATGCGGGCAGGGAACGGCCCCTGCCTGCGGGTGGCGATCTGGTACACGCTGCCGAGGTCCCCGTTGGCGAGCCGGGTTCGCAGGCTCTGCAGCGCGGGGTTGTAGCGCTCGATGTGGCCGACGCACCCGACCAGGCCGCGCGCCTCGAACGCCGCGGCGACCCGGCGGGCGGCGGTCACGTCGGAAGCGAGCGGCTTCTCGATCAGCGTGTGGACCCCGGCCTCGGCGAGCTGGAGGCCGACCTCCTCGTGGAGCGCCGTCGGCACGGCCACCACGCACATGTCCAGGTCCTGCTCGAGCAGCTCGGTGACGTCCGCCGCCACGGGCAGGCCGGTGGCCACCCGGTGCGGGTCACCGCCGGAGTCGGCGACGCCGACGAGCTCCACGCCCTCCAGGGACCGCAGGACACGGGCGTGGTGGCGGCCCATCATCCCCAGGCCGACCAGGCCGGCCCGCAGTGCCTTCGCCATCAGGAACCTGCCTTCGCCACGGTGTTGACCTCGGCCACGACCCGCTCGACGTCCTGCTCGGACAGCGCGGGGTGGACGGGGAGCGAGAGCACCTCGCGGGCCGCCCGCTCCGTCTCCGGCAGGTCCAGGTCGAGCCCGTAGGAGGGCAGCCGGTGGTTCGGCACCGGGTAGTAGACGCCGCTGCCCACACCCCGCGCGGCCAGCTCCTCGACGAAGCGGTCGCGGTCGTGGCCGGGGACCCTGATCGTGTACTGGTGGTAGACGTGGACGGCGTCCTCGGCCACCGGCGGGACGACGACGCCCTCGAGGTTGTCGTCGAAGAAGCGAGCGTTGCGCTGGCGCTGCTCCGTCCAGCCCGCCAGCTTCCCCAGCTGCACGCGGCCGATCGCGGCGTGCACGTCGGTCATGCGGGCGTTGTAGCCGACGACCTCGTTCTCGTACCGGCGCTCCATGCCCTGGTTGCGCAACAGCCGCACCGCCCGCGCGATCTCTTCGGTGGCGCAGGACACCATCCCGCCCTCGCCGGACGTCATGTTCTTCGTCGGGTACAGGCTGAACATGCCGAAGTCCCCGAACGTGCCGACGGGCTGCCCCCGCCAACTGGCCGCGTGGGCCTGCGCCGCGTCCTCGTACAGAGCCAGCCCGTGTCGGTCGGCCACCGCCCGCAGGGCCGTCATGTCAGCCGGGTGCCCGTACAGGTGCACCGGCATGATCCCCTTGGTCCGCGGCGTCACCGCAGCCTCGACGGCTGCCGGGTCGAGGCAGAAGTGGTCCGGCTCGATGTCGGCGAACACGGGCGTGGCGCCGGTCAGTGCCACGGAGTTGGCGGTGGCCGCGAACGTGAACGACGGCACGATCACCTCGTCGCCGGGGCCGACACCCGCGGCGACCAGGCCCAGAAGCGCGCCGGACGTCCCCGAGTTGACCGCGACGCAGGTACGGCCGTCGGTCAGGGCGCCGGCGAACTCCTCCTCGAACGCGGCGACCTCCGGGCCCTGGGCCACGACCCCACTGCGCAGGACGCGGTCCACGGCGGCTCTCTCCTCATCGCCGATGAGGGGCCGTGCGGCCGGGATCATGGCCAGACTCATACTTGCGCCTCCGTCAGGCTTCCGTTGTCCTCTACGTACATCTCGTTCGTCCTGGGGCAACGCCAGTGTCCCGAGCCCACAGGCTCGAGAGGTACGCCGGCCTTGCCGACCCACTTGATCCTGCGGGCCGGCACCCCGGCCACCAGCGCGAAGTCCGGCACGTCCTTGGTCACCACGGCGCCGGCGGCCACCATGGCCCATCGTCCGATGCGCACCGGTGCGACACACACCGCCCGGGCGCCGACAGACGCCCCGTCCGCGACGGTGACCCCGACCTGCTCCCAGTCGTCGCCGCGCTTGAGATTGCCCTGCGGGTCCACCGACCTGGGGAAGACGTCGTTGGTCAGGACGGCGGCCGGTCCGATGAAGACGCCGTCACCCAGCACGGCGGGCTCGTAGACGAGGGCGTAGTTCTGCAGCTTGCACCGGTCCCCGAGGACGACGCCCGCGCCGACGTAGGCGCCGCGGCCGACGATGCAGCTCTCGCCGAGGTGCGCCCCCTCGCGGACCTGGGCGAGGTGCCAGATGGTGGTCCCGTCCCCCAGCCGCACGCCGTCGGCCACGTCGGCGCTCTCGTGCACCTTCACCATTGCGCTGTCGTCTCCGTGGTCGGGGATGGGGTGGGTCCGGCTGCGGGCCGGCGGGTCTCCGCCGGAACCTGCGCTGGCTGACGGCCTGCGCGGCTGTGGTGCTGTGCTTGCCCGGACGAGGCGGCGACTAATGTACCCCACCGACCGGGTGCGGCCGTGCGGCCAGCGAGCCGAGCGCCTGCGCGGCCAGGCGTGGAGCAGGAGGACTGATGCAGCGAGGACGGCGGCCCCATCTGCTCTACGTGGCATGGGGCTTCCCGCCGAGCCGCGGAGGAGGAGTGTTCCGCGCGCTGGCGACGGCCAACGCCTTCCAGTCCGCCGGTTGGGACGTCACCGTGCTGACCGCCGACCGGGCGGTTTTCCTCGAGTACACCGGCGCCGACGAGGCCCTCGAGGAGCGGGTGCACCCGGACATCCGCATCGTCCGGGTGCCGTTTCGGTGGTCTGCTCAGGAGACCGACGTCTCGCGCTACAGCCTGCTCAGGGCGGCCTCGCCCGCCATCTGGTCACGGATGCGGACCCGCCTGGACAGGCTTCACTTCCCCGAGGTGGCGTACGGGCCCTGGCGTCCGGCGATCGAGCGCGCCGCACACGAGGTACACCGGCAGCGGCCGGTCGACCTCGTGATCGGGACGGCGAACCCGAACGTGGACTTCACTCCGGGACTCGCCCTGCACCGCTCGCACGGGGTGCCGTACGTCATGGACTACCGGGACGCCTGGATGATCAACATCTTCACCGGCGAGAGGGTGCACCCCCCGGGGAGTCGGGCCGCGCGATGGGAGAAGCAGCTCGTCGGCTCCGCCCAGGAGATCTGGTTCGTCAACGCGCCCATCCGCGACTGGCACGCAGCCGAGTACCCCTCCGCGGCCGAGCGCATGCACGTGGTCGAGAACGGCTACGACGAGGACTTCGTCCACCCGGTCGAGCGGCGTCGCCGACCCGACGAGCCCTTGCGGTTCGGGTACATCGGCACCATCTCGCCGCGGGTGCCGGTCGCCGAGTTCGTCCGCGGCTGGCGGCACGCCCGGGAGCGCTCGCCGCTGGTGGCGCGAGCCACCGCGCACCTCTACGGTCACCTGGGGTACTACGCGAGCGTGCGAACCGAGACCGCCCAGACCCTCGAGCAGGCCCGCGACGCGGGCGTCTACTACGAGGGGCCGGTCCCCAAGACGGAGGTGGCCCGCACCTACGCCGGCTTCGACGCTCTGTTGCTGATCATGGGAACCGGCCGTTACGTCACCTCGGGGAAGACGTACGAGTACCTCGCCACCGGACTGCCCATGACCTCCGTGCACGACCCGGGCAACGCCACGCGCAGCACGCTGGAGGGGCACCCGCTGTGGTTCTCGTGCGAGGACCTCGGCGAGAAGGCGGTCTCGGAGGCGCTCATCGCCACGGCGGAGGCGGCCGCCGCCGCTGACCCGGCGCTGCGGGAGCAGGCGCTGACCTTCGCGCACCGCTACCGCCGTGAGAACCAGCTGGGCCCACGCATCGAGGCTCTCGCCGGCACGGTGGCGCGTCGGGCTGGGACGGTGACGGTGTGAGAGCGGTGTTGGTCGTGTCGACCAGCCGGGTGAGTGCCGAGGCGTTCTCCGGCGCCGTCCGGGACCTGCGGGAGGCCGGCGCCGAGGTCGGGGTCATCTCCTGGTTCAGGCCGCCGCGGACGCTCGACGGGCTGGCGGAGTGTGCGACCGTCGGGCCGTTCCCTGAACCATGTCCCGCCCCCGCGCCGCAGCTCCCCGCCGGTTCGGAGCCCCTTCCGCCGGAGCTGCCGGTCGACTCCCCGGCGTCGTACGAGCTCCTGCCCGTGGACGCCGCAGCGGAGGACACCGACACCGCTGAGCCGGACCTGCCTCTGGCCCAGGAGACCCTCGACGAGGAAGGGCGGGACGACCCGATCGTGCGGCCCGGGACCGTCGCGGTGCTGAGGCGACTCACGGGTCGGGTGCGACGACGGGGGCGAGCGGCGCTCCGCTGGCGCTGGCGGAGGCTGCGGGCCGCCGTGCTGTGGCGACGGCGGCAGCTGCACCGGGGAGTGCGCCGGCGGATCGGACGCCACCGTCGACAGCTGCGGGACCGCACCTCGTTCGTCCGTCGCTCCACCGAGCTGCACCGGCTCCGGTACTGGCGTGCGGTGCGCCGTGACGTGCGGGCACAGAGCATGGCGGCGCGAGCGGACGTCCTCATCGCCTTCGACGGCCCGTCGCTCCTCGGAGTGTGGGATCTCGCACGTCGTCACCCGGACGTCGCGGCGCTGAACGGGACGGCGGCCGGCCTGCGGTGGGTGAGGCGGCGCGCTTCCCTCACCTGCCGGGACGGAAGCGCCGCCGGGGGCTCAGGGTGATCCCACCTGGCTGGCGCGGTGGAAGCCGCCGGTGCCGTTGCCGGGGTAGAGCAGGAGGCGGCCGTCGCTGGTGCGGGCGAGCAGGTCGTTGCGGGTGTCGCCGTTCCAGTCGCCGGGGCCGACGATGGCGGTGAAGCCGCCCCAGCCGCTGCCGATCTGCCGGCGGGGCGCCATGGTGCCCGTCCCGGTGCCCGGCTGCAGCCACAGCAGCCCCGCGCTGTCGCGGGCCACCACGTCCGCGGTGCCGTCGCCGTCCCAGTCGCCGGGGCCGAGGATGGCGTCGTAGTCGGCCCAGCTGGCGCTCGACGGCGTCCACCAGGTGCTGCGCAGGCCCTGCAGCGAGCGGAAGCGCTCACCGCTGATGGTCTGGGTGCCGGTCGAGCCGACCAGGGTGACCGACGT
Source organism: Actinomycetes bacterium (assembly GCA_046566185.1). GTDB lineage: Bacteria > Actinomycetota > Actinomycetes > Actinomycetales > SCSIO-59966 > SCSIO-59966. The sequence continues at coordinate 5,375 of JBKHXE010000016.1, read as the reverse complement.
GACCCGGCCGCCCCACTGGCCGTTGCCGTCGCGTTGCAGGCTCACGGACTGCAGCCGGCCGATCGCGGGGTAGGCGCTCTCCAGCGGCTGGGCCTCGACCGTGTCCGTCCACGCGTGCGCGGTGCTGGCGAGCACGCCGTCGTACGGGTCGGGGAACGCGGTGAGGTAGGGCCGTCCGCCGTCCGCCGTCCACCCGCCGTTCGCGGCGCTGAACTGGGTGAACGCCAGCGTGCCGCCGTAGGTGACCACCTGCCCGGCCGTCGCGTCCACCGCGGTGTCGCCGGCCGGGTGCTCGTGGCGCTTGATGAGCGTCCCGTCGAGGCGGTAGTCGGCGGCGCCGGCGAACACCTGGCACTGCGTGGTGTCGCACGTGTCGTAGGGGCTCGTGGACGGCCGGGCGGCGGCCTCGAAGGAGGCGTAGGTCCGCGCGGCCACGGCCTGTGCGCGGACGGCGGCCGCTTCCCAGGTGGCCGGCATCTCGGCCGGGACGACCGACCGCAGGTAGTCCCGTCCGGAGGACACCACGACGGTCAGCAGCCCGGGGACCGAGCCGCTGGCTGCCGCCCGGACGTCGCCCCGGTACTCCCGCAGCACCTCGCCCGACGAGGTGTCGCGAACGACGCGCACCGTTCCGGGGTCGGTGGCGGTACGCCGCGTGAACGCGACCGGCGACGCGTGGGCGTCCTGACCGGCGACGCTCAGCGTCCGCCAGCTGCCGGCCAGGCCCTGGACGACGAGGCCGGCGGAGGTGCGGACGGCACGCCAGCGGGTGACCTGCTGCCCGCCGAGCGACGACGGCAGCACCGCCTCGCCCGCCGGGGTGACGACGCGAAGGCCGGACGCCGGCACGACCTCGGTCTCGTTGTCCGTGTCGCCGCGGATCCACACGCGCAGGAGCGGCTCGGCGCGCGTCTCGAGGGCGGTCCCGGGGTAGTAGTGGGCCAGGATCGCGGGGGTGTCCAGGCCCTCGGCCGCCGCGCCCCGGGCGCCCCACTGGGACATGCCCTTGCCGTGGCCGAACCCGGCCCCGGCGACGTCGAGGCTGCCGGTGGAGGGCCACCTCCACGACTCGTCCGCGTGCGCCGAGCCCGCCGGCGCCACCAGACCGAGGACGAGCAGCGCGACGAGGACGACGCGCCGGCAGAGGGGACCTGCCCGCATGATGCTCCTTTCGGGGCGACGCTACGTGACAACAGGCTCGCACAATGTGTCTACTTGAGATGCCGACGTGTCACTGCCGATACTCATGAGGCTCCCGTGCCTACAGTGACACAACCGCCGTCCCGAGGACCGTCTCCATGCGCATCCGGTCGATCGCCGTCCTGTCCGTCGCCCTGCTTCCCGGGCTCCTCGTGCTCCCGGTGGCCAGCCCGGCGTCGCCCCGGCCGGTCCCCGTCGAGCCCTCCGTCCAGCGCGTCCCGGTGACCGGGACCCCGGACGCCACCGCCAGTGCCACCGCCCCCGCCGGCAGGCGCCCGGCCGCCATGACGGAGCGGCTCGCCACCGAGCCCTTCGACCTGGTCGGCGTGACCTGGCAGGCCGGCACCGAGCCGGACGGACTCGTCGTCCAGGCGCGGGTCAGGCAGGGCGGCCGCTGGTCGGCGTGGGAGCTGCTCGAGGCCGTGGACGAGGGCCCGGACGACGGGACGGCGGAGGCGGAGCGGGCCGCCGCCCGCACCGGCACCAGCCCGCTGGTGGCGTTCGACGCCGAGGGCGTCCAGGTCCGGGTGGACTCGGCGGACGGCTCGGCCCCTCGCGACCTGCGCGCCGACCTCGTGCACGGGGGGCGCTCACCGGCCGACACCCCTGCCGCGCTGCCGGCCGCCTCGGCGAACGCCGCCTCGGCGCCACCGATCATCACCCGGGCCCAGTGGGGCGCGGACGAGAGCCTGACCGACGGGCCGCACCGGGTCAACAACGACCTCAAGGCGATGATCCTGCACCACACGGCGGGGTCGAACTCCTACACCCGTAGCGAGGCGTACGCCCAGCTCCGCGGCATCTACGCGTACCACACGAAGACGCTGGGCTGGGCGGACATCGGGTACAACCTGGTCGTCGACCGCTACGGGCGCGTCTTCGAGGGGCGGCGGGGCAGCATCACGGCGGCGGTTCGCGGCGCGCACGCGGGCGGCTTCAACACCGACACGTTCGGGCTGGCCGTGATGGGCGACTTCGAGAAGGCCGCGCTGCCGACGGCGGCACTGGACGCCGTGGTCGCGACCACCGCGTGGAAGCTCGGCCAGTACGGCGTCGACCCCAGGGGGACGTCGCTCCTGGTGTCCCAGGGCGGGGGCACCTCGCGCTACTCCGCCGGCACGGCGGTTCGGGTGCGGAACGTGTCGGGCCACCGGGACGTCGGTCTGACGGCCTGCCCGGGGGACTACTTCTACGGCCATCTGGGGTCGATCCGCACGCGGACGGCGGCGCTGGCGCCGGGAACCGCACGCATCACCTGGCCCGCCCACCCCAGGGACTGGGACGGCGACCGTGAGGCCGACGTCCTGGCCGTCGACCGTGACGGGGGACTCCACCTGTACCCCGGCACGGGCACCGGCGGGTTCGACAGCCGGCGGCAGGTCGGCCACGGCTGGTCGGGCATGGGCCTGGTGACGGCCACCGGGGACCTGGACGGTGACCGGCGCCCCGACCTGGTGGCCCGACGCGACGCCACCGGCGAGCTGTACCTGTACCGCGGTGACGGGCGGGGCCGGTTCCTCGAGGGGCGGCGGCTCGGCCCCGGCTGGGACGGCATGCGGGCCCTGCTCGGCCCGGGGGACTGGAACGGGGACGGCCTGCGCGACCTGCTCGCCGTCGACGCCGCGGGTGCGCTGTGGTTCTACGCCGGAAACGGCGCCGGTGGCTTCCGGGCGGCGCAGCGGGTGAGCACCGGCTGGGAGGGGGTCGACCTGCTGACGGCGGTCGGTGACCTGGACACCAGGGGGACTCCGGACCTCGTGGGCCGCCGGTCGAGCGGCGAGCTGGTGCTGTACCGCGGGAACGCCTCGGGTGGCTTCTCGTCCTCGACCGTGGTGGGCCGCGGCTGGGGTGCCTTCACCGGCCTGCTGGGGCCGGGCGACTGGGACGGCGCCGGCGGCGCGGACCTGCTCGGCCGCCGCGGCGACGGCACCCTCTGGCTGTACTCCGGCAACGGGCTCGGATCGTTCGCCTCCGGGCGCCAGATCGGCCGCGGCTGGGGCGCGATGCGGCTGGTGGGGTGACCGCCTCGTCATCGTTCATGGCGAGTTCTCCGGAACCACCTCGACGCGTCGGTTGCTGCTGCTAGCGTCCGCCGTGTCGCCCGTCCGGGGTTGCCGGGGGAACCGGCAGGGGGGCGACCGCCGTGCGGGGGCGCGTCAACCCGCCCTGAAAGGACCATCCCATGAGGGATCTCACTTCCCGCTGCCGCCATGCCGTCACGGCCGCGGTCGCGCTCGCCCTCACCGTCGGGCTGCCCGGAGCGGCTCTGGCGGCGTCTGCTCCCGATGCCGCCGCCACCTGGCAGGAGCACCGCTCCCGCGTGGCACTGGATCTCGGCGAGGGCCCTGCGCTGCCCCCGGTGGCGGCGACGACGGCGGCGGGGCAGTACTCGGCACAGGACGGCATCCCGCCGGCCACGTGCCCCAGCGGCACGATGCGGTCCCGTTCGGTGCACACCGAGGGCTTCGAGGCGGGGCCGCCGGTGTACAGCGAGGGCTGGACCGCCGAGATCGGGGACGCCGTCTCCGGCCAGCGACTCGGTCAGTCGGTGCTCACGCCCCCGCCGGTCGGAGAGGTCGTCTGGAGCGGCATCTGGCTCGGTGACCTGGCGGTCGCGCCCGGGACGCGCACGATGCTCAGCTTCGCCAGCAGGGGCGACCAGCCCGTCGACGCGGCCTTCGCGTCCGTGAACGAGTACTTCGCCGAGGTCCCGGCATCCACCGGATGGACGCGGCACACCTACGACATCACCGAGACCACTCTGCAGCACCCGGACCCGGCGCTCCCCGCCGGGACCATCGACGTCTTCTTCGACCACGTCCTGGACGACACCGCGAGCGCGTCGTCCACCTGGCAGCTGGACGACATCCAGGTCTACACCTGCGTTGCGGCGCCGGCGTCGGGCGTCCGGGGCGACTGGACCGGCGAGGGCACCGTCGACCTCCTGGGCACGACGGCAGGCGGCGACCTCTGGCTGTACCCCGGCCGGAACGACGGCACGGTGGGGCGGGGAACCCATGTCGGCGTGGGCTGGTCAGCGATGACGTGGCTGGGCTCGCCCGGCGACGTCACCGGGGACCGGCGAACCGACCTCGTGGCCCGTCGCAGTGACGGCACGCTGTGGCTCTACGCCGGCCGCGGTGGCGGTGGCTTCGCCTCGGGTGTGCAGGTCGGCCAGGGCTGGGGCGCCATGACCGCCATCGCCACGCCCGGCGACCTGGACGGCGACGGACGGCCGAACCTGCTGGCCCGCCGGTCGGACGGCACACTCCACATGTACTCGGTGACGAGCACCGGCGCCGTCCGCTACCAGCGCCAGGCCGGCAGCGGCTGGAACGGGATGACGTGGATCGTCGGGATGGGCGACCTCGACGGCGACCGCCTCGGCGACGTCGTGGCCGTCTCCGGTGACGGCAAGCTCTACGGGTTCCGCGGCAGCGCCGTCGGCCTGCGCGGCTTCGGTCAGATCGGCTCCGGTTGGGGCGGGATGACGTGGCTCACCAGCCCGGGGGACATGAACGCCGACGGCCGGGGCGACCTGGTCGGCCGGCACAGCGACGGAACCCTGTGGTTCTACGCCGGGCGCGCCACCGGCGTGGCCAGCGGCCAGCAGGTCGGCAGCGGCTGGACCGGGATGTCCCGGATCCTCTGACCCCTCCGGCCACCGGGCCCGGGCCGACGAACGTCGGCCGGGGCCCCGCACCGTCTGGGCACGTGTTGTTGTCCCATCCGTCACACAGGACGCTCAAGTCACCCGAACGGGTGCCGATGTACAGACCGTGCGTGCTCGGATCCTCGCCTCTGCTGTCGTGCTGGCGCTGCCCCTGTCCGTCGTTACGTCGACGGGCATGGCGTCGCCGGTGTCCCCACGCCCCGTCGCCCCCGAGGTGCGGACGGTGGCCCTCGAGCCGGTCACGGTGACCCAGGGCCTGGGCGCGAGTGCCGCCCCGGCCCGGGCGCAGACGCCCGAGGTGAGCCTCGACGAGGACGTCGTCGTGGTCGGTGCCACCTGGGAGTCCGGTCCCCCCCGCAAGGACCTGGTCGTCGTGGTCCGCCAGCGCGCCGCGGGCCGCTGGTCGCCGTGGGAGGCCATCGACGTCGAGGCGCCGACCGGGCCATCCGAGGACGAGGAGCGGTCCGGGACCGAGGCGTTCGTCGTCGTCGGCGCCGACCGG
>JBKHXE010000015.1:0-3999 GCA_046566185.1 Actinomycetes bacterium | reverse complement strand
CGGCGCTCGCCGTCCCCACCGGCGCGACGGCGACCCAGAACAAGGCCAGGACGGCGCTGACGAACAGCGCCAACGGCTTGGGCATCCGCCCTCGGGTGAGACTGCGGACCATGACCGACTCCTCCGGACGCTCGGTCCGAGGCCGGTCTCACCACTAGCTCCCCACGACGGTTGCCCCGATGTCTCGAAGGCAAGGTGACCGAACGTCGCCGTGGATCCGCGCTCCCCGGTGCATGACCCTTCGCAGGCCACGCAGGGTGAGCATCACCGGCCGATCACAGGGTCAGCAACCGGGTTCGGTGACTTGCCGTAGCGTATTAACCGAAATGTCCGATATCCCGGACAAAATCATCCGAACGGCCGACCCCGGACGGGCGTACCCGTCAGGCGGACGCGGCCTGGCGCTCCTGGTGCTTGCGCCAGCGGATGCCCGTCTCCAGGAAGTCGTCGATGTCGCCGTCGAACACCGCGGTGGGGTTGCCGACCTCGTGCTCGGTGCGCAGGTCCTTGACCATCTGGTACGGGTGCAGCACGTAGGAGCGCATCTGGTTGCCCCAGCTGCCGCCGGCGTCGGTCTTCAGCGCGTCGAGCTCGGCCTGCCGCTCCTGGCGCGCCCGCTCGAGCAGCTTGGCCTGCAGCACGCGCAGCGCCGCGGCCTTGTTCTGCAGCTGGGACTTCTCGTTCTGGCAGGAGACGACGATGCCGGTGGGCAGATGGGTGAGGCGCACGGCCGAGTCGGTCGTGTTCACCGACTGGCCACCCGGCCCGGAGGAGCGGAAGACGTCGATGCGCAGGTCCGCCTCCGGGATCTCGATGTGGTCGGTCTCCTCCACCACCGGCAGCACCTCGACGCCGGCGAACGACGTCTGGCGCCGCCCCTGGTTGTCGAAGGGCGAGATGCGCACGAGGCGGTGGGTGCCCTGCTCGACCGAGAGGGTGCCGTACGCGTACGGGGCGTGGATGGCCACCGTCGCCGACTTGATGCCGGCTTCCTCGGCGTAGGAGGTGTCCATCACCTCGGCCTTGTAGCCCCGCCGCTCGGCCCACCGCAGGTACATCCGCATGAGCATCTCGGCGAAGTCGGCGGCGTCCACACCCCCCGCCTCGGCGCGGATCGTCAGCAGCGCCTCGCGGGCGTCGTACTCACCCGAGAGCAGCGTGCGGACCTCGAGCTCGGACAGTCCCTTGCGGATGTCCGTCAGCTCCCGCTCGGCCTCGGCCCGCGTGTCGGCGTCCTCCTCCTCCTCGGCCATCTCGACGAGCACCTCGAGGTCGTCGATGCGCTGACCCATCCGCTCGATCCGCTCGAGCTCGGACTGGCTGTGCGACAGCCGGCTGGTGACCTGCTGCGCGGCCTCGGGGTCGTCCCACAGGTCCGGGGCGGCGGCCTGCTCCGAGAGCTCCGCGATCTGGGCGCGGAGCCGCTCGAGGTCCGTCACCTCGCGGATCGACGCGAACGTCTGCCGGAGCGAGCGGATCTCTGCGGGGAAGTCGACTGCAGCCACGTCATGGCAGCGTACGCGACGGCCGTGCTCCTCCCGCGCCGCCCAGCCTCAGCTGAAGAGGTCGCCGAGCAGGCCGCCGCCTCCACCGCCGGACTGCGGGGCCACCGGACGCCCCTCGCTGGGCTGGACGACGACGAACCCGGGCCCGTGGAAGGAGTACTGGAACGCCTCGCCGGAGCCGCCGCGCACCAGGGAGCGCACGTTCATGCTCGAGACCACCTGCGGCGTGAGGTTGGCCGACCACGCGACCGCCGCCTGGACGTCGACGTAGGTGGGCTGCCGGGAGCAGTCGAGCAGCATCGGTGGCCCGTCGGAGGTCAGTGCGACCACGCCGTGCCCCTGCAGCAGCACGTTGAACAGGCCGCCGGACATCATCCCGGCACCCTGGACGCGCCGGATGTCCCACTCCACGCTCGCGTCGAACGCCAGGAGGTTCGCGCCGTCCACGCTCAGCCCGTCACCCTCGAGCTGCACGAGGAAGACGTGCTCGGCCTGCCGCGCGAAGAAGACCTCGCCCTGCCCCTGCACGCGCATCAGCGGCGTGTCCTCGGACGTCAGGACCTTCTTCACCAGCTTGCCGAGGCTGCCGCTGCTCTCGTGGTGGAACTGCACGCGGCCCTGGTAGGCCACCATCGCGCCCTTGGCCGCCAGCACGTCGGGCCCGAGCGTGACCTTCAGCAGGTACGGGTTCTGCAGCGCCCACGTCTGGTCCGTCCGGACCTCGGCGTGGGCGGTGTCGAACAGGTGGCTGCGCACGGCGCCGTCCTCTCGTCGTGACCCGACAGCTGGTCACCACCAGTCGGGGTCGAGCTTCCCCTCGATGCTGCGGGCGTTCTGGCGGGTGCAGCGCTCGCAGAGAACCACCGTGCGGCCCCGCTCGACGCCCACCGACCAGCCCAACGGGGCTTGCCCGGGCGGGGTTCCCTCCGGCACGGCGACCCCGCAGCGGTCGCACACCACGGTCGGTCCCACGCCTGTCGACCCTAGTCGCGCCGTCAGCGCGGGTCGACGTAGACGAACCCCGGGCCCTCGTCGCGCCACGTCGCCCCGAGCGGGTCGAGCGCGGCCGCGAGCGCCGGGCCCCACGACCCCGTGCACGTCGGGTCCGCCGCCTCGAAGCCGTGGTCCGCGGTGAGCAGGAAGGTCACGTCGTCCGTCACCCCCAGCCGGTCGAGCCGGTCGATAAACGCCTGGAGGCGGCGGTCGGCGTCCCGGAAGGCGTCGCGGGCGACGGCCGAGCGGGGTCCGCCCGCGTGGTGGCCGGCGTCGGTGACCGTGTTCGCCCACCACGTCAGCGCGGGCGCCTGGGCCACCGACTCCCACAGCTGCAGCACGAGCTGCAGGGCGACGTCGTCCACCTGCGTCGCCCAGGAGTAGTAGCCGTCGGTGAGGTGGCCGCGCTCGCCGAGGAAGGCGGACGTCGCGGGGTCGGGCAGCCGGTCCCCCAGCCCGGCCGCTCCGCTCTCGGAGCCGGACGCGCGGATCATCGCCATCGTGGAGAACGCCGCGCCGCGGTCGATCGCCTCGTTGACGCTGGCCGACGGGACGGCGAGGTCGCCGCGGTGCGCGGCGAGCAGCTCGAACACCGTGCGGACGCCCGGCTCGAGCCACTCGGCGCTGCGGTGCCAGGTGGCGGCGTCGTTCGGCACGACGCGCTCGCCGGTGCGCCGGTCGTGGAAGACGTTCCCGAGCACGCCGTGCCGTCCCGGACCCACGCCGGTGAGGATCGAGGTGTGGTTGGTCAGCGTCACGCTGGGGAACTCGGCGACCGCGCCGCCGCGCAGCGCCGTGCCGCGCTCCAGCAGCCGCGCGACGCCGGGCAGCTCGCCGCGCTCGGCCATCGCCAGCAGCTCGCCGCAGTGCGCGCCGTCCCAGAGGACGCCGACGACGTGGCGGCGTCCGGGCTCGACGAGCTGGGTCAGGACCCGGCCGTCCAACGGCCGGCCGTCGGCGTCCACCAGGTGCTCCGCCGGCACGCCGGCGGCCGCGGCCATCGTCGGGCCGACGTCGACGAGGCGGGCGTGGTCGTCGACCGTCCCGGCCGCCACCGCGCCGGCGCCGCTGACCAGCAGCGGGGCCCGCGACTGCACGACGTCCAGGCTGCCGTGCTCGCCGGCGTGCCCGCCCTCGTCGGGGAAGTAGTGGCGCGGGGTGTGGACGACGGCGAGGTCGGGGCTGCGGTCGGCGTCCCCGAACAGCGAGAGCAGCCGCTCGGTCGCGTACGGGTAGGCGTTGCGGGCGTTGTCGGGGCACGGGTCGGCGAGCTCGCGGTCGTAGGGCAGGAAGGCCATCGGGTCGGTGTCGGCGACCGGGTCGTCGCCCGCGAGCACCTCGTGCCGCCCGTCGGGGTGCAGGCGCACGGAGCCGCGGGCGTTGCTCACCACGACCGCCTCGGGCCGGCCGCGCGCGCCCTCGGGCACGGCGACCAGGTCGACGACCGCCGCCAGCCCGGGCGCCGTCAGCGCCTAGATCGGAAGAGCACACGTCTGAACTC
>JBKHXE010000014.1:0-9457 GCA_046566185.1 Actinomycetes bacterium | reverse complement strand
TCGCCGAGCCCGTCGATCGGGTTGCCCAGCGGGTCGACCACGCGGCCGAGGAAGGCGTCACCGACCGGCACCGAGAGGATCTCGCCGGTGCGCCGCACCTCCTGGCCCTCCTCGATGCCGCTGAACTCGCCGAGGACGACGACGCCGATCTCGCGCACGTCGAGGTTCAGCGCGAGGCCGCGCGTCCCGTCCTCGAACTCGAGCAGCTCGTTGGCCATCGCGCCGGGGAGGCCCTCGACGCGGGCGATGCCGTCGCCGGCCTCGGTGACGCGCCCGATCTCCTCGCGCGACGCCGCGCCAGGCTCGTAGGACTGGACGAAGGCGTCCAGCGCGTCCCGGATCTCCTCAGGTCGGATCGTCAGCTCCGCCATGGTCGGTCCCTGCTCTCTGGTGTCTCGTTGTGCCAGTGCATCACGCTGTGGGTGGGCGCCGGGCGCCCGGGAGGTTCAGCCCGCCAGACGGCGGCGCGCGTCGTCGAGGCGGCTCACGACGGTCGCGTCGATCACCTCGTCGCCGACCTGGACGCGCAGGCCGCCGACGACATCGGGGTCGACGTCCACGTTCAGCAGGACGTCGTGGTCGTAGACCCGGCGCAGCGCGGCGGCGAGCCGCTCCCGCTGCTGCTCGGTGAGGGGCACCGCCGCGGTGACCCGGGCGACGAGGCGCTGCTGCCGCCGCGCGGCCGCCTTCTCGAACGCCTCGAGCGCGTCCGCGAGGGACCGCCCGCGGGGGTAGGCCACCGCCTGCCGTGCGAGGGCGACGGTGGCCGGCCGGGCACGGTCCTGCAGGAGGCGCTCGACGAGCTCCGTCCTGCGCTCCGCCGAGGCGCCCCGGTCGGACAGCGCGGCGGCGAGCTCCCGGTCGCCCTCGACGAGCCGGCCGAAGCGGAAGAGCTCGTCCTCCACCGAGGTGAGGTCGCCGTCCCGCTCGGCGGCCGCCAGCGCGGCCTGCACGCCGAGGTGCTCCGCGGCGTCCGCGACGTCCCGGCCCTCGGACCACCGGCTGCGGACCAGGCCGCTCACCACGTCGACCGTCTGCTCGGAGACCTTGTCGGCCAGCAGCCGGCGTGCCAGGTCCGCCTTGGCGTCGCCCTCGCGGGAGGGGTCGCTGAGCGCGCGCCGCAGGCCCGCGGACAAGTCGAGGAGCCGCGCCACGGCGAAGAGCTCCTCGGCGAGGGCGATCCCGTCGGCACTGCCGAGGAGCGGTTCGACGCGCTCCTCGGCAGCGGCGAGGGACGCCCGGCTGGTGCCGCGCATCAGACCTCCCGGCCGTCGGCCGCGGCGGCACCGGCGCGGGCCCGGACCTCACCCGCGTCCGCCTGCTCGATGTCGGCGAGGAACCGGTCGACGATCCGACGCTGGCGCGCCTCGTCCTCGAGCGACTCCCCGACGATGCGGCCGGCGAGGTCGGTGGCCAGCCGGCCCACCTCGCTGCGCAGCTGCACGACGGCCTGCTGGCGCTCCGCCTCGATCTGCTTGTGCGCCGAGGCCGTGATGCGGGCCGCCTCCGCGGCGGCCTTCTCCCGCATCTCGGCGAGGATCGACGCTCCCTCGGCCCGTGCCTCCTCGCGGATGCGCGCAGCCTCGGCGCGGGCCTCGGTCAGCTGCGACCGGTACTCCTCGAGAGCGGCCTCGGCCTGGGCCTGGGCCTCCTCCGCCTGCTTCATGCCGCCCTCGATGACGGCCGTGCGCTCGGCGTAGACCTCCTCGAGCCGCGGCACGACCTTGCGGGTGACGATCCACAGCAGGATGCCGAAGGTGATGAAGCCGAAGATGAGCTCGCCGGGGTGCGGGATGATCGGGTAGGCCGACTCCCAGAAGCTGGCCGACCCTTCCTCCGCCGCGATGACGGCGGCCGCTGGGATCTCCACGTGGTGCTCCTCGCTCAGATGGCTCAGATGGTGTCTCGTCCGGCGGGACCCGTCAGCGGAAGACGAAGGCCAGCGCCAGACCGAAGATGGCCAGCGCCTCGGCGAGCGCGAAGCCCAGGAAGGCGATCGGCTGCAGCATGCCCCGCGCCTCCGGCTGGCGGGCCACGCCGTTGATGTAGGCGGCGAAGATCAGGCCGACGCCGATGCCGGGGCCGATGGCCGACAGGCCGTAGCCCAGGATCGCGATGTTTCCTTCCATGGTCCTCTCTCGTTCCTCTCGGTTCGCGGCCGCTCTCGCGGCCGGTGGGGGTCGTGCCTCGCCGGCTCAGTGCTCGTCAGCGAGCGAGCCGGCGATGTACAGGGCGGCGAGCAGCGTGAAGATGTAGGCCTGCAGGAACTCGACGAGGATCTCGAAGATCGTCAGCAGGAAGCCCATCGCGAAGGGGCCGACGGACATCACCTTCAGGGCCGGCCCGCCGTGCAGCAGCATGTACTCGCCGCCGAGGGTCATCAGCAGGAGCAGGATGTGGCCGGCGAACATGTTGCCGAACAGTCGCAGGGCCAGCGTGACGGGCCGGGTGAAGAAGTACGTCAGCAGCTCGAGGAAGAAGATCAGCGGCACGATCCACGCCGGGAGCCCGGGCGGCACGAGGCCCTTGAGGTAGCCCACGAAGCCCTTGCGCCGGATCCCGATCCCGAGGTAGAGCACGAAGACGACGATCGCGAGCGCGGCGGGGAACCCGACGCGCGCCATCGTCGGGTACTGCACCACGGGGAACACGCCCATGAGGTTGTTCACCAGGATGAGCACGAACAGCGAGAACAGCAGCGGCAGGTACGGCCGGAAGTTGCGGCTGCCGAGGATGTCGCGGGCGATCGAGTTGCGGACCAGGTTGTAGACCGCCTCGGTCGCCGCCTGGCCGCGGGTCGGGACGACGGCCAGCCGCCGGGTGCCCGCCAGCAGCGCCCACGCGATCACCGCGGTGGTGAGGGCCATGACGACCATCGGTCGCGTGAGGGCGAAGGCCCCGTCCCCCACCAGCGGCTGCCAGAAGTCGCCGGCCCCGGGGGCCTCGAAGCCGTCCTCGGCGGCGAGCACGTTCAGGCGCACGGGCTGTCCTCTCCTGCGCGGTGGTCGACGTTCAGTGGGCGTGCTGACCGGTGGGTGGCTCCGTCGTGACGGGCGGGCCCAGCCGTCGGGCCCCCCTGCGCACCCGGTGCGGGAAGGACCCTGCTCACGACCGATCCGTACCGTACCGGAACCAGATCAGGGTGAGCGCGGCGGCCATTCCCCCCAGGAGTCCCACCAGCGTCCAGTAGCCCGTGCCGAGCCACCGGTCGAGCAGCCACCCGGGCAGCCCGAAGCCGAGCACGCCCGACATGAGGTACGCGACGACGTTCCAGGCGCGGGACTCCTCCAGAGCCCCCTCCGGGTACTCGTCGTCCCTGCGGGGCCGGGTGCCGTCCATCAGGGCCGGAACTGTAGCGGAGGACCCAGGTCACCTCGACGGCTCCTCCGCGTCGGGCGCGACGAGCAGGCGCAGGCGCGCGAACGAGCGGACCTCGAAGGCGAGCCACACGACGGCGCACGCCACGGTCGTCAGCGCGAAGGCGTCTCCGGAGAGCCACGACGCACCGCCGACCAGCAGCAGGAACAGCCCCAGCAGTCCGACCTTCGTCACGTACGTGAGCAGGGCCGCGGCGAGCACGGAGGCGGGGTTGGACCGGGCGACGGCGCGCATCACGAGGAGGCTCGCGGAGAAGAACAGGAGGACGACGAGGGCTGCGAGCGCCGCTCCTGCGAGCCCCGGCCCACCTTGCAGCAGGCCGGCGACGACGAGGGCGACCACCGCCACCGCCACGGTGGGGATCGCGGCGCCGCGGAGCATCGCGGCGTAGGGGTCGTCGGCGGCCTTCACGGGCGGCCCTCCTCGTGCCGGGGGGTCGTCACTGGTCGTCTGCCGTCGTCCCCGACGGCGCTTGTGAACGCTATCACAAGCGCCGGGGCAGGCTCTTCCCGCGCAGCGGGCCCAGGGTCAGCACCACCGCCACCGCGGTCGCGATCCCCCACAGCGGCAGCCCGGTCGACAGCGGCACGAACGCCAGCGAGACCGCGCCGAAGGCCATCACCGCCGTCCAGACGTACATGATGAGGACGGCGCGGGCGTGGGTGTGCCCGAGGTCCAGCAGGCGGTGGTGCAGGTGCAACCGGTCGGCCGCGAACGGGGACTGGCCGGCCGTCACGCGGCGCAGCACGGCCAGCGCCAGGTCGGTCAGCGGCAGCAGCAGCACGACGACCGGCAGCAGCAGCGGGAAGTAGGCCGGCACGAGCTGGGCGTCCGACACGACGGTCGGGTCCACCTGGCCGGTCACCCCGATCGCCGCCGAGGCGAGCAGCAGGCCGAGGAGCATGGAGCCGCTGTCCCCCATGAAGATGCGCGCCGGGTTGAAGTTGTGCGGCAGGAAGCCGACGCAGACCCCGACCAGGGCGGCGACGACGAGCGCGGCGAGGCTGGAGTAGTCGTCGCTGCTCGTGCCGCGCGTCAGCAGGTAGGTGTAGACGAAGAACGCCCCGCCGCCGATGGCCATCACCCCGGCCGCCAGCCCGTCCAGCCCGTCGACGAAGTTCACCGCGTTGATCGTCACCACCACGGCCGCGACGGTGAGCGCGAGGAACAGCCCGCCCGAGCCCACCGTCACGCCGCCGACCGGCAGCGACACGAGCTGCACGCCCTGCCAGGCCAGCAGGCCGGCCGCCAGCACCTGGCCGGCCAGCTTGGTGAGGGCGTCGAGCCCCCACACGTCGTCGGCGACGCCCAGCAGGCACACCAGGGCTCCCGCGGCGAGGATCGCCCAGGGGTCCCGGGTGGCGAAGACCCCGTCGAGGAACGGCAGCCGGCTCGCCACGACGAACGCGGCCGCCACCCCGCCGAGCATCGCCAGCCCGCCGAGCCGGGGGGTGGGCACGCTGTGCACGTCCCGGTCGCGCACCGGCGTCATCGCCCGGCTGCGCTCGGCGAGGCGACGCGCGAGCGGTGTCGCCAGGTAGGTGACCGCCGCCGCGACCACCATGACGAACAGGTAGGCCCTCACGGCTGGGCGGGCTCCACGCCCTCCGGGCCCTGGCTCGTGGGCACGACCTCGCGCAGGGCCTCCCACGACAGGGCGCCGAGCCGGACGACGCGGGGGGCGCCCCGCGTCGCGTCGACGATGGTCGACGGCGCGCCGGCCTCGCTGCTCGGCCCGGCGTCCAGGTAGGCGGCCACGGTGTCCCCGAGCTGGTCGCGGGCGCCGTCCGCCGTGGTGGCCGCGGGCTGACCGGTGCGGTTGGCGCTGCTCACGGCGAGCGGCCCGGTGGCCGTCAGCACCTCGAGGGCCACCTCGTGGTCCGGCATCCGGACGGCGACGGTCCCGGAGGTCTCCCCCAGGTCCCAGTGCAGCGAGGCCTGGGCCCAGCAGATGACCGTCAGCGGGCCGGGCCAGAACGCCTCGACCAGCGCCCGGACGTCGTCGGTCACCTCGGTCGTCAACCCGTCCAGCGTCCGGGCGTCGGGAACCAGCACCGGCGGGGGCTTCTCCCGGCCGCGCCCTTTCGCGTCGAGGAGGGCCGCCACGGCCTCGGGCGAGAACGCGTCGGCAGCGATGCCGTAGACGGTGTCGGTCGGCAGGACCACCAGCTCACCCCGGCGCAGGGCGTCGGTGGCGTGCCGCACGCCGGCCGCCCGCTGGTCGGCGTCGCCGCAGTCGTAGATGCTGCTCACGAGGGGTCAGTCTGGCACCGCCGCGCCGAGGAGAAGCGTGCGCGTCCGGCGAGGTCGACGTGGCCGGCGGCGTGCTCCCAGGGTCCGCCCGTCAGCACCGCGAGCAGCGCCTCCCCCTGGGTGTCGGCGTGCTCCACGACGACGAGCCCGCCGGGTCGCAGCAGGCGCGCCGCGGCGGCGAGGACGGCGCGGGGCACGTCGAGCCCGTCCGGCCCGCCGCCGTACAGCGCCACCTGCGGGTCGTGGTCGCGCACCTCCGCGTCGACGGGTACGGCGTCCGGCGGGATGTACGGCGGGTTGGACACCACCACGTCGACCGTGCCGTCGAGGTCGGTGAAGGCGTCGGCGGCGTCGCCGAGTCGCAGGTCCACGCCCGACGCGGCGAGGTTGCGCGCGGCCCACGCATGCGCCTGGAGGTCGACCTCGACCGCGTGGACGTCGGCGGCGGGCACCTCGACCGCGACGGCGAGGGCGATCGCCCCCGACCCGGTGCACAGGTCGACGACCACCGGACGGCGGCCGGTGCCGGCGAGACGACGTGCCTCCTCGACCGCGGCGCCGGCGACCAGCTCGGTCTCGGGCCGCGGCACGAAGACGCCGGGGCCGACGTCCAGCTCGACGGTGCGGAACCCCGCCCGCCCGGTGAGGTGCTGCAGCGGTACCCGCCGGGCGCGCTCGGCGACGAGGTCGTCGAGGCCTTCGGGCGCGTCGGCGCCCCGCAGGGCCGCGGCGACCACCTCGGCGCGGCCCGCGCGGAGCAGGTGCGCCGCCAGCGTCTCGGCGTCCGCGCGCGGCGAGGCGACCCCCGCCGCGGCCAGGCGCTCGGTGGCCCGCCGCAGCGCGACGTCCAGCCGCTCAGGCGGCCGGGTCACCGCTGCCCGCCTGCGCCAGCCGGGCGGCCTCGTCGGCGTCGACGCACGACTGGAGCACCGGGTCCAGCTCGCCGTCCAGCACCTGGTCGAGGTTGTAGGCCTTGAACCCGGTGCGGTGGTCGCTGATCCGGTTCTCGGGGAAGTTGTAGGTGCGGATCCGCTCCGAGCGGTCGACGGTGCGCACCTGCGAGCGGCGAGCCTGCGAGGCCTCCGCGTCGGCCGCGGCCTGCGCCTCGGCGTGCAGGCGGGCCCGCAGGATGCGCATCGCCTGCTCGCGGTTCTGCAGCTGGCTCTTCTCGTTCTGGCAGGAGACGACGATGCCGGTCGGCAGGTGCGTGATCCGCACCGCCGAGTCCGTCGTGTTGACGCTCTGGCCGCCCGGCCCGGACGAGCGGAAGACGTCGACGCGCAGGTCGTTCGGGTCGACCTCGACCTCGACCTCGTCGGCCTCGGGCAGGACGAGGACGCCGGCCGCCGACGTGTGGATGCGACCCTGCGACTCGGTGACCGGCACGCGCTGCACCCGGTGCACGCCAGCCTCGAACTTCAGCCGGGCCCACACGCCCTGCCCCGGCTCCGGCGTCCCCCGTGACTTCACCGCGACGCTGACGTCCTTGTAGCCGCCGAGGTCGGACTCGGTGGCGCCGAGCACCTCGGTCCTCCAGCCACGCCGCTCGGCGTAGCGCAGGTACATCCTCAGCAGGTCGCCGGCGAACAGCGCTGACTCCTCACCGCCCTCCCCCGCCTTGATCTCGAGGATGACGTCGCGGTCGTCGTCCGGGTCGCGCGGCACGAGCAGACGGTGCAGCCGCTCGGCGGCCTCGTCGCGCGTCGCCTCCAGCGCGGGCAGCTCGGCGGCGAACGCGGCGTCCTCGGCGGCGAGCTCGCGGGCCGCCTCCAGGTCGTCCTCGGCCGCGCGCCAGCGGGCGTGGGCGGCCGCCACCTGGCCGAGCTCGGCGTAGCGCCGTCCGAGCTCGCGGGCCCGGCGCTGGTCGGCGTGCACCGCCGGGTCGGCCAGGTCGCGCTCCAGCCGGGCGTGCTCGGCGAGCAGGCCCTCGACGGACTCGAACATGGGCGTCCCTCCGGGTGGTTCGGCGCCGTCGGTGTCGCTACTTGGCGGCGTCGCCGCCGGTCTTCTTGCCGTAGCGGGCCTGGAAGCGGGCCACGCGGCCGCCGGTGTCCAGGATCTTCTGCTTGCCCGTGTAGAACGGGTGGCAGGCGCTGCAGACGTCGGCGTGGATGCTGCCGCTCGTCGCGGTGCTGCGGGTGGTGAACGTGTTGCCGCAGGTGCAGGTCACCTCGGTCAGCACGTAGTCCGGGTGGATGTCGCTCTTCACAGGTGTGGCTCCTTCGTCGTGGTCGCCGGGTCGTGCCACCCGCACGGTGCGGGGCACGTGAACCGGAACCGATCAGTCAGTGTGCCAGAGAACGACCGGGTCAGTCGTCGTCGCCCTTGCCGACGACCGGGGTCGTCTTCTGGACCTGCATGAGGAACTCGGTGTTGCTGCGCGTCTCGCGGAGCTTGGAGATCAGCAGCTCGATGGCCTGCTGCGACTCCAGCGCCGTCAGCACGCGACGCAGCTTCCAGACGATCTGCAGCTCCTCGCGCCCGAGCAGGATCTCCTCGCGGCGCGTGCCCGACGGGTTGACGTCGACGGCGGGGAAGATCCGCTTGTCCGCGAGCCGCCGGTCCAGGCGCAGCTCCGAGTTACCGGTGCCCTTGAACTCCTCGAAGATGACCTCGTCGGCCTTGGAGCCGGTCTCGACCAGCGCCGTCGCGAGGATCGTCAGCGAGCCGCCGTTCTCGATGTTGCGCGCCGCGCCGAAGAACCGCTTCGGCGGATAGAGCGCGCTGGAGTCGACGCCGCCGGACAGGATGCGACCGGACGCCGGCGCCGCGATGTTGTAGGCGCGGCCGAGGCGGGTGATGGAGTCGAGCAGGACGACGACGTCGTGGCCGAGCTCGACGAGCCGCTTGGCCCGCTCGATCGCCAGCTCGGCGACCGTCGTGTGGTCGTCGGCCGGGCGGTCGAAGGTCGAGGCGATGACCTCGCCCTTGACCGTGCGCTGCATGTCCGTGACCTCCTCGGGCCGCTCGTCGACGAGCACGACCATGAGGTGGACCTCGGGGTTGTTGACCGCGATCGCGTTGGCGATCGCCTGCAGCACGAGGGTCTTGCCCGCCTTCGGCGGCGACACGATGAGGGCGCGCTGGCCCTTGCCGAGCGGGGCGACGAGGTCGATGATCCGCGTGGTGAGGATGCCCGGCTCGGTCTCCAGGCGCAGCCGCTCCTGCGGGTACAGCGGCGTGAGCTTGGTGAACTCCGGGCGGTTGCGCGCCTGCTCGGGGTCCAGGCCGTTGACGCTGTCGAGGCGGACCAGCGCGTTGTACTTGTCCTTGCGCTCGCCCTCGCGGGGTTGCCGGACCGCGCCGATGATCGCGTCGCCGCGGCGCAGGCCGTAGCGGCGCACCTGCGACAGGGAGACGTAGACGTCGTTGGGACCGGTCAGGTAGCCGGAGGTGCGGACGAACGCGTAGTTGTCCAGCACGTCGAGGATGCCCGCGACCGGCAGCAGGACGTCGTCCTCGCTGACGGTGGGCTCGTTCGGCTGCTCGAAGCGCACGCGGCCGCCGCGACGGTTGCGGTCGCGGTAGCGACGGCCGCGGCGGCCCCGGCCGCCCTCGAAGTCGTCGTCGTCGCCGTCGTCCCCGCGGTCGCGGTCGGCGGCCGCGCGGGTGTCGGGGCGGGTGTCGGTGCGCCCGTCGGTGCGGTTGTCCGGCCGGCCGAGACGCCGCCGCGCTTGTTGCGGTCGCGGTACCGGCGGCCGCGACGGCCCCGGCCGCCCTCGAAGTCGTCGTCGTCCTCGTCGTTCTGGTTCTGGCCCTGGCGGTTGCCGCCGTCGACCCGCGGGTCGGTGCGGTTGTCGTTGCGGCCGCGGTCGTTGCGGTCGCG
>JBKHXE010000013.1:0-51553 GCA_046566185.1 Actinomycetes bacterium | reverse complement strand
AGAGCCCGGCGATGGCGATCGTCGCGAAGACGAGGCCCTTGTAGCCGAAGATCGGCTTGCGGCTGAAGACCGGGAAGACCTCCGAGATGATGCCGAAGAACGGCAGCGCGATGATGTACACCTCGGGGTGCCCGAAGAACCAGAACAGGTGCTGCCACAGGATGGCGCCGCCGTTCTCCGGGTTGAACACCTGCGCGTCCAGCCGACGGTCCGCCCCCAGCGCGAGCAGCGCGGCGGCCAGCGGCGGGAACGCCATCAGCACCAGCACGCTGGTCAGCAGGATGTTCCAGGTGAACAGCGGCATCCGGAACATCGTCATGCCGGGCGCGCGCATGCACAGGATCGTGGTGATGAAGTTGACGGCACCGAGGATGGTGCCGAAACCACCGAGCGCCAGGCCGAAGACCCACAGGTCACCGCCGAGCCCCGGCGAGAAGGTGTCGTCGCTGAGAGGGGCGTAGGCGAACCACCCGAAGCTCGCCGCGCCGCCCGGGGTGAAGAAGCCGGCCCCGGCGATGAGGCCACCGAAGAGGTACAGCCAGTACGCGAACATGTTGAGCCGTGGGAACGCCACGTCGGGCGCGCCGATCTGCAGCGGCATGATGACGTTCGCGAAGCCGGCGAACAGCGGCGTCGCGAACAGCAGCAGCATGATCGTGCCGTGCATCGTGAAGAGCTGGTTGTACTGGTCCTTGCTCTGCACGACCTGCAGGCCCGGCTGCCACAGCTCGGCCCGGATCACCAGCGCCATCACCCCGGCGACCACGAACCAGAAGAACGAGGTGATGAGGTACAGGTGGCCGATCGTCTTGTGGTCGGTCGTCGTCACCCACTTGACGAAGATGCTGCCGCGCTTCTCGGGGTGGTCGAGCACCCGGACCGGAGTGACCGTCTCGGCGGCCTCGTAGTACTGGGTCATCAGTCGTCCTGCCCGCTCTCGCTGTTCTCCTGGCCGCCGCTGTCCTCGCCGATGGCGTCCTCGGTCTGCTCGCCGGTCTCGGTGCTGACGCGACCCAGGTCGACCGGCAGCGCGCCCTCCTGGCCCGCGGCGCGCAGCTCCTCCATGTGGGCGTCGTACTCGTCCCGCTCGACGACCTTGACGTTGAAGAGCATCTCGGAGTGGAACTCGCCGCACAGCTCGGCGCACTTGCCCTTGAACTCGCCGGTCTGCTGCGGCGTGACCTGCCAGTAGTTGGTGCGCCCGGGGATCATGTCCTTCTTGTAGAGGAAGGCAGGGATCCAGAAGGAGTGGATGACGTCGCGCGCGTGGATGGTGAAGCGCACGGTCTCGCCCACGGGCAGGTACAGCGTCGGGACGTTCGCGTCGTCCGCCTCGGTGCCGGCGAGCGGCGCCTGGACGCCGGACTCGTAGACGTCGTCGTCGAGGTAGTTGAAGTCCCAGCTCCACTGCTTGCCGATGACCTCGATCTCGACGTCCGGCTCCTCCTCGAGCGACTCGATCGCGGCCTGGTCCCGCGCCGTGAAGTAGAAGAGGACACCGATCATGATCAGCGGGACGACGGTGTAGAGGATCTCGAGGGGCACGTGGTAGCGGATCTGGTCCGGGTAGCCCGTGTCCCCGGCGCGCCGGCGGTACGCGACGACCGCCCAGATCGTCAGGCCCCACACGAGGACGCCGACGGCCAGCGCGGCGATCCACGACCCGGTCCACAGGGCGGCGGTGCGGTCCCACATGTCCGTGGTCCCGGACTGCCCGGGCAGCCAGCCCTGCCGCACCTCCTGGGCCGAGCACCCGGTCACCAGCAGGGCCGCGGCGCCGCCCACGGCAGCCACGCGGAGCCCGCCGCGGCGGGTTCGGCTACGCATCTCCAGACGCACGTCGGCCTTCCACTCCAAACGGCCCCGGCACGCCGGAGCAGCGGTATCGACTGGTCCGTCACCCTACTCCCCCGGGTTCCGGCACGGAGGGCAGGGGCGGTTACGTTTCGTCCGTGGCAGAGCCCACCTCGCGGGTGTACCTCGACGCCGGTTCGGCGGCGCCGCTGCATCCCCGCGCGCGAGAGGCCCTGCTGGCGGCCGTGGACGAGGGATGGGCCGACCCGCGCCGCCTGCACGCCGAGGGACGCCGGGCCAGGGCGCTGCTCGACGGGGCGCGCGAGGCCGTCGCCGCAGCGCTCGTGGCCCGCGCGGAGGAGGTGCGGTTCACGCCCTCCCACGCTGCCGCCGTGCACGCCGCGGTGCTCGGGACGCTGGCCGGACGGCGCCGGGTCGGCCGCGTCGTCGTCGCGTCGGCCGTGGAGCACTCCTCGGTACTGCACGCCGCCGCGTTCGCGGGCGAGCCGCACCTCGTGGCGGTCGACCGGCTGGGCCGGGTGGACGTCGAGGCCTTCGCGGGCGCCGCGACAGCGGACGGCGTGGCCCTGGCGTGCCTGCAGTCGGCGAACGGCGAGGTCGGCACGACACAACCGGTGGCGGCGGCGCACGAGGCGGCGCGGGCCGCGGGCGTCCCGCTGCTCGTGGACGCCGGGGCCTCCGTCGGGCACGCGCCCGTCCCGGCGGTCTGGGACCTGCTCGCCGCCGACCCGCACGCCTGGGGCGGCCCGCCGGGGGTCGGCGTGCTCGCCGTCCGGGAAGGCGTGCGGTGGCGTCCCCCGGGTCCCGAGCAGGACGCGGAGCCGGTCGCCGTCCCGTCGGCCCTCGCGGCCGCCGTCGCGCTGCAGGCCGTGGAGGCCGGGCGGGAGACCGAGGCCGCGCGCCGGCACCGGCTCGTCGAGGTCCTGCGCACCCGCGTCGCCGCCGAGGTGCCGGACGTCGAGGTCGTCGGCGACGCGGAGGACCGGCTGCCGCACGTGCTGACGTTCTCGTGCCTGTACGTCGACGGTGAGGCGCTCCTCGGCGACCTGGACCGGCTCGGGTTCGCCGTGGGGTCGGGCTCCGCTTGCACCGCCTCGACGCTGGAGCCCTCGCACGTGCTCGCCGCGATGGGGGTGCTGACGCACGGCAACGTCCGGGTGGCGCTGCCGGCCGGTGTCGCCGAGGCCGACGTCCAGCGGTTCGCCGACGCGCTGCCGGGCGCGGTGGCCCGCATCCGGTCGCTGCTCGGCACGGAGGGGCTGTGAGGGTGCTCGTCGACTCCCGCGGCCGGCGCTGCCCGCAGCCGGTCATCGACGTGGCGCGCGCCGCGGCGGGCGGCGACCCGGGCACCGAGCTCGAGGTGCTCGCCACCGACCCGGCCGCCCGGCACGACGTCCCCGCCTGGTGCCGCCTGCGCGGCCACGAGCTCCTCGCCGTCCGGGAGGTCGAGCCCGGCACCTGGTCGATCACCCTCCGCCTCACCCCGCCCGCACCCCCCACCCCCCCGTGATCAAGGAACCCAGGCGTGATCAAGGAAACCGGGTACGAGCTCACCACATCCGCCGGCTGATCCGCGGAGTCATCGACAACAGCTCCCCGACCGCCAGCTCGAGCGCCATCGAGGGCCCGAGCACGAGCGCCTTGCCGAAACCGAGCACCGACCAGCCCCACTCCCGCTCGCAGCGCAGCCGCCGGGCCTCGTCGTGCCGCTGCTGCTCGTCGCTGGAGTGGTCCTCCTCACCGTCGTACTCCACGCCCGCCCGCTGCTCGCGGTAGCCCATGTCGAGCCGGACGACGCGCCGGTCGTCGTCCGGCAGCCAGATCTGCGGCTCCGGACGCGGGAAGCCGGCGTCCACCAGCCGCAGCCGCGTCCACGACTCGCCGAACGACTCGGTCAGCGGCTCGCAGAGCTCGATGAGCCGGCGCGCCTGCGCCACGAAGCGCTCACCACGCCAAGCCTCCACACGCACTGCCAGGTCGGCCGGGTCGACGAGCCCGGCGTGCGCCATCGCGTCCAGCGCACCCAGCCCCATGTAGCGGGGCGAGAAGCGGGCCAGGTCGATGGCCGTCCGCGCGGGCGTCGTGCACGGCACGCCGTCGATCCACCACAGGTCCTCCTCGGGGAGCCAGGCCTGGTAGCCACGCACGCCCGGCCGCGTCACCGGTTCGGCCGAGGCGGGGACGACGCACTCGGCCTGCAGGACGACGTCCCGCTCTCCGGGGCCACGGCAGTCGATGCCGTACAGCCAGGCGGCCGAGCGGCGGCACACTGCCGCGCCGGGGGACAGGACGACGGCGAGGCACTGGGCGCGCAGGGTCACTGAGTCGGGCGCCCGCGCGTCCACGAGCACGCCCCGGAGCGGCTGGCGCAGGACGCCGACGGCCTGCAAGCCGTCGAGATCGCGCCGCGAGTAGCCGGCGGCCAGAGCGGTCGCCCGGCGGAACGGCAGCCCGCCCAGCACGAGATCGCCCGGAGCGGTGGTCGTCGTCATGCCGACCGAGCGTGCCGCGTCGTGCACGGCGCCCGCCGACGTCGTCCACAGGCTCCGGCTCAGGAGCCCCAGTCGACGGGCGGCGCCGCGAGCGCCGCCGCGAGCCGGCGAAGGTACTCGCCGCGCGGCACCTCCACGACGCCCAGCGTGGCGAGGTGCGGCGTGCACCACTGGACGTCGAGCAGCCGGCGGTGGTCGTCGTCCGCCGCCAGCCGCTCGACCGTGCCGACGAGTGCGGCCTTGGACGCGTCCGTCTCGCGGTGGAACATCGACTCGCCGGCGAAGAGCCCACCGATCGCCACCCCGTACAGGCCGCCGACCAGCCGGCCCTCGTGCCACGCCTCGACCGAGTGGGCCCAGCCGAGGCAGTGGAGGACGGCGTAGGCCTCGGCGATGTCCGGGGTGATCCAGCGGCCTGCCCGGCGGCGGTCGGCACACGCGGCGACCACCTCCTCGAACGCCGTGTCGACGCGGATCTCGAAGCGCCGCAGGGACCGGCGCAGCGAGCGCGAGACGTGCAGCCCGTCGAGCGGCAGGACGCCCCGCGGATCGGGCGACCACCAGCCGATCGGGGGGCGGCCGTGACGGCCTACCCCCATGGGGAACAGGCCTGCACGGTAGGCGGCGAGAAGCGTGCCGGGCTGCAGGTCGGCGCCGACGGCCACGAGGTCCTCAGCGGGGGCGGCGGCCGCGAGCTTGTCGAGCAGGTCGGCGGCGTACGGCGACGCGGGCGGCTCGACCGGCGTGTACCCGGATTCCTTGATCACGCCCGGATTCCTTGATCACGACGGGGGCGGGGGTCAGGGGCGGGGGGTGTGGAGGTGGACGGCGACGTCGTCGGCGGCGGCCTGACCGTAGCTGTCGGCGAACCGGCGCAGGAACCGCTCGCGGCCGAGGTCGTACTCCTGCGTGCCGACCGTCTCGACGACGTACGTGGCGAGCATCGACCCGACCTGCGCGCAGCGCTCGGGGCCGACGCCCCACGCCAGGCCCGACAGGTAGCCGGCGCGGAAGGCGTCCCCGACGCCGGTGGGGTCGGCGCGCCGCTCCTCGGGCGGCACCTTGACCGACGCCACCTCGCCGTCCACGGTCTCCACGGTCGCGCCGTCCCGTCCGTGGGTGATGACCCGGACGCCGACGCGGTCGAGCACCTCGCGGCGGCTCCAGCCGGTCTTCTGCTCGATCAGCGCCGCCTCGTAGGAGTTCGTGAACAGCCAGGCGGCGCCGTCCACGAGCTGGCGGATCTGCTCGCCGTCCATCCACGCCAGCTGCTGGGAGGGGTCGGCGACGAAGGGGATGCCGCGGGTCCGGCACTCCTCGGTGTGCCGCATCATCGCCTCGGGGTCGTTCGGGCTCACGACCACGAGGTCGAGCCCGCCGACCTGCTCGGCGATCGGACCCAGCTCGATGTTGCGGGCCTCGCTCATCGCGCCGGCGTAGAACGAGGCCATCTGGGCATGGTCGTCGTCGGTGGTGCAGACGAACCTCGCGGTGTGGGCCAGCTCGGAGACCAGGACATGGGAGGTGTCGACGCCGTGCCGCTCGAGCCACGAGCGGTAGTCGACGAAGTCCTGCCCGACGGCACCGACGAGTACCGGCCGCAGGCCGAGGTTGCCCATCCCGAACGCGATGTTGGCCGCGATGCCCCCGCGCCGGATCTGCAGGTCCTCCACGAGGAACGACAGCGAGATCTTGTCCAGCTGGTCGACGACGAGAGAGTCGGCGAACCTGCCCCGGAACGTCATCAGGTGGTCCGTGGCGATGGAGCCCGTGATCGCGATGCGCACGGCCTCCACCCTAGTCAGCGCGGCCTGGCAGCCGCCCGTCGCTCGCCCGAGGTGACCGGACGACGAAGGCCACCCCGGTGACGGGGTGGCCTTCGGACGGGCGAGGCTCGGCTGGGTCAGCTGAAGGAGTCACCGCACGCGCAGGAGCTCTGCGCGTTGGGGTTGTCGATGGTGAAGCCCTGCTTCTCGATGCTGTCGGCGAAGTCGATCGTCGCGCCGTCGAGGTACGGGACGCTCATCCGGTCGACGACGACCTCGACGCCGTCGAAGTCGCGCACGGCGTCGCCGTCCAGCGTCCGCTCGTCGAAGTACAGCTGGTAGATCAGGCCCGAGCAGCCACCGGGCTGCACGGCCACCCGCAGGCGCAGGTCGTCGCGGCCCTCCTGCTCGAGCAGGCTCTTCACCTTGCCGGCAGCCACCGGGGTCAGGACGACGCCGTGGGTCTGCGTGGTCTGGGTGGTCTCGCTCATGAGGTCCTCTCGCACGTACGGGGCGGCCGGTGCGGCCTTCGCGTCGACATCAACCCGCCCTGGAGCGGATCTGTTCCGGTGCCCAGCCTAACCCGAGCCTAACCCGGGCCGCCGGGTCAGTGGCTCCACGTGCGCGCCACGCGTCGGGCGCGCGCCGCCAGCGTGCCGGCCGGGTCGGCCAGCGCGGCGGGCACCTGATCGGGCCGCTCGGCGACCGCGTAGGCGGACTCCAGCCCGACCGACTGCAGCTCCCGCCGCCCGGCGTGCACCTGCCCCGCGAGCGCCACCGCCGGCACGCCCACCGCGAGCGCCGCGTGCGCGACGCCGGCGACGACCGTGCCGCGCAGCGACTGCCAGTCGAGCGTCCCCTCCCCCGTGACGACCAGGTCGGCAGCCGCGAGCCGCTCGCGGAACCCCACGGCGTCCAGCACCGCCTGCGCGCCGGGCTCACGCCGCGCGCCGAGCAGCAGCAGGGCGAAGCCGAGGCCGCCGGCGGCGCCGGCACCCGGCTCGGCGACGAGCCGCTGCGGGGCGACGTCCGGCCCGAGGGTGTCGAGGGCAACCTGGGCGAACCGGCCGAGCGCGGTCCCCAGCTGCTGGGCCTGCTCCGGGGTGGCACCCTGCCGCTCGGCGTGGGCCGCGGCGGCGCCGTGGAACCCGACGAGCGGGACGTCGACGTCCGTGGCGGCGACCAGCTCGACGCCGGCGAACCGCTCGCGGACGTCGGCCAGCCCGGGCAGCGCGTCGTCCGGCAGCTCGGCGAGGAGGCCGCCGCCGCGGCCCAGGATGGTGGGGTCCCCCGCGCCCAGCGCCGCGAGCAGGCCCGCGCCCCCGTCGACGGTGGCGCTGCCGCCGAGGCCGAGCACCACCCGGCGCGCGCCGCTGTCGACGGCGGCGGTGAGCAGGCGCCCGACGCCGGCGGTCGTCGTCCGGGTGGGGTCGCGGCGCTCGGGCGGCAGCAGGTGCAGTCCGCACGCCTGGGCGGTCTCGACGTACGCGACGTCCTCGTGCCGGAGCACGGTGGCGGGGGCGTCGTCCCCGAGAGGCCCGGGCACGGTCACCGAGAGCAGCTCGCCGCCGAGGGTCGAGTGCAGCGCGTCGACGAAGCCGGGGCCGCCGTCCGACAGCGGGCAGGTCTCGACCACGTCGGCGGGCGCCTGCGCCCGCCAGCCGGTCGCGATCGCGGCCGCCGCCTGGCGCGCGGTCAGGGTGCCGGAGAACGCGTCCGGAGCGACCACGATGTGCACGTCCGCCATCCTGCCGGGTGCGAGAATGCCGGGCGTGAGCACCTTCACGGAGCCGACGGCAACGCCCGCGGCGCTGCTGCTGCTCGGTCGCGGCACGGACCTCGCGAGCGAGCGCGGCGTCGAGTGCCCCGGCGACCTGCCGACGCCGAGCGACCCCGACCTCGTCGAGCGGGCCCGGGCGGCCAAGGCCGCGCTCGGCGACCGGGTTTTCGTGCTCGGACACCACTACCAGCGCGACGAGGTCATCGCGTTCGCCGACGTCACGGGTGACTCGTTCAAGCTCGCCCGGGAAGCGGCGGCCCGTCCGGACGCCGAGTACGTGGTCTTCTGCGGCGTCCACTTCATGGCCGAGAGCGCCGACATCCTCACCGCCGACTCGCAGCAGGTCGTGCTGCCCGACCTCGCGGCCGGCTGCTCGATGGCCGACATGGCCGCGATCGGGCAGGTCGAGGACGCCTGGGACGACCTGGTCGACGCAGGTGTCGCAGACGACGTCGTGCCGGTGACGTACATGAACTCCTCGGCGGCGATCAAGGCGTTCACCGGTCGCCACGGCGGCACGGTCTGCACGTCGTCCAACGCACGAACGGCCCTCACGTGGGCGTTCGCGCAGCGCCGGGAGGGCGGCGGGAAGGTGCTCTTCCTGCCCGACCAGCACCTGGGCCGCAACACCGCCGTCCGCGACCTCGGCATGTCGCTGGACGACTGCGTCGTGTGGAACCCGCACAAGCCGCTCGGCGGCCTCACCCGTCAGCAGCTGCGGGACGCGCGGATGATCCTGTGGCGCGGCCACTGCTCGGTGCACGGCCGGTTCTCCGCGCAGAACGTGGCCGACGCGCGCGAGCGGATCCCCGGCGTCAACGTGCTCGTGCACCCGGAGTGCAAGCACGAGGTCGTGCAGCAGGCCGATCACGTCGGGTCGACGGAGCACATCATCCAGGTCCTCGCGGCGGCGCCGGCCGGGTCGCAGTGGGCGATCGGCACCGAGCTGAACCTCGTGCGCCGGCTCGCCCTGCAGCACCCCGACAAGGGCGTCCACTTCCTCGACCGCACCGTCTGCTTCTGCTCGACGATGAACCGCATCGACCTGCCGCACCTGGTGTGGTCGCTGGAGTCGCTCGTGCACGGCCGCGTCGTCAACCGCATCGTCGTCGACCCGGACGTCGCGCACTGGGCGCGCGTCGCCCTCGACCAGATGCTGGCGCTGCCCGGACCGTCCGCCAGGAAGGACTGACCCCCCTCCCCCCGGTGATCAAGGACGACGAGCGTGATCAAGGAATCCGGGATCGCTTTTCCCGAGCAGCGATTCCTTGATCACCCCCGGGTTCCTTGATCGAGCCTGTTGCTTGGAGTTCTGCGGTGGATTTCCACGGTGGGCCGAGGTTGTTGTCTCTCGCGGGTGGGTCCTTGGCGGGAGGGGGGGACGCTCGCGGGCGTCGGAGCCGCCGACTGGGGCTGGTGTGCGGGGCCGCAGGGCCCGGGTGGGGCAAGGGTCGTGCGGTCTTCAGGCGGTGAGCGTGGCGGCGTTCCAGGTGATCAGCTTGCGGATGTTGTGCACGGTGGCGGCCAGGGCGAACTCGGCGTTCACTGCCGTGAGCCCGCGGCGGGTGAACTGGCGCATGCCGAGACGGTCCTTGAGTTGGCCGAACACCGGTTCGACGGTGCGGCCTCGCATCGCGTAGTGGTGTTCGCCGTCCGGGCTGCGTAGGCGTTCCTGGGCCCGGGCGGTGGCCGGTAGCCGGGACACGTCCTTGCCGCCGAGGGGGTCGGCTCCCAGGCCGCGTCTCTCGTCGCTGATGACCGGGGCCAACAGCGCCAGGCCGTCACGCTCGGCGGCGGTGAAGGTGTCCTCGTTGGCGTAGCCGGCGTCGGCCAGCACGATCCGCAGCGGGTCGTCGATCCCGGCGTCGGACAAGGCCTGCCGGGTGGCGGTGAGCACCTGCGGCAGCAGGTGGTGGTCGGTGGCGGTCTGGGTGACCAGCAGCCCGCAGATCACTTGGGTGTCGGTCACCGCGATCTGGGCGTTGTAGCCCTGCACGAAGCCGTGCTTGGCCTTCATCCGGCGCGAGTCGGGATCGGTCACCGACGCCCGCGGCGGCCCCCCTTGCCGTGACGGCGGCTGGCCCACCTTGACCTCGTCGGCCGGGCGTGGCCCCAGGCCGCGTTCCCCGGCGGCCGCCCGGGCGTCATAGGCGTCCTGTCGGGCCTTCTGCCGCTGGAGCATCTCCTGACGGACCCGGTCCTGGCGGGCCTGCAGGTCGGCCTGGGCCGCGCGCAGCGCCTTCAGCCGCGCCGCCCGACCCCGCAGCGCCGCCGGCGGCTCGTCCCCGCGCCGCTCGCCGTGCTCGGCGTCCTCGGCGGCATCGGTGGCGGCGTGCTGGTCCAGCAGCTCGGCGGCCAACTGCCGGTAGGCCGCCTCCTGCTCGGCGACCTGATGGGCCAGCGCCTTGGCGGTGTAGCTCTTCGCCCACGACGCGTTCGCCGCGATCTTCGTGCCATCCACCGCGATCACCCCGACCCGGGCCATCCCCGCCGCGTGACACAGCCGCAGCACCTGACCGAACACGTCGGCCACCTCCTCGCGGTGCCGCTGCAGGAACCGAGTGATCGTGCTGTGATCGGGCACCCGCTGCCCGGCCACCACCTTGAACCCCGCATCCCGGGTGCACGCCCGCTCGATCGCCCGCGAGGACCGCACCCCCACGGCATGCGCGTAGATCACCAGCGACAACATCAACGCCGGGTCGAACGCCGCCGCGCCCTGGCCATTGGCCCGGTACCGACGGTAGAACCCCGACAGATCCAGCTGGTCCACCACATCCAGCACCTGCCAGGCCACGTCGTCTTCCGACAGCCACTCCCGCACATCCACAGGCATCAACATCAACTGATCCCGATCAGCCCCGATGAAGTTCTGCGGCATGGCCCCACCCTCCCCCCGAACAAGATCAACTCAGCGGAGGCGCGCCTTCATGCAACAGGCTCGATCTTGCACGTCCGGGTGATCATGGACGTCTGCGCCCGGTCGTCCCCCTCCCTTCAAGGACGGCTGCCCGCCGTGGGTGCGGACGGCGCTCGCCGGGTGCCGGGTCGGTCCGCGGCGACCGTGACGCGAAGTGCAAGATCACCGGGAAGTGCAAGATCACCGGGGTGGGAAGGCGCGGGAGTGGCCGCTGCGGGGCGGGGACGTAGACTCGTGGCACGCGAGGAGTCCCGCTGAGCGGGACGTCAGGAGGTCCGGTGGCCGACGAGGTGGGGACCCGGGGGACCGCGACCGGTCCGCCCGAGGCGCACCTGCGCCGCACCGAGCCCGTGGACGCCGCCTCCAGCGCCGTCCGCACTGACCCCGAGAGCGCCGAGACGCCGCCGGACGTCACACCCGTCGAGGTCCGCCCGGGGGACACCGCCGGCGTCGGGCTCAAGCGGCGGCTGGCGCGGCTCGGCCGCCACTCCACGACGGTGTCGCCGGTGCTCGAGCCGCTGCTGCGCTCGGTGCGCTCGAACCACCCCAAGGCCGACCTGTCGGTGCTGGAGCGGGCCTACGTGGTGGCCGAGCGGGCGCACCGCGGGCAGCGGCGCAAGAGCGGCGACCCGTACATCACGCACCCGGTCGCGGTGGCGACGATCCTCGCCGAGCTCGGCATGACGCCGGCCACGCTGGCAGCGGCGCTGCTGCACGACACGGTCGAGGACACCTCCTACACCCTCGACATGCTCCGTGCCGACTTCGGCGACGAGATCGCCATGCTGGTGGACGGCGTGACCAAGCTCGACAAGGTCACCTACGGCGACGCGGCGCAGGCCGAGACCGTGCGCAAGATGGTCGTCGCGATGGCCCGCGACATCCGGGTGCTCGTCATCAAGCTGGCCGACCGCCTGCACAACGCCCGCACGTGGCGCTACGTCTCGCCGGAGTCGGCGCAGCGCAAGGCCCGCGAGACCCTGGAGATCTACGCCCCGCTGGCCCACCGGCTGGGGATGAACACCATCAAGTGGGAGCTCGAGGACCTCGCCTTCGCCACGCTCTACCCCGGCGTGCACGACGAGATCGTCCGGATGGTCGCCGAGCGCGCCCCCGCGCGCGAGGAGTACCTGGCCGGAGTGCGCGAGCAGATCGCCTCCGACCTGCGGGACGCGCGGATCAAGGCCGTCGTCACCGGTCGCCCGAAGCACTACTACTCCGTCTACCAGAAGATGATCGTGCGGGGCCGCGACTTCGCCGACATCTACGACCTGGTCGGCGTGCGGGTGCTCGTCGAGACCGTCCGCGACTGCTACGCCGTCCTGGGTGCGCTGCACGCGCGCTGGAACCCGGTGCCCGGCCGGTTCAAGGACTACATCGCGATGCCCAAGTTCAACATGTACCAGTCGTTGCACACGACGGTCATCGGGCCCAACGGCAAGCCGGTCGAGATCCAGATCCGCACGCACGAGATGCACCGGCGGGCCGAGTACGGCGTCGCTGCGCACTGGAAGTACAAGGACCTCGCCGTCACCGGCGGCCGCACCGGCCGCGACACCGGAACCGTCAACGACATGGCGTGGCTGCGCCAGCTGCTCGACTGGCAGCGGGAGACCGAGGACCCCGGCGAGTTCCTCGACTCCCTGCGCTTCGAGATGAACGCGCGCGAGGTCTACGTCTTCACCCCCAAGGGCGCCGTCATCGCGCTGCCGCACGGCGCGACCCCCGTCGACTTCGCGTACGCCGTCCACACCGAGGTCGGGCACCGGACGATGGGCGCGCGCGTCAACGGCCGCCTGGTGCCGCTGGAGTCCGAGCTCGAGAACGGCGACGTGGTCGAGGTGCTCACCAGCAAGGTGGAGAGCGCCGGGCCGAGCCGCGACTGGCTGACGTTCGTCAAGAGCCCGCGGGCGCGCAACAAGATCCGGCAGTGGTTCTCCAAGGAGCGGCGCGAGGAGGCGATCGAGGAGGGCAAGTCGGCGATCGCGAAGGCGATGCGCAAGCAGCACCTGCCCATCCAGCGCCTGATGTCGCACGAGTCGCTCGTCGCCCTGGCCGCCGAGATGCGCTACGGCGACGTCTCCGCCCTCTACGCCGCGGTCGGCGAGGGCCACGTCTCCGCGACCCACGTCGTCGAGCGGCTCGTCGCCGCCCTCGGCGGGGCGGACGGCGCGGAGGAGGATCTGGCCGAGGCGACCCTGCCCAGCCAGGGGACGCGCCGTCCGCGCACGGGTGACCCGGGTGTCGTCGTCAAGGGCGTGGACGACGTGTGGGTCAAGCTCGCGCGCTGCTGCACCCCCGTGCCGGGCGACCCGATCATGGGCTTCGTGACGCGGGGCCACGGCGTGTCGGTCCACCGCGAGGACTGCGGCAACGTGGCCGGCCTGCTCGCCCAGCCGGACCGTGTCGTCGAGGTCGACTGGTCGCCGGGCTCGGCCAGCGTCTTCCTCGTGCAGATCCAGGTCGAGGCGCTCGACCGGTCGCGGCTGCTGTCCGACATCACCCGGGTGCTCTCGGACAACCACGTCAACATCCTGTCCGCGAGCGTCACGACGTCCCGCGACCGCGTGGCGATCTCGAAGTTCGCGTTCGAGATGGCCGATCCCAAGCACCTCGGGCACGTGATGAACGCGGTGCGTCGGGTGGACGGCGTGTTCGACGCCTACCGGCTGACCGGCCGGCGGACGGGGTCCGGCGAGTCCTGACGCCGCGGGGCGGCTACGGCCCGGCGAGCTCGCGCAGCAGCGCGCGCGCCCGGTTCGCGCCCGGCCAGCGCCTCTCGCGGTCGATCGAGGCCAGGACGTCGTCCACCGCCACGCCGGTCGCCAGGAGCGCCGCGACGACCGGGCGCGCCACGCTGCGGGGGCAGGAGCGCGCGACGTCCGCCGCCGTGCGGGACCGGGTCGTGACGCTGACGCCGTGGACCACGACGACGTCCGCCGGGCTGACCGACCGCTCCCGCTCCCGCACCCAGTCCGGCATGCGCCACCGAGCCCCCGCCCGCGACACCACGACGTCCACCGGCTCGGGGTCGACGTCCACCCCGTGCACCCATGCCGCGGCGAGCAGGCAGACGGTCGCCTCCCGAGGCATCGCCGACCGCAGCGCCTCGGCGCGGGCGGCGGCCCAGCCGGCGAGCGGCGTCGGCAGGTAGACGTCGCCGACCACCCGCACGACGAGGCCCTCGGCGCGCATCGCCTCCAGCGCCGAGCGTGTGAGGGCAGGGCCCACCCGCAGCGGGGCCGGTGCCGGCCCGCCCGGGTCCGGGGCCACCAGCCAGTCCAGGCCGCTGCCACCGGTCACCTGGTCGTCCACCTCAGCCAGCATGCCGCGCGCCGCCGGGCGCCGCGGCGGCCCTGTGGACGACGTGGGAGGGCGGGGCAGGTCAGGTCAGCCGAAGTCCTCCGCCGCCCGCTGCACCTGCTCCAGCCAGGCGCGCCGGGCGTCCAGCGCCGCCCGCGCCTCCGCCTCGGCCCGGGCGTCGCCGGCGGCGCGGGCCCTCTCGAGGTCGGCCTCGAGCGCGGCGATCGAGTCCTCGAGCTGCGCGAGCGCGCCGGTGGCGCGGGCGCGCGCCTCGGGGTTGCTCCGGCGCCACCGGTCGGACTCCGCCTCCTCGACCGCCTGCTCGACGGCGCGCATCCGCCGCTCGATGCGGGCGAGGTCGGCGCGTGGCACCTTGCCCGCCGCCTCCCAGCGCTCGCTGATCTCGCGCAGCCGGGCCCGCGCCGCACGCGGGTCGCGCACCGGCAGCAGGGCCTCGGCCTCGGCGAGCAGCTGCTCCTTGACGCCGAGGTTGGCGCGGAACTCCTCGTCCTGCTCGGCCTGAACGGCGTTGCGCGCCGCGAAGAACGCGTCCTGCGCCGCCCGGAAGCGAGCCCACAGCGCGTCGTCGTCCTTGCGCGACGCGCGGCCCGCGGCCTTCCACCGGTCCATCAGCTGCCGGTACGCCTGCGCCGTCGCACCCCAGTCGGTCGACGTGGACAGCGCCTCCGCCTCGGCGACGAGCTTCTCCTTGACGACCTTGACCTCGGCGTGGTGCTTCTCCAGGTGTGAGAAGTGGGTGCGGCGCTTGCGGTCGAAGGTGGTGCGGGCGTGGCTGAACCGCTTCCAGAGCTCGTCCTCGACCGGCTTCTCGAGCCGTGGGCCGTTCTTCTGCGCCGCCTTCCACTCCTCGAAGAGCTCCCGCAGCCGGTCACCGCTGGGCTTCCACTGGATGCGCTCGGGCTCCGGCTCGGCCAGCTTCTCGGCCTCCTCCACCAGGGCGAGCCGCGCGGCGCGTGCCTGTTCACGGGCGGCGGCCCGCTCCGCCTCGACCGCCTTGCGTCGCTCGGCGCTCAGCCGGGACAGCGCCTCGACGCGTGCGGCCAGACCCTCCAGGTCACCCACCGCATGGACGTCGGTGAGCGCCTCGCGCAGGGTGCGGACGGCGCGGTCGGCGTCCTTGGGTGAGACGTCCGTGGTCGTGAGCCGCTGCTCCAGGAGGTCGGCCTGTGCCACGAGCTCGTCGTACTTGCGACCGAAGTAGGCGAGCGCCTCCTCGGGCGTCGCGTCCGGGTAGGAGCCGACGGCCCGCTCTCCGTCCGACGTCCGCACGTAGACGGTCCCGTCCTCGGCGACACGCCCCCACTGCGTGGGATCGCTGGCCGGCGTGGTCGGCACGGGGACGACCGGGGTGGCGGCTGGTTCCTCCGGCGGCGCGGCGGGAGCCACCGCGGGCGGCCGGGGGACCGGTCGCGGCCCGGGCCGGGGCACGGGGCGGGGGCGGGGCGTCTCGCTCACTGGACGGTCACCTGCTCGATGCTGACGGCGCGGGCCGGCTGCCCGTCGCCTCCTCCGCCGGCCACGCCGCCGTCCGCCACCTGCTGGACGACGTCGAGCCCGGCGGTGATGCGCCCGAAGACCGTGTAGCCCCCGGCGGCGTCCGAGGGGATCGTGGAGTCCTCGTACACGAGGAAGAACTGGCTGCCCTGGCTCTCGGCGTCGCCGCCGACGCGGGCCATCGCGAGGGTGCCGGCCGGGTAGACGTCCCCCTCGGGGGCGTTCTCGACCGGGCCGAACGTGTAGCCGGGGCCGCCCGTGCCGGTGCCGGTCGGGTCGCCGCACTGCAGGACGAAGATGCCCTCGGTCGTCAGCCGGTGGCACGGCGAGCCGGCGAAGTAGCCCTCGCGGGCGAGCTGGACGAACGACGCGACGGCCTGCGGAGCGGCCTGCCCGTCGAGCTCGACGGTGACGTCGCCGCAGGACGTCGCGAGCGTCGCCGTCCACGTGCGGCCCTCGGCCGCCGCGGGGTCGGGGGCGGCGTCCAGCTGGACCGGCTCGGCCGGCGGGGTGACCGTCGGCTCGGGGCACGGGTTCTCACCGGCCGCGTCGTCCGTCGCCGCGTCGCTGGGCGCGTCCGTGGCCGCGGCGTCCGTCGGCTCGGTGCCGTCGCCGACCTGCGCCAGCCAGAACACCGCCGCGAGCACGGCGACGACCGCCAGCGCGCTGGTCACGACGAGTCCGGTGTTGCGGCGGCGACGACGCCTGGCCTGCTTGCTGGCCTGGCGCTCCTGCCACTTCTCGTAGCGGCGGCGGGCGTACTCACGCTCCCGCTGGCTCGGCGACACTCGGGCTCCTTCCGGCGACAGGCCCTTCGGGATCGGCAGTCTATTCAGCACGGCACCGCCCACCGGGTGACCGCCCCGCCGTCGGTAGGCTCCCCGGGTGCTGGTCACCGGGTTCCCCGCCGCCGCGTTCGGCACCAACTGCTACGTGGTGGCCCCCGCCGCGGGCGAGGAGTGCGTGGTCGTCGACCCGGGCATCGGCGTCCTGGACGCCCTCGCCGACGTGCTGCGCCGGCACCGGCTGCGCCCGGCCGCGGTGCTGCTGACCCACGGCCACCTCGACCACGTGTACTCGGTGACCCCCGTCTGCGGCGGGCACGGCGTCCCGGCGCTCGTGCACGGCGGCGACGCCTACCGGCTGAAGGACCCGCTCTCGACGATGGACCCTGCCCTGGTCGCCATGCTCGAGCAGCAGTTCGGCGCCAGCGCCGCCTGGGCCGAGCCGGACGACGTCCGCCTGGTCGCCGACCGGGAGACCGTGTCACTGGCGGGGCTGGACGTCGAGGTGCTGCACGCCCCCGGTCACACCGAGGGCTCGGTGATGTTCGCCCTGGCCGACGTCCCGGACGGCGTGGACGACGTGTCGTCGACGGTGCTGTCGGGTGACGTGCTGTTCGCCGGCAGCATCGGCCGCACCGACCTGCCCGGCGGTGACCACGCCGCGATGCTGCGCTCCCTGCGCGACGTCGTCCTGCCGATGCCGGACGACCGGCTGGTGCTGCCGGGTCACGGCCCCGCCACGACCGTGGCCCGCGAGCGGACGGCGAACCCCTTCCTGGCCGAGGCGGCCCGCTGATGGCCCGGCCGACGCCCCTGTCGGGCTTCCCCGAGCTGCTGCCCGCCGAGCGCGTCGTCGAGCAGCAGGTGCTCGACTCGCTGCGGGAGACCTTCGAGCTCCACGGGTTCGCGGGCCTCGAGACCCGCGCCGTCGAGCCGCTGTCGGTGCTGCTCCGCAAGGGCGAGATCGACAAGGAGGTCTACGTCGTCCGGCGGCTGCACGCCGACCCGGACGCCGACACCGGCGCGGACGACCTCGCCCTGCACTACGACCTCACGGTGCCGTTCGCGCGCTACGTGCTGGAGAACGCGGGCCGGTTGCAGTTCCCGTTCCGGCGGTACCAGATCCAGAAGGTGTGGCGCGGCGAGCGGCCGCAGGAGGGCCGGTACCGGGAGTTCGTTCAGGCGGACATCGACGTGGTCGACCGCGACACCCTCGCGCCCCACCACGACGTCGAGATGGCCCGCGTGATGGCTGACGCCCTGTCGCGCCTGCCGCTGCCCGGCGTGCGGCTTCAGGTCAACAACCGCAAGCTCATCGAGGGCTTCTACCGGGGGCTCGGCATCGACGACGTCCCCGGCGTGATGCGGGTGATGGACAAGCTGGAGAAGGTCGGCGAGCGCGAGGCGGCCCGCCAGCTCGCCGACGAGCTCGGGCTGGACCAGCGCCAGGTCGAGGGGTGCCTGCGGCTGCCGGCCGCCTCCGGGGACGACGTCGGCTTCGCCGACCGCGTACGGTCCCTCGGCGTCGAGCACCCGCTGCTGGAGGAGGGGCTGGCCGAGCTGGTCGCCGTCCTGGAGGGCTGCGCCGACGTGCGCTCGGACCGCGTCGAGGTCGTCGCGGACCTGTCGGTGGCCCGTGGGCTCGACTACTACACCGGCACCGTCTACGAGACGCGGCTCGTCGGCTACGAGCACCTCGGCTCGATCTGCTCCGGCGGACGGTACGACGCGCTCGCCAGCGACGGGTCGACGACGTACCCGGGCGTCGGGATCTCCTTCGGCGTCACCCGCACGCTGGCGCCGCTCATCGCCCGCGGCACGCTCACGGCCTCCCGTTCGGTGCCCACGTGCGTGGTCGTCGCCGTCGCCGACGAGCAGCACCGGGCCGCCTGCGACGGTGTGGCCGCCGCACTGCGCGCCCGCGGCGTCCCGGCCGAGGTCTCGCCGTCCGCCGCGAAGTTCGGCAAGCAGATCCGCTACGCCGACCGCCGCGGCATCCC
Organism: Actinomycetes bacterium; assembly: GCA_046566185.1. Lineage (GTDB taxonomy): Bacteria > Actinomycetota > Actinomycetes > Actinomycetales > SCSIO-59966 > SCSIO-59966. Next base: position 33,177 of record JBKHXE010000013.1, on the reverse strand, counting down.
GTTCGTCTGGTTCCCGCAGGACGACGGGAAGCACGAGGTCAAGGACATCCGCTCCGGCGAGCAGGTGCCGGCCGACCCGGCCACGTGGGAGCCGCCGGCCGGCGACCTGCGGCCCGTCGTGCTCCGGGCACGTCCATGACGGTGATCGCACGGCGAGGCCGGGTCGCGGGGAACGTCAGGAGGGCCGTGGTCGTCACGCTGGCCGCCGTGACGGCCGGGTTGCTCGCGGCCTGCGGCGGTGATCCGACGGCCCCGGTGTCCACGGCCACGACCATGTCGCCGCCCCCGTCCGGGCCGGCCCCCTCGACCCCGTCGCCCTCGCCGTCGGCCGTCGCGCCGTTGACCGGCCTGCCCGCGGCCGAGGACCTCGACCACGCAGCCGTCGTCGTCAAGGTCTCCGACGTCCGCCAGGCGCACCCGCAGGTCGGGGTGGAGGACGCCGACCTCGTCTTCGTCGAGCCGATCGGGCCCGCCTACACCCGACTGGCGGCGGTGTTCCACTCCGTGCTGCCGGACGCCGTCGGGCCGGTCCGCTCGGCTCGTCCGGTCGACGCCCCGCTGCTCAGCCCGCTGCGTCCCGTGCTCGGCAGCACGATGGCCGCCGAGTGGGTGGTTCGCTACCTCGACGACAACGGCGACCTGGACCATCGCGGCAGTCTGCGCGTCCGCGGCGTCTACGAGGTCGACCGCTCCCGTCCCGCGCCCGACCACGTGCTCGTGCCGCCGGCGGCGCTGCTCGAGCACAGCGAGCGCGACGAGGCACCCGCGCCGTACTTCCGGCGCGCGGAGGACGTCGCGGGGTCCTCTGCCGTCGAGGGCGGAGGTGCGGGGTCGTCGGTGGAGGTCTCCTACGGCGGGCAGTGGCGGGTCGCGTGGACCTGGGCCGAGGCGCGGGGTCGCTACGAGCGGTCCGCGCCGTGGGGCCCGCACGTCACCGCGGACGGCGACCGGGTCCAGGCCGAGAACGTCCTGGTGCTCGGCGTCGAGAGCCGTGTCGAGAAGCTCGGCCCGGGGTCGGGCGCTCCCGTGCCGGTGCCTCGCCTCGTCGACGCCACCGGCCCCTTGGTCGCGCTCTCCGGTGGTCACGCCGTCACCGGCACGTGGCGCAAGGGCGGGATCCGCGACCCCTTCGAGCTCACCACGGACGACGGGTCGCCGCTGCTGCTGGCGCCGGGCCGAACCTGGGTGGAGATGCCGCCGGACGACCGCGCCGTCGTCGTCCGGTGAGCGACTGACGAACCGCGGAGACACGGCTGCGCGGCGGGGTCCGTAGGATTCTGCGGGCCGGTCACGACCTGGCTGGCCAGCGAACCGCCACCGAGAGGATCCCTTCCGTGCTCCGCACCCACGAGGTCGGCACGCTGCGTGCCGACTCCGCCGGCCAGACCGTCACCCTCACCGGCTGGGTGGCCCGTCGGCGTGATCACGGGGGAGTGGCGTTCCTCGACCTGCGCGACGCGTCCGGCGTCGTCCAGGTCGTCGTCCACGACGAGTCGGTCGCCCACGCGCTGCGCAACGAGTACTGCCTGCAGGTCACCGGCCAGGTGAGCCGGCGGCCGGAGGGCAACGAGAACCCGGCCCTGCCGACCGGTGACATCGAGGTCGTCGCCGACACGGTGGAGGTGCTCAGCGAGGCGGCGCCGCTGCCGTTCCAGATCGACGAGCACGTGGAGGTCGGCGAGGAGGCCCGCCTGCGGCACCGCTACCTCGACCTGCGTCGTCCGGGGCCCGCCGCGGCCCTGCGGCTGCGCAGCGAGGTCAACCGCGCGGCGCGCGAGGTGCTGCACGGTCGCCGCTTCGTCGAGGTCGAGACCCCGACGCTGACCCGGTCGACGCCGGAGGGCGCCCGCGACTTCCTCGTGCCGGCCCGGCTGCAACCCGGCTCCTGGTACGCCCTGCCGCAGAGCCCGCAGCTGTTCAAGCAGCTGCTCATGGTCGCGGGGACGGAGCGGTACTACCAGATCGCGCGCTGCTACCGCGACGAGGACTTCCGCGCCGACCGGCAGCCCGAGTTCACCCAGCTCGACATCGAGATGAGCTTCGTCGACCAGGACGACGTCATCGCGCTGTCCGAGGAGGTCCTCGCGGCCCTGTGGCGGCTGATCGACGTCGAGATCGAGACGCCGGTCCCGCGCATCACGTACGCCGACGCGATGGCCCGCTACGGCACCGACAAGCCGGACCTGCGCTTCGGCCTCGAGCTGGTCGACTGCACGGAGTTCTTCTCCGGCACACCGTTCCGCGTCTTCCAGGCGCCCTACGTCGGCGCCGTCGTCATGCCGGGCGGCGCGTCGCAGCCGCGGCGCCAGTTCGACGCGTGGCAGGAGTGGGCCAAGCAGCGTGGCGCCAAGGGCCTGGCGTACGTGACGGTCGGCGAGGACGGCGAGCTCGGCGGACCCGTCGCCAAGAACCTGTCGGACGCCGAGCGGGCCGGGCTGGCCACGCACGTCGGCGCCGCGCCAGGGGACGCCGTGTTCTTCGGCGCCGGCACCCCCAAGGCTGCCCGGGCCCTGCTCGGGGCCGCGCGGCTCGAGATCGGCCGCCGCCTCGGGCTCGTCGACGAGAAGGCCTGGTGCTTCGTCTGGGTCGTCGACGCCCCGCTGTTCGAGCCCGTCGCCGAGACCGACGACGTCGCCGTCGGCTCCGGCGCGTGGACGGCGGTGCACCACGCGTTCACGTCACCGAAGCCTGAGTCGCTGGACTCCTTCGACACCGACCCGGCGAGCGCCCTCGCCTACGCCTACGACATCGTCTGCAACGGCCACGAGATCGGTGGCGGCTCGATCCGTATCCACCGGCGTGACGTGCAGGAGCGGGTCTTCGGTGTGATGGGCCTGACGCCGGAGGAGGCGAACGAGAAGTTCGGTTTCCTCCTCGAGGCGTTCTCCTACGGCGCGCCCCCGCACGGTGGCATCGCCTTCGGGTGGGACCGCATCGTGGCGCTGCTGGCCGGGGCCGACTCCATCCGCGAGGTCATCGCGTTCCCCAAGTCGGGCGGTGGGCAGGACCCCCTCACCGGCGCCCCTGCGCCGATCTCGCCCGAGCAGCGTCGCGAGGCGGGTGTCGACGCCGGACGGGCGGACGCGGCTCGGGCCTGAGGGTCACTCGGGGGCAGGGACGGTATCCGGCCCCCCCGGCGTCGGAGCGTGCGCGACCTCGGATCGGCCCGGCTCGGGCGTGCCGGCCCCTGGCGATGTCGGCCCACGAGTGGTAAGCCGGAGGGCCGCGACGACGACCGCTGCCTGGAGGCCGCCATGACGACGCTGGACGCGACCGCGCTGCTCGCCGAGCTGGAGGCCACGGTCGCCGAGAACCTCGACCGGCACCTGGCCACCGCGAAGGAGTGGATGCCGCACGAGCTCGTGCCGTGGAGCCAGGGCCGGGACTTCGCCGACCTGGGCGGGGAGCCGTGGTCGGTGGACCAGTCCACGCTGTCCCCGATCGCGCGCACCGCGCTGGAGGTCAACCTGCTGACCGAGGACAACCTGCCGAGCTACCACCGGGAGATCGACCGGGCGTTCGGTCGGGACAGCGCGTGGGGCACCTGGGTGAACCGGTGGACCGCGGAGGAGGGCCGGCACGCCTTCTGCATCCGCGACTACCTGCTCGTGACCCGCGGGGTCGACCCCGAGGAGCTGGAACGCGCCCGCATGCAGACGATGGAGAAGGGGTACGACACGGGTGACAAGCCCCTGCTGAACGTCTGCGCCTACGTGTCCTTCCAGGAGCTCGCGACGCGCGTCTCACACCGCAACACCGGGCGCTTCACGGAGGATCCCGTCGCCGAGAAGCTGCTCACCCGGGTCGCGATGGACGAGAACCTGCACATGATCTTCTACCGCAACATCGTGTCCGCCGCTCTGGAGCTGGCGCCGAGCCAGACCATGCGGGCGATCACCGAGGAGGTGCAGGGCTTCCAGATGCCCGGGAGCATCATCCCGGGCTTCACCCGCAAGGCGGTGCAGATGGCCAGGGCGGGGATCTACGACCTGCGGATCCACCACGACGACATCGTCATGCCGTTGCTGCGGCAGTGGGGTGTGTTCGAGCTCGAGGGGCTCGACGCCGAGGGCGAGCAGGCCCGCGCCGAGCTGGCCCGGACCCTGGAGGCGCTGGACGCCCAGGCCAGCCGGTTCGTGGCGCAGCGGGAAGAGGCCGCGGCCAAGAAGGCGGCGCGCACCGCGCGGTGACCCGGTCCCGGCTGGTCGCAGCGGGGCAGCCGGCCGCGAGACAGCGGAACGTCGCACCCGGTCCGCAGGGGTTCCGGCAGGTCGGCGCGCGGAGTACGTTGGAAGCCGCCTGATCGGGCAGTTTCGTGAGGAGCGGCTGATGAACGGGTCGGCTGGCACGGGTCACGACATGGCGCCGCCGTCCGAGGCGACGGACCCGACCTTCTACCGCAGCCCGGCGGAGGCCGTCGCGGCCCCGCGCGAGGGGTTGGCCTACGTGGTGGCGTTCGACCGTGCGGGCGAGCGTCCCGACGCGTTGAGCGTCCTCGACGTCGACGAGTCGTCGGAGGGTTTCGGCACGGTGGTGGGCTGGGCGGATCTGCCGTCCCGCGGAGACGAGCTGCACCACTTCGGGTGGAACGCCTGCTCGAGTGCCCTCAGGCACGCCGGTCACGACATGGGCGACGACGGCCTGCAGCGGCGCTACCTGCTGCTGCCCGGCATCCGCAGCTCCCGCATCCACGTGTACGACACGCAGCCCGACCCACGGTCCCCCCGGCTGCACAGGACGATCGACGCCGCCGAGCTGGCGGCCAAGGCCGGCTACTCCCGCCCGCACACCTCGCACTGTGGCCCGGACGGGATCTTCCTGACGTGCCTCGGCGGGTCGGACGGCGCCGAGGGGCCGGGCGGGATCGCCCTGCTCGATCACAGCACCTTCGAGGTGCTGCGTGCCTGGGAGACCGACCGCGGCCCGCAGTACCTGGCCTACGACGCCTGGTGGCACCTGAACCACAACACCCTGGTGAGCAGCGAGTGGGGGACGCCGTCCATGATCGAGGACGGGCTCGTGCCGGAGCTGCTGCTGGGCCAGAAGTACGGCCACTCGCTGCACTTCTGGGACCTCGCCGAGGGTCGGCACGTGCAGAGCGTCGACCTGGGAGCGGAGCACCAGATGGTGCTGGAGCTGCGCCCTTCCCACGATCCCGAGGCGACGTGGGGGTTCGTCGGCGTGGTGGTCTCGACGGCCGACCTGTCCGCCTCGGTGTGGCGCTGGCACCGCGACGGGTCGGACTGGACGGTCGACAAGGTCATCACCATCCCGGCCGAGCCGGCCGACCCTGGCGACCTGCCGCCCGCGCTGCAGCCGTTCGGGGCGGTGCCCCCGCTGGTCAGCGACATCAATCTGTCGGTCGACGACCGGATGCTGTACGTGTCCTGCTGGGGCACCGGTGAGCTCAAGCAGTACGACGTCTCGGACCCGGCCGCGCCGCGGGAGGTGGGCTCCGTCCATCTGGGCGGGATCGTCCGGCGGACCGCGCACCCGGCGGCGCCGACCGAGCGACTCGCCGGTGGCCCCCAGATGGTCGAGGTCAGCCGCGACGGGCGGCGGGTCTACGTGACCAACTCCCTCTACGGCGCCTGGGACGACCAGTTCTACCCGGACGGCGTCGGCAGCTGGTTGGCGAAGGTGGACACGGACCCCTTCTCCGGCGGCCTGACCCTGGACGAGCGCTGCTTCCCGCACGGCGACGACTTCTGTGGTCTGCGGGTGCACCAGGTCCGCCTGCAAGGCGGCGACGCCTCCTCCGACTCCTACTGCTACCGCTGACCGCCGACGGAGCAGACTGGGAGGGGGTCACGTCGTGCCGAAGTTCCTGGCGCTGTACACGTTCAAGGGCGAGACGCTCAAGGCGTTCATGAAGAAGCCCACCGACCGCGCCGCCGTCGTGGAGGAGGCCGCCAAGTCCGTCGGGGGCAGTCTGGAGGCCTACTACTGGATGCTCGGCCAGTACGACGGTCTGGCCATTCTCGACCTGCCCGACTCCGCGTCAGCGGCCACGTTCGCCATCACGGTGAGCAGCACCGGCGCGTTCACCCATCTCGAGACCCACGAGCTGTTCTCGTCCGGCCAGGTGCTGGAGCTCATGCGGTCCGCTCGCGGCGTGAAGTACTCGCCGCCCGGTGAGTCGCCGGAGTTCCTGAGGTACCCGATGCCCTGAGCGAGGGGGCCCGCTCCCGGGAGCGGCCGCCCGGTGCGGCTACCCGCTGCGGCTACCCGGTGCGGCGCCGAGAGCCCCGCCGCGCGGACAGGTAGTCCGCGACGACGAACTCGCCGAGCCGGTCGGGGGAGGGAGCCAGCACCCGGCCGCCGTTGCGCCGTGCGAGTGCGTCGACGAAGCGCCGCAGCCCGGGGTCGTCCCCGAGCATGAAGGTGTTGACGGTGATCCCCGACCGCGTCAGCGCGTCGACCTCGACGAGGGTGCGGCGCAGCGTCTCCGACGTGGTGGGCCACGCGAAGAACGGCTCGCCGTCGTCCTCGAGGTGGGCGGTGGGCTCGCCGTCGGTGACGACGAGCACGACGGGCTCGGCCTGCGGGTGGCGCGCCACGTGCCGCCGGGCCAGCGCCAGGGCGTGGGCGAGGTTGGTGCCCTGCACCCAGGCGGGCTCCACGGCCGCGAGCTCCATGGCCGTCAGCCGCCGGGCCCAGCGGTCGAAGCCGATGACCTGCAGGGCGTCCTGCCGGTAGCGCGTCGCGATGAGGTGCTGCAGCGCGAGCGCGGTCTGCTTCATCGCGCCCCACCGCCCCTCGGCGAACATCGACCACGACAGGTCGACGCAGAGCGCGACCGCCGCCGACGCGCGGTGCTCGGTCTCCACGACGGCGAAGTCCTCGAGCCGGAGCCGCAGGGGACCTGCCGAGCGGAGGGGAAGGGAGCGCTGCACGGCGTTGGAGACGGTGCGCACGGCGTCCAGCGGCTGCTCGTCGCCGAAGTGCCACGCGCGCCAGCCGCCGGTGGGCTCGCCGGCGGCTCCGGCCGAGCGGTCGTCGTGGTCGCCGCGGTCCCCGGCGTGCAGCTGTGCGAACACGTGGCGCAGCGCCGTCTGGCCGAGGCGCCGCAGGGCCTTCGGTGTCAGGGCGAGCCCGTCGGACGAGTGCTGCAGCCAGCCCTGCCGCCGCAGCTCTCGCTCCAGGGAGCGCAACGACTCGACGTCGGCGGCCGACCCGGAGCCCAGCTGGCGCTCCACCGCCTCGACGTCGACGTCGTCCAGCGTCGCGCCTGCGTAGTCCTGCCCGAGCTGGGAGGCGAGCTCGTCGAGGTCCGACAGCTCCGCCAGCGCCTCCGTGGCCTCGCCGTAGCCGAGCGACCGGTCACCCGAGAAGCGCTCGCGCGACGTCCAGTCCAGGCCGGGGCGCAGGTCGCGCAGGTGCTCCCGCAGGGCCTCCATCTCCGCGGCCAGGCCGGCGTCGGCCAGCGCGTCCGACATCAGCTGGGCCAGCTCTCGGCGCTGGTCCGGCGACAGGGAGCGCAGGAACCGCTCGGCGGCCGCGGCCCGGCGGGCGAGGGAGTCGACGAGCTCGTCGACGTCCTGCGGGTCGTCGGGGAAGAAGCGGCCGTGCCGCTGCATGAAGTCCGCGAACCGGTCGGTGGTGTCCTGGCCCCGCGCGTGCTCGGCGAGCAGCGCGTTGAGGTCGGCGAGCATGTCGCGCACCGCCTCCGTCGCGGTCGGGTCGCCGGCGAGCGCCTGCCTCATCCCGGCGAACTGCTGGTCGAGGACGTCGCCGCGCAGCATGTCGCGGATCCGCTCGTAGTCGGCCCGGGCCCGCAGCGAGCGCCAGTCGTAGTCGGCCAGCTCGCGGACGGCCGACGCCGTGCTGTCGGGCAGCGAGCCCAGCCTGCTCTGCGCCAGGCGCGCCTCGTCGTCCACCTCGAAGTCGAGCGTGCGCTGCTCGGTCTCCACGGCGCGGTCGAGCAGCTCGCGCACCCGCTGCATCGTGCCGTCGAGGTCCCCGGACCGACGCACCTGCTCACGGCGCCGGCGAACCCGCTCGCGCAGGGCATCGAGCCCCTGACGCCGCAGCAGGTCGCGCACCGCCTCGGCCACCGAGCGCCCCTCGAGGACGTCGCGCCCGAGCGCGTCGACGGCCGCGCGGACGTCGACGGGCGGGGTCAGCGGGTCCCGCCCGCCGTGCCACGCGCCGTACGACCAGCGGCTCACGTCAGCCTCCGTAGACGGTGCGCGTGCCGTCGACGACGTCCTTGCCGAGGCGCCGGGTGAGGTGCAGGCCCTCCAGCACCAGCTCGACCGCGGCGGCCGCCTCGCCGGTCGACGGCGCGTCGCCGAGCCCGAGACGGTCGAGCACCTTCGCCAGGCCCGGCACGGTGCCGACCTGCGCCAGCACCTCGGACGACGGCACGAGCTCACCGGTCTCTACGGCGCCGCCGTCGGCCACCAGCGTGGTGAAGCCGGAGAGGTCCAGCCCTCCGAGGCGGTCCCGGAACGTCTCGGCCACCGCGAGACGCAGCAGGTGGGCGAGCACCTCCTGCTCGCGGCCCTCCTCGCCGGACTCGAACTCGACCTTGCCGCGCAACGACGACACCACGGCGTCCAGGTCGCCGACCCGGGCCACGGCGTCCTCACCGACGAGCGCGGCACGCCGCAGCGCCGCGGCGGCGACGGTCTCGGCGCCGGCGACCGCGAAGCGCGCGGACACCCCCGAGCGCTGGTCGACGGCGGGGGAGTCCCGCACGTGACGCGTGAAGCGGGCGACCGCCTCGAGCAGGTGGTCCGGCACCTCGGCGACGAGCACCGCCTCCTGCCGCACCAGGTCGACCTCGTGCGCGACGTCCATCGGGTAGTGCGTGCGGACCTCGGCGCCGAACCGGTCCTTCAGCGGGGTGATGATCCGCCCCCGGTTGGTGTAGTCCTCGGGGTTCGCGGTGGCGAGGAGCAGGACGTCGAGCGGCAGGCGCAGCGCGTAGCCGCGGACCTGGACGTCGCGCTCCTCCAGCACGTTGAGCAGTGCCACCTGGATGCGCTCGGCCAGGTCGGGCAGCTCGTTGACGCAGAACACCCCGCGGTTGGTGCGTGGCACCAGGCCGTAGTGGATCGTCTCGGGGTCGCCCAGGGCGCGGCCCTCGGCGACCTTCACCGGGTCGACGTCCCCGATCAGGTCACCGACGCCGGTGTCCGGGGTCGCGAGCTTCTCCCCGTAGCGCAGGGACCGGTGCAGCCAGGTGACCGGCAGGTCGTCGCCCTGCTCGGCGGCCAGGCGCCGGCAACGCGCGCAGACCGGCGCGTACGGGTGGTCGTTGATCTCGCAGCCGGCCACGACCGGCGTCCACTCGTCGAGGAGGGTGGCGACCGTCCGGGCCAGGCGGGTCTTGCCCTGGCCGCGCTCGCCGAGCAGGACGACGTCGTGCCCGGCGAGCAGCGCCCGCTCGAGCTCGGGCAGCACCGTGTCGTCGAACCCGACGATGCCGGGGAAGCGGGGACGCCCGGCGCGCAGCGCGGCGACGAGGTTGGCGCGCACCTCGGCCTTGACCGAGCGCTGCTCGTGCCCGGACGCGCGGAGCGCGCACAGCGTCGTCGGCAGGTCGGTCGGGGGGTCGGGCGGCAGCAGGGTCGGCACGCTCATCGCCCGAGGCTACGTGGTGGCCCGGCCCCATGGGGCGGGCCTGCGCGCCCGGCCTGGGCGGTCAGCCCCGGACGGGCTCCGCGGCACGGGCCGGCGTGCGCTCCAGCGCGGCGGACCGCCGGTGCTCCCGGACGGAGTGGCCGACCGCGGCGGCCCACGTCCCGAGGACGGCGGCGTAGACGAGGTAGCGGACCGGGTCGGAGGCGTCGACGAGGTCGCTGCGCAGCAGCGTCCTCGTGTTCGTCAGCACGATGAGGCCGCCCACGGCCGAGCCCAGGACGCGCGGCGGCACGTGCCGGACCAGCCACGCCGCGATCGGCGCGGCGATGATGCCGCCGACGAGCAGGGCCCCGGCCCACGCCAGGTCGACACCGGCCGAGCCGAGACCGACGAGGAAGCCGAGGCTGGCCGCGACGGCGACCAGGAACTCGCTGGTGTCGATCGAGCCGATGACCTTGCGGGGCTCGAGGCGGCCGCTCGCCAGGATCGCGGGGGTACCGACCGGGCCCCAGCCGCCGCCGCCCGTCGCGTCGACGAAGCCGGCCACGAGGCCGAGCGGGGAGAGGAAGCGCTTGCGGAGCGGCTTGCCGAGGTGTCCGGTCGGCAGGCCGAGGAAGGTGAAGCGCCCGAGGACGTAGACGCCGAGCGCGAGCAGGATGAGCGACATCAGGGGAGCGGCGACCTCGGTGGACAGCCACGAGAGGAAGGTTGCGCCGACGAAGGCGCCGACGGCGCCGGGGATGCCGATCTTGAGGACAACGCGCCAGTCGACGTTGCCGAACCGCCAGTGGGAGGCGCCCGAGGCGAGCGTGGTGCCGATCTCGGCCAGGTGGATGGTGGCGGACGCGGCGGCCGGGTTGGTGCCGACCGCCAGCAGCAGCGTCGTCGACGTGACCCCGTAGGCCATGCCGAGGCTGCCGTCGACGAGCTGGGCGCCGAGGCCGACGAGGGCGAGCAGGAGGAGCGAGCGCATGGAGCGTCCTTGTCTGTGTCGCGAGCCTGTGTCGCGAGGGGGGTGCCCGGGCGCTGCCGGCGGTGGGGACCTGCCGGGACGGCGGACGGGGCGGGGCCGGGACGAACGTCAGCGACACATCGCGCTGGAGACCCGCATGAGGTCCACGGCGCGGCGGATGACCAGCATCCGGTTCGTCGGCATGGGGAGAACCATCCCTACTGATCGAGTAGGGATCAACCCGGGACCGGATGGCGGACGCCATGATCGGACATCTGGACGGCGCCCGTCCGGGCTCAGGGGTTCTGCCAGGCGCCGGGGTCCTCGGCGAGCTCGCGCACGCGTGCCGGGAGGTCGCCGGCCACCAGGTCGGCCAGGGTCACGTGCTCCAGGACGTCGCGGACGTTGGCCCGCAGGGCGATCCACACGGGCAGCAACGTCGCGGCGGCCCCGGGGTAGACGAGGTCCGGCGGGCGAGCCCCTCGCACCGACACGAGCGGCCCGTCGGTCGCCCGGACGACGTCCGCGACGCTGATCTCGGCCGCCGGGCGGGCCAGGCGGTACCCGCCGGCGGAGCCGCGGGAGCTCGTGACCAGCCCGGCGCGCCGCAGGTCGGCGAGGATGCTGTCGAGGAAGCGGTGCGGGATCTCCTGGGACATCGCCACCGACTCGGCCGTCGTCGCCCGGTCCGGCGGCGCCGCGGCGAGCTCGACGGTCGCGCGGACGGCGTAGTCAGCCCGAGCCGAGATGCGCACGGCCCCAGTCTGGCGCAGCGAGGTCTTGCGTCGTGCACCGACGCCGCCTATCGTACAACCTGATGGTTGTAGATCAGCGGACGGACCGGCTCTTCCACGCGCTGTCCGACAGGACCCGACGTGAGATCGTCGCGCTCGTCCTCGTCCAGGAGCAGTCGGTGTCCGAGCTCGCGCGCCGCTTCCCGATGTCCTTCGCCGCGGTGCAGAAGCACGTTGCGGTGCTGGAGCGGGCCGGCCTGGTGACCAAGCAGCGCCGCGGCCGGGAGCGGCGCGTGAGCGGCAACGTCGAGGGGGTGCGCGAGGCCAGGCGCGGGCTCGACCTGCTCGAGGACGCCTGGCGGGGCCGCATCGCCCGCATCTCAGACCTGCTCGCGGACCAGCAGGGGACCGCCGAGCACGCACGACCAGCACCCCACGGAGGAACCCCATGACCGACATCCACGTCGACGTCGACCGCGACGAGGAGCGCAGGACGCTGTCGCTCACCACCCGGTTCGACGCCGACCCCGCCCGCGTGTGGCAGGTGTGGGCCGACCCGCGCCAGCTCGAACGGTGGTGGGGGCCGCCGACGTACCCGGCGACCGTCGTGGACCACGACCTGCGTCCCGGGGGCGCCGTCAGCTACTACATGACCGGGCCGGAGGGGGACCGCTACCACGGCTGGTGGTCCGTCCGCTCCGTCGACGCCCCGCACCACCTGGAGTTCGAGGACGGGTTCGCCGACGACACCGGACGCCCCGACCCGGACCGTCCGGTCACGACGGTGCACGTGTCGATCGAGGCGGACGGCGACGGGACGCGGATGCGCGTGACGAGCACCTTCGGCTCCCTGGAGGCCATGCGCGAGCTGGACGCCATGGGCATGGTCGACGGCATGACGGCGGCGATGGGACAGATCCCGGAGGTGCTGGCGACCTCCGCGGTGGCCTGAGGCGCCCGGCGCCTCGGTGACCTTCGGCCCTGCCCCGTGCCCTCGGCGTCCGTGAGGGTGACGTGACCGGCACACGAGGAGGGGCGAGGCGATGGCAGTCCCGGCGACGTCCGGCGTGCACGACGCGGTGTCGCGGCTGATGAGCTGGCCGGTCGCGTCGGTCGGCATGACGGCGACGATGCGTGAGGTCACCGAGGCGCTCGCCGCCAACGAGATCGGTGTCGCGGCCGTCATGGCCGGCGACCGCTTCGTCGGGGTGGTCTCCGAGCGGGACGTCGCCACGCACCTGGCCGAGGGGGCCAACCCCGACCACCTGATCGTCGAGGAGATGGTGACCCTCGCGCCGGTCACCGTCTCCGAGGGTGACACCGTGCTGCACGCGGCGTACGCGATGGTGGACGCGGGCGTCCGGCACGTCCCGGTGGTCGACGAGTCCGGCGACGTCGTCGGGATGGTCTCCCTGCGCGACGTCGCCGCGGTGCTGCTGCGGGAGGTCAGCCGGCGGTAGCCGGCACCAGGGCCCGCGAGGAGAAGCGGTGCTCGCAGCGGTAGCCCAGCCGGGCGTAGACCCGGCGCGCCGGCTCGTTGTCGGCGTACATCCCCAGCGTGCACACCTTCGCCCCGGCGATCAGGACGGCGCGCGTGACGGCCGCCGTGACCGCGCCGCCGAGGCCCGCGCCGCGGTGCCGCGGCCGGACGGCGACGCCCGCCAGGTGCGGCACGCCGTCCACCAGCTCGGTGCTGGCCGCGCACGCCACGAGCGACCCGCCGTCGCGCAGGCCCCACCACCCGCGCACGTGCGGGTCGCCGGGACGGGCGCTCGTGCGAGGGCTGGCGGCCTCCAGCAGCCGTGCGACCTCCGGCAGGTCGTCGTCCGTCAGGCGCCGCACCGCCTCCTCACCGGGCTGCGCGGGTGGCGGCTCGGTCGTCCAGCACCAGTCCCAGTCGGCTCCGTCGCCGAGGCGCCGCGCCCCCGGCAGCTCGCCCGGCAGCCGCGGCAGCGTGCCGAGCGGCAGGGTCACCCGCGAGACCTCTCCGTGGCGGGCGAGGACGTCGAGCACGAGCGGCGCCGCGTCGTCCGGGCGGCCGACGACGGTCAGCGTGGGGACGCCCGCGCGGCCGACCTGCAGCAGACCGGTCGCGGAGCGCGACGTCCAGGAGGCCACCAGGGTCCCGGGGCGGACGTTCCAGCGGAGGAAGGCGTCGTCACTCACGGATGCCGAACCGCGAGTGAAGGCGGCGCAGGGGCTTCGGAGCCCACCAGTTCCACTCGCCCAGCAACGTCATGGTCGCCGGCACGAGCAGCATGCGCACCAGGGTGGCGTCGACCGCGACCGCCACGGCGAGGGCCACGCCGACCTCCTTGACGATGAGCAGCTGACCGGCCACGAAGCCGAGGAAGACGATGACGATGATGAGCGCGGCCGACGTGATGATCCGGCCCGAGCGCTGCAGGCCGCGCTCGACGGCGAGGTCGTTCGAGGCGCCGTGCTGCCGCTCCTCGACGATCCGCGAGAGCAGGAAGACCTCGTAGTCCATCGCCAGGCCGAAGCCGAACGCGACGGCCAGGGCCGGCACGAAGGCCTCGATGCCGCCGGTCGAGGAGAACCCCAGCAGGCTCTCGAGGTTCCCCCACTGGAACACCCAGACGAGGATGCCCAGCGACGCGCCCAGCGACACCAGGTTCATCAGCAGCGCCTTCAGCGGCACGAGCACCGAACCGGTCAGGAGGAACAGCAGCACGAACGTGGCCGCCACCACCGACAGCACGGCCACCGGCGTGCGCTCGCGCAGGTCGGCCGTGAAGTCGACGAGGCCGGCGGCCTGGCCGGTGACCCAGGTGTCGAAGTCCGGGCGGTCGGCGCGCAGGGCCTGGACGACGTCCCGGGCCTGCTCGCCGAGCGCGTCGTCGCCCTCGGTGCGGACGCCCAGGACGGTCAGGTCGCCGCGCGTCTCCGGCGCGTCGACCGACTCCACACCGTCGAGAGCCGCGACGTCCTGCGCCCAGGCGGCGACCTCCGTGACGCTCGCGTCGGCGACCACCGTGACGTCCGGCCCGGCGGAGGCCGGGAAGCGGCTCTCGAGCTCGGTGAAGAACTGGCGCTGCTCGGACGAGGTCGGCAGCAGCTCGACGCCGTCGGTGCGCAGCACCATCTGCAGCGCCGGCGCCCCGAGCAGGAGGAGCAGCGCGGTCACCGCCACCAGGACGGCCGCAGCGTGCCGCTGCACCCAGCGCGCCAGCCGGGAGAAGCGACCCTCCTCGGGCGCGACGTCCCCGAACCGTCGGGCCACGGTCCGCAGACCGGGTACGTGGGCCGCGACGCCCGGCCGGGCGAGGCGGTCACCGGCCAGCACGATGAGAGTCGGCACCAGCACGAGGGCCACGGCCAGCGCCACCACGACGATGCTCATCGCCGCCGCCCCCACCGCGCGCAGGATGTCGGCACGGAAGGCCAGCAAGCCCATCAGGCTGATGGCCACGGTGACCGCCGAGAAGGTGACCGTCCGGCCGGCCGTGGAGAGCGCGGTGACCAGGGCGGCGTCCCGGCCGGCCCGGGAGCCGGGCCGGTGGGCGGACGCCCGCAGCTCCTCCCGGTAGCGCGACACGACGAGCAGCCCGTAGTCGATGCACAGGCCCAGCCCGAGCACCGTGACGACGTTGACGACCGAGGCGTCGAGGTCCAGCACGTGGGACCAGCCCAGCAGCGCGCCGAGCCCGGTGAGGATCGAGGTGATCGCCCCGGCGATCGGCATCCCGGCGGCGAGGAACCCGCCGAACACGAAGATCATCACCAGCAGGCTGACGGGCAGCGCGATGCCCTCGCCGGTGCGCAGGTCGGTCTCCACCTGCTCGGTGATCTCGTCGACGAGCGTGGTGACGCCGCCGACGCGGGCCCGTGCCCCGGGGACGCCGGACGGCACCTCCCGCATCCGCTCCGCGACGGCCTCCAGCGCCGCGTCCTCCTCGGCCGCGGTGAGCTCGCCCTCCAGGGTCGCGGTGACGAGCACCGCTGCGCCGTCCTCGGCGATGAGCGGGGCGAGCTCGGGGACGGCGGACGGCGGGGTGCCGGCCGGCGCGCCGAGTGGCGCGACGGGCGCGACCACCGACGCGACGCCGTCGATCTCGCCGAGGTCGGCGGCCACCTCTGCGAGGGCCTGCGCCACCGCGGGGGAGTCGGGGTCGACGCCGTCCAGCAGCAGCGTGAGCGAGGGCCCGGTGTCGCTGCGCTCGTCGAGCAGCTCGCGGCCGTCGAGCGCCTCACCGGGCACGGCGGGCTCTCCGCTGGTGAGCCGGCCGAACAGGGCCTCGTTGCCGAAGGCGCCGAAGGCCGCCCCCGCCGATCCGGTGACGACGCCGAGCCACGCGAGCAGGATGAGCACCGGGTGGCGGCAGACCAACCGGCCGAGGGCGGCGAGCACGGGCTCAGGGTAGGTGGGGGTAAGCGGGCGCTCACCGCCGGGCGGGCGGGGTGGTCGGGGCGGGTGCGTACGCTGCCGTGGCGTGGCCGACCTGTTCAGCGTGGACGACGACGACGACGACGTCGCCGCCGCCGGCGGCGGCGGCGGCGGCACGGCCCGTGGCGCGGTGCGTGCGCCGCTGGCCGTGCGGATGCGCCCGCGGACCCTGGACGACGTCGTCGGCCAGGGCCACCTGCTCGGGCCGGGCTCGCCGCTGCGCCGGCTCGTCGAGGGCGGTGACGGCCGCGCCGGCCCGGCGTCCGTCGTCCTGTGGGGACCGCCCGGCACCGGCAAGACGACCCTTGCCCACGTCATCTCCCGCGGCACCGGACGGCGCTTCGCCGAGCTGTCGGCGATCACGGCCGGCGTCAAGGACGTCCGCCGCGTCATGGAGGAGGCGCGTGACCAGCGAGACCTGCACGCGCGGCACACGGTGCTCTTCCTCGACGAGATCCACCGCTTCACCAAGGCGCAGCAGGACGCGCTGCTGCCCGGCGTCGAGAACCGCTGGGTCGTGCTCGTCGCCGCGACGACCGAGAACCCGTCCTTCTCCGTGGTCTCACCGCTGCTGTCGCGCTCCCTGGTGCTCACCCTGCAGCCGCTGTCCGAGGACGACGTCGCCGGCCTGATCGAGCGCGCCGTGACGGACGAGCGAGGGCTGGGTGGCGACGTGACGCTCACCGGTGAGGCGCTCCGGCACCTTGTGCGGCTGGCGGGCGGGGACGCTCGCCGGGCCCTGACGGCCCTCGAGGCGGCCGCGGGCGTGGCCCTGTCGGAGGGCTCGACGGAGATCTCGCTCGCCCACGCCGAGAGGGCGCTCGACGTCGCCGTCGTCCGCTACGACCGGGAGGGCGACCAGCACTACGACGTCGCCAGCGCCTTCATCAAGTCGATGCGCGGCTCGGACGTCGACGCCGCGCTGCACTACCTGGCGCGCATGCTCGAGGCGGGTGAGGACCCCCGCTTCGTCGCACGGCGCATCGTCATCGCGGCCTCCGAGGAGGTGTCGATGGCGGACCCCTCCGCCCTGCAGACCGCGGTGGCAGCGGCCCAGGCGGTGCAGCTCATCGGGATGCCGGAGGCGCGGATCGTGCTGGCCCAGGCGGTGGTGCACATCGCGACCGCGCCGAAGTCGAACGCCTCGTACACCGCGCTCGACGAGGCGATCGCCGACGTCCGGGCGGGTCGCGGCGGGCCGGTCCCGGCCCACCTGCGCGACGCCCACTACCCGGGCGCCAAGGCGCTCGGTCACGGGCGCGGCTACACCTACGCCCACGACGCGCCGCACGGTGTCGCCGCCCAGCAGTACGCCCCCGACGACCTCGTGGGTCGCGAGTACTACCGGCCGACCGACCGCGGCGTCGAGGCCGGCGTGCGCTCCCGGCTGGAGCGGCTGCGCCAGATCCTGCGCGGGCACTGAGCCCCGGGTCTCACGGCACGAGCCCGCCGACCGCGTCGTCGACGGCCCCGACCGGGTCCTCGACGCTCGGGACCGTGCTGCCGACCGACTCCTCGACGTCGCCCACGGTGTCGACCAGGGTGTCGGGCACCGTGGCGACCGGGTCGTCCACGAGGTCGACCGTCTCCTCGACCGCTCGGTCGACCGGCTCCTCGACGGCCTTCGGGACCTCCGGCACGGGGATCGCCGGCTCCTCGGCGACGTCCGCGGGGCCACCGCCCGGGGCAGGTGACGTGACCTCGGTGGTCGGCGTCCGGCTCGCGGTGGTCGAGTCGGGGTCGACCGGCGCGTCCTCGCCGGTCGGAGCCGGCGCCGGCGCGACCGCCGGCGGGACCTCCACGGCCTCCTGCTGCCGCGGGGCGGGAAGGACGTAAGCCGCCGGTGGCGTCGGCGCGGGCTGGTCCACCTGCGCGCCGCCGACCACGAGCACGCCGGCACCGACCGCCTGCGCGACGGTGGACGCCGGGACGGTGCGCGCCGCGAGCAGCGGCACGTCGGCGAGCACGGCCATCGCTCCCTGCACCCGGCGTACGCGGGGCAGCGAGACGGCGAGCATGGCGCGGACGACCTCGGGGTCGAACTGGCTGCCGGAGAAGCGGATCAGCTCCCGGTAGGCCGCCGGGCGTGCGACCGGCCTGCGGTAGGCCCGGGCCGCGGTCATCACGTCGAACGCGTCCGCGACCGCGACGATCCGGCCACCACGGCAGATGTCGGTGCCCGCGAGACCGCGCGGGTAACCGGTGCCGTCCCACCGTTCGTGGTGCTGCGCGACGAGGTCGCCCCACTCGCCCAGCCAGTCCATCAGAGGCCGGGCGAGCTCGGCGCCGATGTCCGGGTGCCGCCGCATCAGCTCCCACTCGGCCTGGTCGAGCGAGCCCGGCTTGTTGAGGGTGGCGGCGGGCACCGCGAGCTTGCCCACGTCGTGCAGCAGTGCGGCCCAGCGCAGCCGGTCCCGGTCGCGCGCGGGCAGCCCGAGCTCCTCGGCGATGAGCTCGGTGTAGAGGCGCACCCGCTCCGCGTGCCCGCGGGTGGGGCGATCGTGCTCGTCCAGCGCTGCGACGAGGGAGAGGATCGCCTCGGCCGCCAGCGAGGGGTCCTGGCCGGCGCGGGCCAGGCGCGCGAGGTGCTCCTGCGTGCTGCGCCTGCGGACGACGTCCCGCGCCATCCGCAACCGGGAGGGCGCGTGCTCGGGGAAGACCAGCGCCAGCCTCAGCAGCACCGCCACCGGTAGCAGCCGGCGCAGCAGCCGGTCGGTGACCACCAGCGTCACCACGGAGGCGGCGAGCGTGGCCACCAGGACGATCGCGGTGTCCGCCGCGCTGCGGTCCGGCGGCGCCAGCGTCGTGACGGCCCAACCGGCTGCGGCGGAGGCGGCGACCGGCCCGAGGAAGATCGTCACGCGCAGGACCGCGGCCAGGTGTGGCCGGGCCTGCCAGCGGTTCGGGGGTCGCTCCTGCGACGTGTCGTCAGTGCGTGTCACCTGGCCCCCCTTCGACCCCGTTCCTCCCAGTGTCGGCAGGGAGCCGGGCGAGGTGCAGGCGCCGGACGGGTGACACCGGACGTCACAGAACGGGGCAGACCGGCCTTCCAGCCACGTGGGGTGGAACAGTCGCTCCGACCGCGGCGTCGAGGCCGGCGTGCGCTCCCGGCTGGAGCGGCTGCGCCAGATCCTGCCGGAGGGTGATCCAAAGGATCACCGCAGGGGTTGCCGCAGCTGGGACGGCGGTACGTACCAGGTCCGTCGTTGCTGGCGGCGGGCGCGGGCATGGCCGGAGCGCAGCCGCCGCGCGAGACCCTGCCGGCGCCGCACGTCGTCCCAGATCGCGCGCACCACCGTGAGCCCGTGCTCCTCGAACGTCTCCTCGCGGACGTTGTCCGCGCCGTGCTGCCTCGTCTCGCGGTGACCGGCGCCGTCGTACTCGCCGACGAGGCCTGTCTCGAGGTCGAGCAGGTCCGGGATGCCGAGGAGGACGCCGTCTTGCTGGGACCGTGTCTCGACGTTCACCTGCGGGCGCGGCAGCCCGGCGTCGCGTACCCAGACGACCCGCATCCGGCTCTCGGGGCGGGACCGGGCTCTCGGGTCGAGCAGCGGCAGGGCGGCGCGAAGCAGCGGCACACCCTTCCAACCCGGTCGCTCCTGCGCGTAGGCGGAGAGCTCGGCGACGGGCGTCCGTGTGGCGCGCAGGACGGCGTCCACGTCGGCCACCGCGGTGTCCAGGTCCGGCGCGGTCCGGCCGAGGTCGAAGGCGGTCCGCAGCGGGCTCGTCACGGGGAGGCCGTGCACGGTCGTCACGTCGTCGTCGGCCAGCAGACTGCGCAGCGGTTCCAGCCCTGGCCGGCGGCCGCGTGCTCCGCTGCGACCCGGGCAGAACACCACCGGCAGCTCGGTGCGACCGTCGTCCGCGAGGCCGTCCAGGGCCGTTGCCCCGTGCACGTAGGCGGCCGCCCAGGTGGCCAGCGGAACCCCCGACAGGGCGGCGGACGCGGCGAGGATGCGGGTACCGGCGGCGGCGCGGTCGAGCAGGGCGCTCTGCGTCACTCCACGGTGCGGGTGCAGCCACAACGGGCCGGCGCGCTCGTGCCGCGAGACCTGCGGGAACCACGATGACGGCCACGGCGCCTGGAACGCCCGGGCGGGGAGCGGCTGCACGGCGAGCAGATCACCAGGAGCCTGCGGGGGGTGGCGGCCCGCGCGACGTGCCTGTGGACGGGACGTGAGTGGCGAGGCACCTGTGGAGGGGAGGTGCCGCCTGACGGATTGCTGGGTTGCGCAGCGACACGCGGGCGAGTTGCTGCTCAACCCAGCAATGGATCTCGGGGCAGCCACGGGAGGGCCGGCCGGCGACCCCCGCGGTAGGGTCGCCCGCATGTCGGTCGGAGATGTCGCGGGGCTCATCGCCGCCCTCGCGTTCGTGCTGCTCGTGGGCCTGCTGGCCGTGCCGCTGGTCAAGCTCGGGAAGGTGTTCGACGAGACCAGGGCGACGATCCGGGGGCTCTCGGACGAGTCGGTGCCGCTGCTGCACGAGGTGACCACGACGGTCACCCACACCAACGACCAGATGGTGAAGATCGACACCATCACGACCAACGCCGCCCAGGTGGCGACCAACGTCTCGGCGCTGACCGCTCTGTTCGCGGCCACGCTCGGCTCACCGGTCGTCAAGGTCGCGGCGTTCACGTACGGCGTCCGGCACGCGATGAGCGGGCGCAGCACCGGCGCCGGCCGGATCCGCAGGAAGGGCTGAGCCGTGCCGCGCCTGTTCTGGGCCGCTCTCGGTGCGGTCGCCGGTGTGGTCGTCGTCCGCAAGGTGACCAGGACCGCCCACCAGTACACGCCCGAGGGGATGGCCTCGGGCCTGACGAGCCTCGGCGAGGGGCTCAAGGAGTTCGCGGCCGCCGTCCGCGAGGGCATGGAGCAGCGGGAGTCCGAGCTGCGGGTCGCCCTCGGGGTCGACACGGGCACGATGGACCCCGAGACGGCGCGGGAGCTCATCGAGAACCCGTCCGCCGCCCGCCACCACTGAATCCGGAGCACCCGACACCCCATGCAGACCGCCGAGATCCGCCGTCGCTGGCTGCGCTACTTCGAGAACCAGGGGCACGCCGTCGTCCCCAGCGCCTCGCTCGTGTCGCCCGACCCGACGACGCTGTTCACCATCGCCGGGATGGTGCCGTTCATCCCCTACCTGACGGGGCAGCAGACGCCGCCGTGGAAGCGGGCGACCAGCGTGCAGAAGTGCGTGCGCACCCTCGACATCGAGGAGGTCGGCAAGACCACGCGGCACGGAACGTTCTTCCAGATGAACGGGAACTTCTCGTTCGGGGACTACTTCAAGGACGGCGCGATCTCCTACGCCTGGGAGCTCGTGACGTCCGGCCAGGACGCCGGCGGCTACGGGTTCGACCCCGACTCGATCTGGGTCACCGTCCACCACGACGACGACGAGGCGGCGAGCCTGTGGCGCCGGATCGCCGGTCTGCCGGAGCACCGCATCCAGCGGCGCGGGAACAAGGACAACTACTGGCACACCGGCACGCCCGGCCCGGGGGGCCCGTGCAGCGAGATCTACGTCGACCGCGGGCCCGAGCACGGCCCCGACGGCGGCCCGGTCGTCGACGAGGACCACTTCCTCGAGATCTGGAACCTCGTGTTCATGCAGCACGAGGTGACCGACGTCCGCAGCAAGGAGCAGTTCACGGTCGTCGGTGACCTGCCGGCCAAGAACATCGACACCGGCATGGGCCTGGAGCGGGTGGCGTACCTGCTGCAGGGCGTCGACAACCTCTACGAGATCGACGAGGTCTACCCGGTCATCGAGCACGCGGCGTCGATGTCCGGCAAGCGGTACGGCGCCGACCACCAGGACGACGTCCGGCTGCGAGTCGTCGCCGACCACGTCCGCAGCTCGCTCATGCTCATCGGCGACGGCGTGACGCCGTCCAACGAGGCCCGCGGCTACGTGCTGCGGCGGCTGCTGCGCCGCGCGGTGCGGTCCATGCGCCTGCTGGGCGTCGACACGGTGACGCTGCCCGAGCTGCTCACGGTCTCCAAGGACGCCATGAAGGCGTCGTACCCCGAGCTCGAGCGTGACTGGAACCGCATCTCCGCCGTCGCGTTCGGCGAGGAGGAGGCGTTCCTGCGCACCCTGTCGTCCGGGACGACGATCCTCGACGTCGCGGTCAAGGAGGCGAAGGCGTCGGGCTCGGCTCGCCTCAGCGGCGACAAGGCGTTCCAGCTGCACGACACCTACGGCTTCCCCATCGACCTGACGCTGGAGATGGCCGCCGAGCAGGGCGTCGAGGTCGACGCCGAGGGCTTCCGGCGGCTGATGACCGAGCAGCGCGAGCGGGCCAAGGAGGACGCGCGCGCGAAGAAGACGGGCCGCGTCGACACCTCGGTCTACCGCGCCGTCGCCGACGAGCTCGGGGCGCCGGTGTCGTTCACCGGCTACACCGAGGTCGCCTTGGAGGCGCGTGTCGTGGGCCTGCTGGTGGACGGTGCGCCCTCGCCGGTGGCGCGCGCCGGGCAGGCCGTCGAGCTCGTGCTCGACCGCACGCCGTTCTACGCCGAGGGCGGTGGCCAGCTCGCAGACGGCGGGCGAATCCTCTTGGGGGACAGTGCCGGTGGGCAGGCGGTCGTCGAGGTGGACGACGTCCAGTCGCCGATCACGGGGCTCATCGTGCACCGGGCGCGCGTGGTGTCGGGCGAGGTGACCGTCGGGTCCGCGGCGCACGCGCTGGTGGACGTCGAGCGGCGCCGGTCGATCAGCCGCGCCCACACCGCGACGCACATGGTGCACAAGGCGATCCGTGAGGCGCTGGGCGACACCGCGACGCAGGCCGGCTCGGAGAACGCGCCGGGCCGCTTCCGGTTCGACTTCAACGCCAGTGCCGCCGTCCCGGCGTCCGTGCTCGGTGACGTCGAGCACCGCGTCAACGCGCTGCTCGCGGACGACCTCGAGGTGCACGCCGAGGTGATGAGCCAGGAGCAGGCCGTCGCCGCGGGGGCGATGGCGCTGTTCGGCGAGAAGTACGGCGACCGGGTGCGGGTCGTGTCGGTGGGGGACTGGGCACGCGAGCTGTGCGGCGGGACGCACGCGCAGCGGTCGGGTCAGCTCGGGCTCGTCAAGCTGCTGGGGGAGTCGTCGATCGGCTCCGGCGTCCGCCGGGTCGAGGCACTCGTCGGCGTCGACGCCTACTCGTACCTGGCGCGTGAGCACGCCCTGGTCGGTCAGCTGACCCAGATGCTGAAGGTGCGCCCGGAGGAGCTGCCCGACCGGGTCGCCGGGATGCTCGACCAGATGCGGCAGGCGGACAAGCAGATCGCCGAGGTCCGCAAGCAGCAGGTGCTGGCCGCGGCCGGCACCCTGGCCGGCAGCCCCACCGACGTCTACGGCGTCGCCGTCGTCACGCACGACGCCGGTGAGGCCGGCGCCGACGACGTCCGCGCCCTCGCGCTCGACGTGCGCGCGCGCCTCGGCGACGGCCGGCCCGCGGTCGTCGCGGTGGCCGGCACCACGAAGGGCCGACCGCTGGTCGTCGTGGCGACCAACGCGCAGGCACGCGAGTGGGGCGTGAAGGCAGGCGAGCTCGTCCGTGTCGCGGCCCAGGTGCTCGGCGGTGGCGGCGGCGGCAAGGACGACGTCGCCCAGGGCGGCGGCACCGACCCGGCGCAGGTGGGCGAGGCCCTGCGACGGCTCGAGCACGCGGTGGGGGAGAAGGTGACCCAGGGGCGGTGACGGCCGAGGGCTTCCGCCGCGGCGTCCGCGTCGCCGTGGACGTCGGGGCGGTGCGCGTCGGCCTCGCGGTCTGCGACCGCGACGGCATCCTCGCCACCCCGGTGGAGACCCTCCGCCGGGACACCAGCGGGCTGTCCGACGTCCAGCGGGTCGCCGAGGAGGTCGCCGAGCGGGAGGCCATCGAAGTGGTCGTCGGGCTGCCGACCTCGCTGTCGGGCCGCGAAGGGGCTGCGGCCCGGGCGGCGCTTGACTACGCTTCGGCCCTGGCTCGCCGCGTCGCGCCCGTTCCCGTGCGCCTCGTCGACGAGCGGCTCAGCACCGTGAGCGCCCACCGGGCCCTTCACGATGCGGGTGTCAGGGGGCGCAGGCACCGGACGAAGGTCGACCAGGTCGCGGCCGTCATGGTCCTGCAGACCGCCCTGGACGCGGAGCGCGCGTCAGGGCGGGCACCGGGGTCCGTCGTGGACCCCGGACCCGGACCGGACCGCCCGGCCGGGGACGAGAAGGAGACCCCGCACACATGAGCGCCAGGAAACTGCCGCTCTCCGAGCTGCCGAACGCGGCCCGTGAGGAACGCCGCTCCGAGCGGGCCCGGCGGGAGCGTCGTCGTCGACGCCGGCGCCGCTCGGCGCTGGCACTCGCGGTCACCCTCGCCCTGTTCGCCGGAGCCGTGTACGTCGTGTGGGGGTTCGCCCAGCCGCTGGTGGCCGGCTTCCTGGAGCCGAACGACTACGAAGGCAGCGGCACCGGCACGGTCGAGGTGCAGATCGAGGCCGGTGACAGCGGGCGGGCCATCGGGCAGACGCTGCAGGAGGCTGACGTCGTCAAGACGTCCGACGCCTTCGTCGACGCGGCGCAGGACGAGCCCCGGTCGGCGTCCATCCAGCCCGGCACGTACGCGCTGCGCAGCCGGATGTCGGCGCAGGCGGCGCTGGCGATGCTGCTCGACCCGGCGTCCCGGGTCTCGATCCGGGTCGCGCTGCCCGAGGGCATGACGAAGTCCGAGGTCTTCGCGCGGCTCAACGAGGTCACCGGCCTGCCGGCCGAGGAGTTCGAGCGCGCCGCGACGTCCGGTGAGGTCGGCCTGCCGGCCGAGGCCGGGGGCGACCCCGAGGGCTACCTGTTCCCCGCGACCTACGAGTTCGACCCCGAGGTGTCCGCCACCCAGATCGTCGCGGCGCTGGTCGCCCGGCACGCGGAGGCGATGGACGCGGTCGGCGTGCCGCCGGAGCAGCGTCGTGAGGTGCTCGTCAAGGCCAGCCTCATCGAGGACGAGGCGCAGCTGCCCGACGACTTCCCGCGCGTCGCGCGGGTCATCGAGAACCGGCTGGCACGGGACATGCCGCTGCAGTTCGACTCGACGGTCAACTACGTCACCGGCAAGTCGGGCATCACCACGACCGAGGCCGACCGCGCGACGGACTCGCCGTACAACACCTACAAGTACCCGGGTCTGCCGCCGGGGCCGATCAACTCCCCCGGCGAGCGGGCCCTGGCGGCTGCCCTGCAGCCCGCCGACGGCACCTGGCTCTACTTCGTCTCGGTCAACCCCGAGACCGGTGAGACGCGGTTCGCCGACACGGCCGAGGAGCACGCGCAGAACGTCGAGATGTTCCGGCAGTGGCTGCGGGAGAACGAGGGGTGAGACGCGCGGCGGTGCTCGGTCACCCCGTCGCGCACTCGCTGTCCCCGGTGCTGCACCGTGCCGCGTACGCAGCCCTCGGGCTGAGCGACTGGTCGTACGACGCGGTGGACGTGGACGCCCCGGACCTGCCGGCGTTCCTCGCCGGGCTCGACGCGACGTGGGCCGGCCTGTCGCTGACGATGCCGCTCAAGAAGGCTGTCGTGCCGCTGTGCGCGTCGCTGTCGCCGCTCGCGGCCGCGTTGGACGTCGTGAACACCGTGACGTTCGCGGCCGACCGGTCGATGGTGGGCGACAACACGGACGTGGAGGGGGTCGTCGTCGCCTTGCGGTCGGCCGGAGTGGCGTCGGTGGGCTCCGCGGTGGTGGTCGGCGGCGGAGCGACGGCGGCGTCGGCCGTGGCCGCGCTCGGCGAGCTGGGGTGCACGACGCCGCGGGTGGTGGTGAGGTCCGTGGCCCGGGCGGACGCCGTGACGACGGCCGCCGCCCGACTGGGTCTGGCTCCCCGTCTGGAGGACTGGGCGTCCGTCGTCGACCTCGCTGCCGACGTGGTGGTCTCGACGGTGCCCGCGGGCGCCGCCGACCGCCTGGTGCCGTGCGTCCCGACGGTGCCCGGCCTCCTGCTGGACGTGGTGTACGCGCCGTGGCCGACCGAGCTGGCCAGCGCTTGGTCGGCCGCCGGCGGCCGGGTGGTCGGCGGCTTCGACATGCTGCTGCACCAGGCGGTCGCGCAGGTGCGGCTCATGACCGGGCTCGAGCCGCCGGTGGACGCGATGCGTGACGCGGGCTTGCGGTCTCTGGGAGAGGCTCGGATCTGACCGCGACAAGGGGCCGCGGGTGCGGGATGGTGGTGTGACCGTCACGCCGACAGAGAGGGGAGTCATCGTGGCCACGTGCGAGGTCTGCGGTAACGACTACGACAAGTCCTTCGAGGTCGTCGCGGCCGGAGCCCGGCACACCTTCGACAGCTTCGAGTGCGCGATCCACCGGATGGCGCCGGTGTGCGAGCACTGCGGCTGCACGGTCGTGGGGCACGGCACCGAGGTCGGCGGGCGCTTCTACTGCTGCGCCCACTGCGCCCGTGAGTCGGACGCCGGGGCGCCGGTGCAGGACCGGGCCTGACCGCACCCGGGCGTCAGAACGGGGGGTCGCCGGGGTGTCCCGCTCTCGGTCGGCCGGTCCCAGCCGCATCGCGCGGGGGTCGGGCTTGCCGGTGCCGGGGTCGATGCTGCCGTCGCCCGGGCCGGTGACGTCGAGCAGGGGACGCCGGTCCACCTCGTAGACCCGTCCCAGCTTCGTCGTCCACCGGAACACGCCCGGTTCGACCTGTTCCAGGGCGATCCGTCGGCCCGTCTTCGCCTGGTGGATGCGGACGCAGACACACCCGAGGTTGAACTCCGCGGTCGGGCCCTCCGGGTGGTCGACCGTGTGGTCGACCTGGGCGAGCCGGGCGTCGCAGTCGCACGTGGGCTCGACGCACGTCCCGTCTCTCAGCTTGACGAACCGCTCCAGGTGCTTCGGTGGCCGGTATGCGGTGGTCCCGACGTCCAGCAGGTAGCCCTCGACCGGGTCGGTGAGCAGTCGCCGCCAGCGGGCGTCCTGGGCGAAGGCCCGCGCAGCCTCGGCCGTGATCGAACCGTAGCCCCTGAGCAGGGCGGGACGGTCGTCGAGCCCGAGCAGCGTGTCGGCGGCCATGACCACCTGCAGCTCGCCGGCGACACCGTCGGCTCCCTCGACGACGAGGTCGTACAGCGCGTCGAAGCGCCGCTGGTCGAGTGTGCGGGTGTCGCCCTCCGTCCGCTGCCGGTGCGCGAGCCGGTCGAGGATCGAGAAGATCGCGGTGGTCTTCTCGGCCGGTCCCTCGACGTGCAGGACCGCCTGTCCGTCGGGCTCGGCCCAGTGGTCGACGCGGCGCCGCTCGCAGGCGCGCTTGCGTCGCTTCTCGGCCGCTTCCGGGTCGACCCGGATCGCGGCGTCGTTGAGCTTGCGCCGCAGCTGGCGGGCCGAGCGCCTGGGCGCCTGCTCGATGGCCACCGTCTCGACGCGTCGCCGCGCCTCCGGCGAGAGGTCGCGGGTCACGTCGGTGAGAACCCTCGCCTTGGCCGCGTCCAGATCCCCCCGGGTCATGGCGTCCAGCGCCCGCGGCAGCCGCTCGGCCAGGGAGACCGCCAGGTCCACGATGCTGCTCGCCGTGCCGGGCGCGATGGCGAGGGCCGGCGCCAGCTCGTTCGCGACGTCCAGCATCGGCTCCCGGCTGTCGTCCCGGTACGGCTCCTCGGCGCGGAAGCGGCGGTGCAGTTCGGCCAGCACCGTGTACATGGCCGCCTGCGCCCACGCCACGTGCCGGTAGGCCGCGACCGCCGCGTCCAGCAGCCCGACGTCGTCCAGCCCTGCCGCGTCGACGTCGGCGAGGAGAGTCGCCGTGGCCGGCCCGGGCGGCGGCGGGCTGCCGTGGTCGCCGATCTGTTCGAACACGTGTACGAGAGTATGCGAGGGGTCGGACAGTGGACCGCCGGCAGGAGTCAAGGTCGCGCAGCCGCCGGCCGACAACTCCGTCATGCCGGGGTCTGCGGTGATGCCGTGAAGCAGCTGAGTGACATCCTTCTCGAGCACGGGCTCGTCGACGAGACGCAGCTCGCTGCTGCCTTCGACGAGCACCAGCGCATGGGTAGGCCGCTCGGTCGCGTGCTCGTGGAGCAGGGCGCCCTGAGCGAGAGCCAGCTCGTGGCGGCCCTGGCCAGCCAGATCGGGCTGGAGTTCGTGGACCTCACCGAGTTCCCGGTCGACGGCTCCGCGCTGGCCCGGATCAGTCCGGCGGTGTGCCGGCGCCACACGGTGCTGCCCATCGGCTACGACAACGGCAAGCTCGTGCTGGCGATGGCCGACCCGGGCAACGTGTTCGCGCTGGACGACGTCCGCCAGATGAGCGGCATGGAGCCGCGGCCGGTCGTCGCCACCCGCGAGGACCTGCTCGCCGCCATCGACCGGTACTGCCGCGCTGACGCGGACCTCGACGAGCTGACGAGCGAGATGGAGACGGCCGAGCAGGCCGCCGACGACCTCTCCAAGATGAGGGAGATCGTCGAGGACGCGCCGATCGTCAAGTACGTCAACCTCCTCATCACCCAGGCGATCCAGGACCGCGCGTCCGACATCCACATCGAGCCCACCGAGCACGACCTGCGGGTCCGGTACCGCATCGACGGCGTGCTCCACGAGGTGATGCGCTCGCCGAAGCAGATCACCAGCGGCGTGACCTCCCGGCTGAAGATCATGGCCGACATCGACATCGCCGAGCGACGCGTGCCGCAGGACGGCCGGCTGTCGGTCAACGCCCACGGCAAGAAGATCGACCTGCGTGTCGCGACCCTGCCCACGGTGTGGGGCGAGAAGGTCGTCATGCGGATCCTCGACAACTCGACCGCGCGTCTCGACCTGGGTGACCTGGGCTTCAGCGACAGCAACTTCGAGCGCTACGCGACGAGCTTCAGCAAGCCGTACGGGATGATCCTCGTCACCGGCCCGACCGGCTCGGGCAAGTCGACGACGCTGTACGCGACGCTCAACATCGTCAGCCGGCCCGAGATCAACGTCATCACGGTCGAGGACCCGGTCGAGTACCGCCTGCCCGGCATCAACCAGGTCCAGGTCAACCCCAAGGCCGGGCTCACCTTCGCCAGCGCGCTCCGGTCGATCCTGCGCTCGGACCCGGACGTCGTCCTCATCGGTGAGATCCGCGACCACGAGACCGCGCAGATCGCGATCGAGGCCGCCCTCACCGGCCACCTGGTGCTCTCCACCCTGCACACCAACGACGCGCCGTCCGCCATCACGCGCCTGACGGAGATGGGCATCGAGCCGTTCCTCGTAGGGTCCGCGACGGACTGCGTGCTCGCGCAGCGGCTCGCACGGCGGCTGTGCTCCAAGTGCAAGGCGCCGTACCAGCCGTCGTCCGGCGAGCTGGAGGCGGCCCACTTCCCGTGGCTGCCGGGGGAGGAGCTGCCGATGCTCTACCGGCCGGTGGGCTGCTCGTCGTGCGCGAAGACCGGCTACAAGGGCCGCCTGGCGCTGCACGAGGTGATGTCGGTGACCGAGGAGGTCGAGCGGATGGCGGTCGAGCGGGCGTCCGCGACGGACATCACGGCGGTGGCGCGCAAGCAAGGCATGGTGACGTTGCGCGAGGACGGCTGGGCCAAGGTCATCCAGGGAATCACGTCGATCGAGGAGGTGCTCCGTGTCGTCGCCTGAGCTGGAGATGGAGCACGAGGAGGCCCTGCCCCTCGGTGCGGCGATGCGCGCGTCACGCGTGCGCCAGATGCTCGACCGGCCCCGGATGCTGAGCCTCGAGTACCAGCCCGTCGTCGACCTCGCTCGGCGGCGGGTGTGGGGGTACGAGGTGCTCGCCCGGCTGCCCGGAGACGACGGCCCGGCGTCCTGGTTCGCGCAGGCGAGCCAGGAGGGACTCGGCCACCGGCTCGACCTGCTGGTGCTGTCGCGTGCCATCTCGATGCTGCCGGTCCTGCCCGAGGGGCAGTGCCTGTCGGTGAACGTGGGCGTCGACACGCTGCTGCACAGCAGCATGCCCGGCACTCTCGAGCTCGCCGGCGACCTGGCGGACCGGCTGGTGCTGGAGCTGCCGGAGTCCATCGACGAGACCGCGTTCGCGGACGTCCTGGCGGTCCTGGAGACGGTGCGCGCCTACGGCGCCCGCATCGCGGTCGGTGACGCCGCCGGCGGGTACGCCGGGTTGTCGAACATCGGTTCGCTGCAGCCGGACATCGTCAAGATCGACCGTCGCGTCGTGCACGGCGCCCACGCGGACGACGTGCGCGCCGAGCTGGCCGAGCTGGTGCGCCTTCAGGCGGTGCGGCAAGGGGCGCAGGTGGTCGCCGTCGGCGTGGAGGCCGTGGAGGACCTGCGGCTGCTGGCGGCGTCCGGAGTGCGCTTCGCGCAGGGCTACCTGCTCAGCCGGCCGTCTCCGGTGATGGCCGGCCTCGAACCCGACGTGCTGGCCATGCTGGAGAGCGTCGCGACGCTCCAGGTGGCCTCGGCGGGTCTCGTGCGGCAGCCGGACGTCGTGGAGTCGGTGGGGGAGGAGCTCGCGCTGCCTCCGATGGAGCAGAACGCGTCGCCCGACCTCATCCGGGTCGTGGTCACGCCGTCGCGCACCCCGGTCGCGCTGGTCGTCGGCTCGGAGGCCGAGCCACGAGCCGTGCCGGTGTCCCTGCGCGTCGGCATGACGTGGGCGGTCACCGAGGTGGCGCGCGCAGCCGCGATGCGGGAGCCCGTGCACCGCTACGACCCGGTCGTCGTCGTGGACGAGGACGGGCGGCTCGAGGGTGTGTTCTCGGTCGCCGACCTGCTGTCGCACCTCGCCGGCCAGCTCGAGGACTAGGTCCCCTTCCCGCCTCAAGGGGCGCCCTCCGGCGTCCGATGCTCACGGGGACTGCGTCTGCGACGTGTGCGAAGGGGAACAGCCAGTGGACAGCCAGAACGGGAACGGTGCCGGGGTGTACGGCGGTGGGTACATGCCGGAGCAGTTCGCCTTCAACGGGGCCGTCGCGGAGGAGAGCCTCCAGACGGCGCGGCCGTACGCGCCCGTGGGGGGCTACGTGCCGGAGGCGGCGCCCGCGCCGGTGAGCGTCCCGGCACCCCCGGCCCCCGAGCCGGAGCCCGAGCCCACGGCTGGACTGCTCGCGCCGACAGCCTCCGAGACCAACTACGCGCGGGCCACGACGCAGGCGCAGGCGACCGAGGCCGACCTCGACCTCTCGGCGGTCCTCATCGAGATGCTCGACCTCGGTGCGTCCGACCTGCACCTCACGACCGGCGCGCACCCGACGGTGCGGCTGCGCGGCGAGCTCGTGCCGCTCGAGAACTACCCGAAGCTGGTGCCGCAGGTGCTGCAGCGAGTGCTGTACGCCATCCTCACGCAGAAGCAGCGGGAGAAGTTCGAGGAGAACCTCGAGCTCGACTTCGCCTACGCCCTGCCGGGCCGGGCGCGGTTCCGCGTCAACATCTACCGCCAGCGCGAGGCGATCGGCGCCGCGATGCGCGTCATCCCCTACGAGATCAAGCCGCTCGAGGACCTGGGCGTGCCGCCGGCGGTGGCCAACTTCTCCGGCCTGCCCCGCGGGATGGTGCTGGTCACCGGTCCCACCGGCTCCGGCAAGTCGACGACGCTCGCGTCTCTCATCGACCTGGCGAACCGCAACCGGTCGGACCACATCATGACCGTCGAGGACCCGATCGAGTTCCTGCACCGCCACAAGAGCTGCCTGGTCAACCAGCGCGAGGTGGGGGAGGACACGCACTCCTTCGCCAACGCCCTCAAGCACGTGCTGCGGCAGGACCCCGACATCATCCTCGTCGGCGAGATGCGCGACCTGGAGACGATCTCGGTGGCGCTCACCGCCGCCGAGACCGGTCACCTGGTCTACGCGACCCTGCACACGCAGGACGCCGCGCAGACCATCGACCGCGTCATCGACGTCTTCCCGCCCGAGCAGCAGCAGCAGGTGCGCACCATGCTCGCCGGCGCCATCCAGGGCATCGTCTGCCAGACGCTGTGCAAGACCGCGGACGGTCGCGGCCGAGTCGTGGCCACGGAGGTGCTCGTCGCGACGCCGGCGATCCGAAACCTCATCCGCGAGGGCAAGACCCACCAGATCTACTCGGCCATGCAGGCCGGTGCGCAGCACGGGATGCACACGCTCGACCAGCACCTGGCCGAGCTGGTGCGCACCGGGCGCATCACCTACGAGCACGGCCTGGAGAAGTGCCACCACGTCGAGGACTACAACCGCCTGACCGGCCGGGGCTGAGGAGCTTCACATGGCGACTGCCACGAAGACGTACGAGTACTCGGTCCGCGACCGGTCCGGGAAGCTGGTGAACGGCAAGCTCGACGCCGCCAACCAGGCGGCCCTGGTCTCGAAGCTGCGCGGGATGGGCTACGCGCCGGTGTCGGTGCGAGAGTCCGGTGCCGGGATGAACAAGGAGCTCTCCATCCCGGGCTTCGGCAACAAGATCAAGCTGAAGGACCTCGCCATCATGTCGCGGCAGTTCGCGACGATGATCAACTCCGGGCTGTCGCTGCTGCGGGCGCTGTCGATCCTCGCGGAGCAGACCGAGAACAAGGCCCTCGCGAAGGTGCTCGGCGAGGTCCGCAACGACGTCGAGACCGGCCAGTCGCTGTCCGGCTCGCTGGCCAAGCACCCTCAGGTCTTCCCGCCGCTGATGATCAACATGTGCCGGGCCGGCGAGGTCGGCGGCTTCCTGGACCAGACGCTGATCTCCGTGGCCAACAACTTCGAGGCCGAGGTCAAGCTCCGCGGCAAGATCAAGTCGGCGATGACGTACCCCGTGGTCGTCTTCGTCATGGCGATCCTCGCCACCGTCGGCATGCTGATCTTCATCGTGCCGACCTTCGCGTCGATGTTCGAGAGCCTCGGCGGCGAGCTGCCGGCTCCGACGAAGGTGCTGGTCTTCCTCTCGGACATGATGAAGTGGGCAGCCCCGCTGCTCGTGGTGGTAGGTGTCGCCTTCGCCGTGGTGTGGGCCAAGATCAAGCACCTCCGCAAGGTCAGGGAGGT
This sequence comes from Actinomycetes bacterium, assembly GCA_046566185.1. GTDB lineage: Bacteria > Actinomycetota > Actinomycetes > Actinomycetales > SCSIO-59966 > SCSIO-59966. The sequence continues at coordinate 554 of JBKHXE010000013.1, read as the reverse complement.
CGTCGACCCGATCAAGTTCAAGCTGCCGGTCTTCGGCACGCTGTTCCAGAAGGTGGCGCTCAGCCGCTTCACCCGCAACCTCGGGACCATGATCAGAGCCGGGGTCCCCATCCTGCAGTCGCTCGACATCGTGGGTGAGACGAGCGGCAGCGTGGTCATCGAGCGCGCCACCAGGGACGTGCAGGAGAGCGTGCGCGGTGGAGAGACACTGGCCGGGCCGCTGGCCCAGCACGCCGTGTTCCCCCCGATGGTGGTGCAGATGCTCGCCGTGGGTGAGGACACCGGTGCGCTGGACACCATGCTGGAGAAGATCTCCGAGTTCTACGACCAGGACGTCGAAGCCACGACCGAGGCCCTCACCAGCCTCATCGAGCCCCTCATGATCGCGGTCCTCGGCGGGGTCATCGGATCCATGATCATCGCCCTCTACATGCCGATCTTCAAGGTGTTCGAGCTCATCGGCTGACGGGGGTCCCGACGAAAGCCGAAAACGGAGTCGGACGGAAAGCCGTATGCGATCCCGGCAGTCGTCCATGCCCTGAGGCACAATCGCG
>JBKHXE010000012.1:0-7312 GCA_046566185.1 Actinomycetes bacterium | reverse complement strand
AGCTGGAGGCGCACCAGGCGGCGCGCGAGGTCGGTCTCGACCGGGAGTCCCTGGCGAGGCTCTACACCGTCGACCCCCCGCTCCTGGCGACCCAGCAGCAGGACCGGGTCATCACCGACGCCGGTCGGGCCCTGCTCGCCTCCAGCTGACACCCACGTGGCAGGGCTCGGCATCCCGGGCGGGCTGCGCCTCGACGGCCGCGCGGCGTTGCGGCTGGGACAGGAGGCCGCCGAGGCCGGGCTGGCCCCTGTGCTCTTCACCGAGGTGAGCGGCTTCGACGCGACCGCGATGTCGGCGGCGTTCGCCGCGACGTGCCCCGGCGTGGCGACCGGAACCGGAATCGTCCCCCTGGGTGCACGTACCGTCACCGCAACGGCGATGGCCGCCCGGACGGCGGCCGAGCTCAGCGGCAGCCGGTACCTTCTCGGCGTCGGGGTGTCCACCCGGCAGATCGTCACCGGCTGGCACGAAGCCGCGTACGACGCCTCGGTGGTGGGAACCCGACGACGGCTCGAGGAGCTCCGGGCGGTGCTGTCCGGTGAGCGCCGCGGCTCGTTCACCCTGACCACGACGGGGAACGCCGACATCGGCCTGCTGCTGGGCGCCATGGGCCCGCGCATGACCGCGCTCGCCCTGGAGGTGGCGGACGGGGTGATCCTCAACCACACCCCGCCGAGCCAGGTGCCGGCGGCGCCGGACGGGAAGCAGGTGGTCGCGTACTGCTGGGTGCTGTGCTGCCCGGACGGTGATGCCCGCGTGCGGCGGGACCTCGTCAGCTACGCCATGGCCGCGCCCTACGCCCGGCACTTCCGAAGCCTCGGGTTCGCCGAGGTGGTGGACGACGTCCAGCGGCTGCACGCCGCCGGTCGGCTCCGAGAGGCCCCGGCGCGGCTGCCGCGCGAGATGGTCGACGCGCTGTCGACCGCCCCGGACGACCTGGCCCAGCGGCTCGCCGAGTACGAGGTGGCGGGGGCGCTTCCGGTCGTCATGCCGGTCACCGGCGAGCGCCCGGTGGAAGAGATCAGCTCCTTCCTGCAGTCCAGGGTGTGAAGGGTGCTGAGCGCGCCACACCCTCCTCAGCGCGTCCTGCGCCGCTGAGCGGACCGGACTACCGGGCCGGCTCGGCCGTCCTCGACTGCGGCCATAGAGTGCGCGTCAGACGGTTCCACGTTGCCGTCATAGTCGACGACCGTGATTCATCGGCGGAGGGGCCATTCATACCCCCGAAGTGGCGTCGATCACCGGTTTGACTGCACCCCAGATCGCGTCCCAGGCTGCTCGGACGTGAAGTAGCTCGAGATCATGACGTTCTCGCCGGTGTCGACGAGATTCGAGGCGATCTCGCGCCCACCTTGGCTCATCGCGATCGTCCGGAACGGCTCGACCGGGCACGATCGCGGCGCCCCCTGCCCGCTCTCCAGCGTCAGGTCGATGCCCCGCTCCTCGAAGAATCCCTGTTCGACGCCGAGATAGATCGGTGCGACGTCGACGATCGGGATGACGCCGACGGCGTCCACGGCGCCGTCCTCGCCGGTGGTGCTTCCGCCGCCCCCGCCGCCGGCCGCTGCACTGGTCAGTCGGCGTCGTATGAAGTCCTCCAGACGTGGCGTATGCGGAGCCGGTCAACGTGGTGATCAGACCATGACTGCCGCGATCGTCTGCTCCGTGGGTGGCGTGGGCGCCGCGTGCTTCCCGTACAACCAGTCGATGTAGCGGTAGTCGTCGACCGGCCGGTCCCGGAAGAGCGCGTTCCGCAGCGTGCGGGCCAGCCCGTCGACGTGCCAGATGTCGCCCCACACGCGCGCACTGGTCTGCACGCGAGCAGTTCGGATCGTGCGGTCCGCCTCGTAACCGGTGAGCGTCCCGGTCCAGTCCACCGCGGTGCCGTCGCGGCGCAGCTGGGAGTGACCGGCCAGGTTGAAGGCGTCCTCGATGGCCTGGCAGGCGCCCTGGGCGAGGTACTGCAGCATGGGGTGGGCTGCGTCGCCGGTCAGGGCGATCCGCCCGTCCACCCACCTGGGGATCGGCTCGCGGTCGTACATCGGCCAGAACCGGTCGTTCCACAGGTTCTCGAGAGACGACCGCACCTGCTCGCAGCATCCCTCGAACGCCTGGTGCAGCTCCTCCGGACCACCCCAGTCGGCGTCGCCACGGTGGTAGCCGGGCGAGGAGAAGACCGCCACCTGGTTGAACATCCGCCCGCCTCGCAGCGGGTACTGCACGAGGTGACAGCCCGGCCCGATGTAGAGCACCACGTCGTGCAGCGACAGCTCCTCGAGGCTCGGCAGACTGTCGACCGGTACGGCGCCGCGGTATGCCGCATAGCCTGAGCCGATCGGCTCGTCGGAGCTGAGCCGCGACCGAATGGTCGAGCGCAGCCCGTCGGCGGCGATGACGACGCGGCCGGTGTGCTGCCGCTCGCCGGTGACCGCGGTGGCCACCTCGTCGCCGGTGTCGACCGCGTCGACCGGGGCGCTGGTGTGCAGGTCCACATCGACCCGGCGGCAGGCCTGCACGAGGATGTCGTGCAGGTCGCTGCGGTGGATGACGACGTAGGGGGCGCCGTACCGTGCCTGGAAGTCCTCACCCAGGTCGAGATGCGTCAGCTCGGTGCCGTCCACCGCGTCACGGCACAGCAGCCGGCGCGGCAGCACCCCTCGGGCGACCACCTCGTCGAGCAGACCCCACTCGCGCAGGATGCGGGTCGCGTTCGGTGCCAGCTGGAGTCCCGCCCCGACCTCGCCGAACTCCGGTGCCTGCTCGAGCAGGCGCACGGAGTGGCCGGCGACCGTGAGCGCATAGGCGTTGGCGAGTCCGCCGATTCCGCCGCCGACGACGACGACATCGGTCTCCGGTGCCGAGATGCGGGTCATGGAGCCTCCCGTGCTAGAGCCAGGGCGTGAGGGTGGGGAGAGGCTGGCCGTGGGCGTCGACCCCGTCGCTGCCGCGCCCGGTGAGCCACCGGGCCAGGTCGGCCGGGGCGCCGGTCACGACGGTGGGCCGGCCGGCACCGGCGACGTCCCAGCTGCGCCCGGTCGTGCTGCGGACGGCCAGGGCGGGATCCGCGCCTCGGTCGGACCGCCGTTCGGCGACGTCGTCCACGAGCGCCACGCACACGTCCTCCGGCAGGTCCGCGAACGTGACCCCGGCGTTCAGGTCGACGGCGTGTACGGCCACCTCACGGGTCCGCATCCAGGGCAGCTCGGTCGCGGGGACCGTCCGCCCCTGGGCGGTGACGACCTCCCGGCGCCACGCGGCGTCGTCCAGGGCGTCGAGATCGGCCGCCAAGCCGTCGGCGCTGTCGGCCACGAGGGCCCGGAGTCGATCGGCCGTCCACGTGGCGCCGTCGGCGATCTCTGCGGCCCGCTGCTCCGCGGAGCCGTACATCGGGGTGGGGAAGCCGGTGCGCGCCCAGTGGGCGAGCCGCTGCAGGGCGCGGGCGTTGAACCCGACGTGCGCCAGCACGTGGAGCCGCGACCAGCCCGGCAGGGCGGTCGACGAGCACAGCGCGTCGTCGTCCAGCCGCTTCATCGCCTCCATCAGCAGGTCGGTGCCGGTCTGCATCCAGCCCAGCGACTGCGCGAGCGTCCTCACAGCGCCTCGGCGACGTTCTCGCAGCGGCCGATGCCGCCGACCTCGGTGACGAGCCGGGAGCCGCCGGTGAGGTAGCGCGGCGGCTTGCGGGCGTGCCCGACGCCGCCCGGCGTGCCCGTGGCGATGACGTCGCCCGGCCGGAGGGTGAGGATCGTCGAGCAGTACCGCACCAGTGCGACCGGGTCGAACACGAGGTCGCCGGTGGAGGCCTTCTGGACGGTCTCACCGTCCAGAGTGCACGTCATGTCGAGCACCGGCCGGACGCCGCCGGGCAGCTCGTCGGGGGTGACGAGCACCGGACCGATAGGCGTCGTCCGCTCCCAGGTCTTCCCCTGCAGCCACTGCGGGGACCGGTACTGCCAGTCGCGCACGGTGACGTCGTTGAGGACGGTGAAGCCGGCGATCGCGGCCGCTGCCTCGTCGTCGTCCGCCCGGCGCACCTGCCGGCCGATCACGACGGCGAGCTCGGCTTCCCAGTCGACCGCGCTCGACTCGGGCGGCAGCTCGACGGGATCGCTGGGGCCCACCAGCGCCTCCGGGTACTTGGCGAACAGTGTCGGGTACTCGGGCAGCTCGCGGCCCATCTCGAGGATGTGGTTGCGGTAGTTGAGGCCGACGCAGAGGATCTTGCCCGGCTTGGGTACGACGGGGGCGAGGTCCGCGTCCGCCGCGGGGACCGTGTCCTCGGCGGGTGCGGTGGCCGCCGCCTCGGCCCACTCGTCGCGGGCCAGCAGCCTGCCGACGTCCGGCGCGTCGAGCAGGACGTACCGTGCGCCGTCCAGCCGGGCGGCGCGCGTGCCGTCGCCGATCCGCAGGGTGGCCAGCCTCATCGGACGGCGCCTTCGACCCCGACCGCGCGACCGGCCACCTGCACGAGGCGGCCGTCGACCTCGACCCGGTCCTGGTGCAGCCGCTCGAACACCGGGGTGTCGCTGAAGCGGAACAGGTCCAGTTGCGTCTCGGCGCCCAGGGTCATCGCGTGCCACGACGGGACGACGACGAGGTCGCCCCGGTCGACGGTCCACTCCTTCTCGCCGACCCGGATCGTGCCGCGGCCGTCGAACACCTGCCACACCGACGAGCCCACCTCGCGGCGCGTCGCGGTCTGCGCGCCCGGGCGCAGCCGGTGGAACTCGGCACGGATGGTCGCCAGCACGTCGTCCCCGGTGGCCGGGTTGGAGAACCGGACGACGGCATGACCGGGCTCCAGGACGCCGAGCTGCCCGTCGTCCTCGAGGGCGAGCTGGTCCCGCAGCGCCGCGTCGGTGTGCTCCCAGCGGTAGGCGCCGATCGGGCTGGCCGTCAGCGGCCGCGGCTGGGAGACCGGGAGCAGCCCGGGGTGGGCCCACAGCCGCTCCGAGTACGACCGCTCCGGGGTCGCCGTCGTCGTCACCTCGTCGGGGCCGAGCTCGAAGAACGCCGAGTCGGTGGCGTGGACGAAGGGGATGTCCAGGCCGTCCAGCCACGCCATCGGCTCCTTGGCGATGTTGTGGTGGCCGTGCCAGTTCCAGCCGGCCTGCGGCAGGAAGTCGCCGCGGCGCATGGCGATCGGGTCGCCGTTGACGACCGTCCAGACGCCCTCGCCCTCGATGACGAAGCGGAAGGCGTTCTGGGTGTGCCGGTGCTCGGGAGCGACCTCTCCGGGGCGCAGGTACTGGATGGCCGCCCACAGCGTCGGGGTGGCGAAGGGGCGCCCGCCGAGGCCGGGGTTGGCCAGGGCGATCGCGCGCCGCTCGCCACCACGGCCCACCGGAACGAGGTCTCCGGAGCGCTCGGCCAGCGGCAGCATCGAGCTCCAGTGCCACAGGTGCGGCTGCGCCTTGGAGGTCGGCGCCTGCGGCATCAGGTCGCCGATCTCGGTCCACAGGGGGACGAGCAGCTCGGACTCGAAGCCGCGGTAGAGCTCCTCGAGCTCTCTCGTGCGCGGCGGCTGGTGGGGGCCGTCGGTCGCGGTCAGTCGCACCGGGGACGGCGTGAGCTCCACGGTCATGGCTCGGCTCTCCTCGTGACTCTCGGGGTGCGGTGCCGGAGACACTAGGTTTGTTCTGGGAAGCGGGATAGCGTTTTCTGCTATGAGGAACAAGCCGCCCTATGCGATCGAGTCGGTGGACCACGCCCTCCATCTGGCGCAGCTCCTGCGGCACGAAGGCTCGCTGGGCGTCACCGAGGCAGCGGAGCGCCTCGGCGTGGCCCGCTCGACGGCGCACCGGCTGCTCGCGATGCTCGTCTACCGCGACTTCGCCGAGCAGGGCGAGGACCGGCGATACCGGCCCGGCGCCATGCTGCGCACCACCGGGACCCCCGCGGCGCCGACGGCCCTGCTCCGGCGGGCGGCGCTGCCCCGGGCCGAGGTGCTGGTCGCCACGGTCCACGAGTCGGCCAACCTCCAGGTGCTGGTGGGCACCGAGGTCCGTTTCGTCCTCACGGTGGAGTGCGACCAGGTACTCAGGGTCGGTGACCGTGCCGGCAAGGTCCTGCCCGCCCACCTGGCATCCGGCGGCAAGGTCCTGCTCGCAGCTCTGCCGGACGCCGAGATCACCGCGCGCTACGCCGACCGGGACGACGTCGACGTCCCCCGACTGCTGCAGGAGCTGCGGCTCGTGCGCAAACGTGGCTTCGCGGTCAACGACGGCGCGACGGAGCGGGGCGTGACGGCGGTGGGAGTCGCCGTCCTCGGCGCGGACCGCGTCCCGGTGGCCGCGCTGACACTGGCGATCCCGAGTGCCCGCTTCCAGCGCGCCGGGCTGGCCGGGTACGTGGCCGCGCTCAACGGGGCAGCGCGGGGCATCGAGCGGGACCTAGGACCCTCCCCGCACGGTTGAGGACCTCCCTAGCGTCCCGGCATGACGACCCACGTGATCTCCAGGATGGTCGGGACCCTGCGCAGGGGACAGGAACGCATCGTCGGTGACGGTCGGGTGCCGTGCCCGCGGTCTGCCGCGGGGGACGTCGAGATCGACCGCTGCTACTCCTGCGCGCACTTGGTCGAGATCCGAGAGGACGGCCGGGGCCGCATCGTGGTGCGCTGCGAGCCGCGCTGGTAGCGGTCGACATGCCAGCCCCGTCGAACGGAACGGACCGCTACGGCGTCCGGACCGCGGGCGAGGCGGACGTGCCCGCGATCGCGGCTCTGTACCGCGGGCTGTCCGAGCGCTCGGCGCGGATGCGGTTCTCCGCGCCGGTAGCGCCGTCCCTGCTGGCTCGCGTCGCCGCGCTGCAGCCCGATCGCCCCGCGGTGTCCCTGCTCGCCGAGTCCGCCGGGCAGGTCGTCGCCGAGGCCCGCTACGAGGTCGTCGGTGACGGCCCGCCGGAGCTGAGCCTGACCGTGGCCGACGCCCACCAGGGCCGGGGCCTGGGAAGGCTTCTCCTGCAACGCCTTCGGGCGGCCGCCCACGAGCACGGCGTGGTGTCCCTGCTCGCGGTCGTGCGCACGGACAACGTGCCGATGCTGCGCCTGCTCCAGTCGCTCGGGTACGCGGTGGTGGAGCCGGCGGTGGACGGCGTGGTCTGCGTGGAGGTCGCCACCGACGCCTGGATGCCCGGCTGGCCCGCGGGCAGCGAGGGTTCCCGGGTGCTGCTCGAGTCGCCCGGCTGGTGGGCGACGCCGGAGACGGCCGCGCTGCAGGCAGCGGGGTTCACCGTGCGGCAGTGTCCCGGGCCGGGAGGGGCCGCCGGCCGCCCGTGCGCCCTGCTGGCCGAGGGCCGCTGCCGGCTCGTC
>JBKHXE010000011.1:0-20509 GCA_046566185.1 Actinomycetes bacterium | reverse complement strand
GAGGCGCTCCACGTCGGCGGTCCCGGACGCCGTCCACGGAGCCGCGTCGGGGTCGGGCCGCGCGTGCGGCAGCCAGCGGGTCCACGTCCAGTCGTGCCCGGCGGTTCCGGCGGCGAGCACCACCACGCCGGCGTCGGCCGGGGCGTGCAGGCAGGCGACCTGGACGACGAGCCAGCGGGCGAGGCCGAGCACCGCGCGGCGCGGCCCGCACAGGCCGACCACGCCCGCGGCGCGCAGGGAGACGCCCACGGGCGCGTCGTCCAGCAGGGGGTTCTCCCGCTCGTCGCCGTCCGCCGGCCGCACCACGGTGACGGCGGACGCCACCGGGCCGGTGCCGACGCCCAGGAGGAGGAAGTCGGCGTCACCGGGCCGGCGCTCCCACAGCCGGCTCGTCGGCACGTCGGCGGCCACGACCAGGGTGGCGGCGTCCGGAGAGGAGCGGCGACGCTGCCGTCGCTCCGCCAGCAGCAGCTCCGCGACGCGCCGCTCCGCCTCGGCCAGCTCGGCCTCGTAGCCCGCCGTGGCCTCGGCGTGCCGGCGCCGCCCGGACCGGCGGTCCCCGAGGTAGGAGCCGAGCACCATCACCGGACTGGTCAGCCCGAGCAGCAGGGCGAACGGCGACCACAGCACGGCCATCGGCACGCTGACGGCCAGCGGCAGGAGGGCCGCGAGCAGGGGGACGCCGCGGCGCTCAGGTGGCTCCGGACGCCGCGGGAAGCGGACGGTCGTCGCCAGCGGCGGCAGCGGCAGTCGGGGAGGCCGGTTGACCTCCAGCGCACCGGTGCGCGTCGGACGCACCGACGCGGCGTCCCGGGGCGGCAGCCGCAGCACCAGCGTCGTGCTGCCGGCCCGCAGCACGGCCCCGAGCGGCAGCGGCCGCGGCTCCGTCGGCACGGGCTCGCCGTCCACCGTCGTCCCGTTGGTCGAGCCGAGATCGGTGACGGTCACGCCGGACGTCGCGACGTCCAGCACCGCGTGCACGCGGGAGACGTCGACGTCGTCGACGCGCACGTCGCAGTCCGGGGACCGGCCCAGGCGGTGGCGCCCGGGGGCGAGCCGGTGCACGGCCCCGGCGTCCGGGCCGCCGACGACGTGCAGCTCGAGCAGCCCGCCTCGGTCGGCGGACGCGGTGGGGCCGGCCGGCCCGGCCACCAGCAGCACACCGTCGACCAGGGGCGGGACGCCGACCGGCGCGGCGTCGTCCAGCGGCCGGCCCTCGACGAGGAGCGCGCTGCCCGGTGGTGCGCACGCGACGCCCAGGACGGCGGCGCGGACCTCGCCGAGCGTCGTCCCCTCGTCGGCGGCCAGGACGACGTCGACGGGCGGCCCGGCGGCGTCCGGGCGCGCGACGGAGAGCCGGAGGCGCACCCGGCGAGCCTGGCAGGAGTGGCGCCGCCCGTGCCGCGGCGCCTGTGGACGGGAACGTCCGGCGGGCCGCCGGGGAGGTCCTTCCACAGGGGGCCTGCCGCGAAACGACTGTTTCGGCCTAGTCTGCGCGCGGACGGCTCGAGCAAGTGGGGGAGCAGTGGACGCGATCGCGATCGTCGAGGACGAGGTGCGTGAGCTGGTGCGCCGCCGCGGTGTGGACCCGGTGCGCGACCCTGCGGTGGCCCGCCGCCTCGTCGAGGACGTCGTGGCCGACTACGACGAGCGGTCGCTGACCGGGCACCTGCCGCCGCTGGTCGACGTGGCGCAGACCGTGCGCTCGGTGATGGACGCCGTCGCGGGCCTGGGCCCCTTGCAGCGTTACCTGGACGACCCGGAGGTCGAGGAGATCTGGGTCAACGAGCCGGGGAAGGTGTTCGTGGCCCGGGCCGGGCAGCCGGAGCTGACGACGACGATCCTGACGGCCGAGCAGGTGCGTGACCTCGTCGAGCGCATGCTGAAGTCGTCGGGGCGCCGCGTCGACCTCTCGACGCCGTTCGTCGACGCGATGCTGCCGGACGGCAGCCGCCTGCACGTCGTCATCCCCGACGTCACGCGCGAGCACTGGGCCGTGAACATCCGCAAGTTCGTCGTGAAGGCGACGCGCCTGGAGGAGCTTGTCGCGCTCGGGACGCTCACGCCGCACGCCGCCGAGTTCCTCGACGCCGCGGTGGCGGCCGGCCTGAACCTGCTGGTGTCCGGCGGCACGCAGGCCGGCAAGACGACCATGCTCAACTGCCTCGCGGCGTCGGTTCCCGCCCGTGAGCGGGTCGTGACGTGCGAGGAGGTGTTCGAGCTCAAGGTGCCGCTGCGGGACGTCGTCGGCATGCAGTGCCGGCAGGCCAGCCTGGAGGGCACGGGGGAGATCCCGTTGCGGCGCCTCGTCAAGGAGGCGCTGCGGATGCGGCCCAACCGCATCATCGTGGGCGAGGTCAGGCAGGAGGAGAGCCTCGACCTGCTCATCGCGCTCAACAGCGGCCTGCCCGGGATGGCGTCGATCCACGCCAACAGCGCCCGCGAGGCGATCACGAAGATGTGCACCCTGCCGCTGCTGGCCGGTGAGAACGTCTCGGGGAAGTTCGTCGTCCCGACGGTGGCCTCGTCGGTCGACCTGGTGGTCCACGTCGCGATGGACCACGCCGGACGGCGCCGGGTCCGGGAGGTGCTCGCCGTCCCGGGCCGGGTGGAGGAGGACGTCGTCGAGACCGCCGACGTCTTCACCACCCGGGGGGACCGCCTGGTCCGGGCCGACGGCTACCCGCCGCACCCGGAGCGCTTCGAGCGCGCCGGCATCGACCTCACGCGTCTGCTGGCGGCCGGGGAGGTCGGCTGAGTGGACCTGCTCGTCGGCCTGCTCCTCGGCGCGGGCGTCTTCTGCATCTGGTGGTCCTGCTGGCCGGCCTCGGAGGCGCCGGTGCGTCGCCCGGCGTGGCGGGACCGGGCGGACGACGCCCTGGCGCAGGCCGGCTTGGAGGCGGTGTCGGTGCGGGCGGTGGCCGCGACGTGCGTCGGCTGCGCGGTGGCGGGCGGCGTGGTGGTGCTGGCGGTCTCGCAGTCCCCGCCCATCGCGGTGTGCTTCGGCGCCATGGCGGGCTGGGCGCCGGTTGCGTTGATACGGCTGCGTGCTCGTCAGCGTCGATCACAGCTGCGGGACGTGTGGCCCGAGGTGGTGGACCACCTCGCCTCCGGCGTCCGGGCCGGGCTGTCGCTGCCGGAGGCACTCGGCCAGATCGGCGTCCGGGGGCCGGTCGAGCTGCGGCCCGCCTTTCTCGCGTTCGCCGAGGACTACCGGGCCACCGGCCGCTTCGCCCTCTGCCTCGACCGGTTGAAGGCCCGGCTCGCGGACCCGGTCGCCGACCGCATCGTCGAGGCCCTTCGCCTGACGCGCGAGGTGGGCGGGACCGACCTGGGCCGGTTGCTGCGCACCCTGTCGGCGTTCCTGCGCGAGGACGCCCGCACCCGCTCCGAGCTCGAGGCCCGCCAGTCCTGGACCGTGAACGCGGCGCGCCTCGCGGTGGCCGCGCCGTGGATCGTGCTGGCGCTGCTGGCCACCCGGCCGGAGGCCGTCATCGCCTACAACCGCCCCGCCGGCGTCCTCGTGCTCGCGGTGGGTGCCGGCGTCAGCGTGATCGCCTACCGGCTGATGGTGCGCATCGGCCGGCTGCCGGAGGAGGAGCGGGTGCTGCGATGACGCTGTGGTCGTTCCTCTCGACCCCCGCCGGAGGCGCCGCCCTCGGACTCGTCGCGGGTCTGGGGCTCTGGCTCGTGCTGGTGCGCCTGCCGGTGATGCGCCGGCCCACGCTGGACGACCGCCTCGCTCCCTACCTGCGCGAGGTCGCACCCCCGTCGCGTCTGCTGGGCAGGACGGCGGTGGGCGCGCCTCTGCTGCTCCTCGAGCGGCTCCTCGGCCCGGCGATGACGGACGCCGCGCGGTGGGTCGAGCGCCTCTCCGGCGGGGCGGCGTCGGTGCGCCGGAGGCTCGACCAGCTCGGCGGTACGCGCACCGTGGAGTCGTTCCGCGCCGAGCAGGTCCTCTGGGGCGTCGCCGGGACGGCGCTGGGCGTGGTGGCTGCCCTCCTGCTCGCGGCGCGGGGCGGGGTCGCCGTGCTGCCACTGCTGGGCCTGGTCGTGGTCGGCGCTGTTACCGGGGTGGTGGCGCGCGACTACCAGCTCACCCGCCAGGTGCGCCGCCGCGAGGAGCGCATGATCGCCGAGTTCCCGACGGTCGCGGAGCTGCTCGCGCTGTCGGTGTCGGCCGGGGAGGGGGCGGTCGGTGCCCTGGAGCGCGTGGCGCGGACCTGCGGCGGCGAGCTGTCCGCCGAGCTGCGCCGCACCCTCGCCGACGCCCGGGCCGGCGCCTCACTGGTGCAGGCCCTGGAGGGCCTGGCCGCGCGAACGAGCCTCGTCAGCCTCGCCCGCTTCGTGGACGGCGTGGCGGTCGCCGTGGAGCGCGGGACACCCCTGGCCGACGTGCTGCGCGCGCAGGCCCAGGACGTGCGGGACCTCGGACGACGGCGGCTCATGGAGACGGGCGGCAAGAAGGAGATCGCCATGATGGTCCCGGTCGTGTTCCTCGTGCTGCCGGTGACCGTGCTCTTCGCCGTCTACCCGGGCCTGGCGGTGCTGAGCGTCGACCTGTGAAATCCATTGCCACAGAGGGGGAACGATGACCACCCGATCACTGACGACCGTGCGCCGTCGCCTGAGCCGCGTCCTGGCGACTCCTGAGCGCGGTGACGTGCCCGGCTGGGTGCTCGTCACGCTGATGACGGCAGGGCTGGTGCTGGGGCTGTGGGCCGTCGCGGGTGACGCCCTGGAAGGCGTGTTCTCCGAGGCGATGAACCGCGTCCTGGGCTTCTGAGGCCGTGCGCCGCGACGCGGGCGCCGCGGTCGTCGACTTCGTGCTCGTCGGCGCGCTGCTCACCCTGGTCTTCCTCGGCGTGGTCCAGCTCGCGACGGTGCTGCACGTGCGCAACACGCTCGTCGACTGTGCCGCCGAAGGGGCGCGCTACGGCGCGCTCGCGGACCGCACCCCCGCCCAGGGTGCGCAGCGCACCCGCGACCTCATCGTGTCGGTGCTCTCCCCGCGCTACGCCGAGGGCGTGACGGCCGGCGTCGCCGTCGTCGAGGGTCTGGAGACCGTCGAGGTCACCGTCGAGGCGCCCCTGCCGGTGATCGGCCTGCTCGGGCCCGCGGACCGGCTCACGGTGCGCGGTCACGGACTCCGGGAGCTGCCGTGAGGCGCCTCCGGCGGGCCTCGGCCGGCGACGCCGGCAGCGCGGTGGTCGAGTTCGTCACCCTCGGCGTGCTGCTGCTCGTGCCCGTCGTCTACCTCGTCATCACCCTCGGCCGCGTGCAGGCCGGCGTCTTCGCGGCCGAGGGCGCGGCACGCGAGGCAGCCCGCGCGTTCACCGCCGCGGAGGACGAGGGCGCCGGTGCCCATCGGGCCCGCGCCGCCGTGCTGCTCGCCTTCCACGACCAGGGCTTCCGCGACGCCGACCCCGCGCGCTCGCTCGTCGTCGACTGCGAGGAGGACCCGTGCCTGCAGCCCGAGGCGCGGGTGCGGGTCGAGGTCACGCTGGACGTCGTCCTGCCGGGCGTGCCGCGGTTCGTCGACGCCGTGGTGCCCACGCGCGTCCCGGTGAGCGCCGAGGCCCTCGCCGTCGTCGACAGGTTCCGCGGATGACCCAGCGGCCGGACTCCCGCGGCGACGACGGTCAGGTGCTGCTGCTCATCCTCGTCTACACGCTCATCACCGTGACCCTCGTGACCGTGGTGGCGAGCGCCTCCGCGGTGCACCTGGAGCGCAAGCGCCTGCTCGCCCTCGCCGACGCCGCGGCCCTCGACGCCGCCGACGCCGTCGACCTCGGTGCCTTCTTCGCGGACGGCGCCAGCCCTGGTGGAGGGGTACCCCTCACCGACGCGTCGGTGCGCGCCAGCGTCGAGGAGTACGTCGAGCTCGCCGGCGCACCGGGGCGCTTCGACGGGTTCGCCGTCGCCGCCTCGACCGGCACCCCGGACGGCCGCACCGCCGAGGTCACCCTGGTCGCTACCGCCGAGCCACCGCTGCTCACCATCGTCATCGCCGCCTTCTCCGACGGCATCCCGCTGGTCGTCACCGGGCGGGCCCGGACGACGCTCGGCTGACCGCCGGCCGGGGCAGCGGAGGGTCTCCCGCGGTGCTGGGGGGGTCGGACCGTGCCGGGTCCGCTGGCGCCCACGGACCCGGCAGGGTCCGCACCGGACAGCGTCGCCGGAGAAGGACCTCCTCCGGTCAGCCGGGCGCCCGTACCCCCTGCCCCGGGAGCCGGTGGGTGCCGGTCGCGCTGCGGCTCAGGCGGTCAGGCCGTCCGGCACGGTGAAGTTCGGCAGGTGCGCCTCGAGCACGTCGAGCACGGGAACCTCGCCCTCGAGCTGGCACAGCACGCCGATGCCGCCGAGCCAGACGCGGTGGATCAGCAGGTACTCCGGGGGCAGGTTGAGCTTCAGCCCGGTCGACCACTGCGGGCGGCGCGGGTCGTTGATGTGGGCGAACAGGTCCTGCAGCCAGCCGCGGCTGAAGCGGAACGTCTCGGAGCGCGCCGGCTCGAGGAACGGCGACAGGTAGGCGAGCAGGCCCTCCGGGTCGATCTGGATCGACGACCGGATGAACCCCTCCTCGCGCAGGCCCGCGACGACGGCCTCCGCCTCGCCGGCCAGCGCGAGGTGCAGCAGGGAGCCGATCTCGGTCGGCATCCCGTCGGGCAGCCGGTTGACCGCGCCGAAGTCGAGGACGCCGAACCGCCCGTCCGGGGTCATCCGGAAGTTGCCGGGGTGCGGGTCGGCGTGCAGCAGGCCGGCCCGCGCCGGGCCGAGGAGCAGGAACTCCAGGTAGCGGCGTGCAGCGACGTCCCGCTCGTCCTGCGTCCCGTCGCGGATCACCTGGGACAGCGGCGTCCCCTCCAGCCACTCGCTGACGATGACGCGGTCGGTGGCCAGCACGACGTCCGGGACCGCCACCTGCGGGTCGTCGGCGAAGGCGGCGGCGAACGTCGCCTGGGCCTCGGACTCCAGGCCGTAGTCGAGCTCCTCGGCGATGCGCTCCTTGAGCTCGGCGAGGATCGGCCCGATGTCCAGGCCGGGGATCCAGCTCGTCGCCACGCGGGCGACCCGCGACACCTGGTTGAGGTCGGAGATCAGCGCGTCGCCGGCCCCGGGGTACTGCACCTTCACCGCGACGTCCCGCCCGTCCCCCCAGACGGCGCGGTGTACCTGGCCGACCGAGGCGGCGGCCGCCGGCGTGTCGTCGAAGCGCTGGAACGACGCCCGCCAGCGCGCGCCCAGCTGCTCCGCGAGCACCTTGTGCACGGTCGCCGCCGGCATCGGGGGAGCGGCGTCCTGCAGCTTGGTGAGGGTCGCCCGGTAGGGGCCGGCGACCTCCTCGGGCAGCGCCGCCTCGAAGATGCTGAGGGCCTGCCCGAACTTCATCGCGCCGCCCTTGAGCTCGCCGAGCACCTTGAACATCTGCTCCGCGGTGCGGGCCTGCACCTCCGCCGCCACCAGCTCGGCGGGCTTGCCGCCGACGCGCTTGCCGAGGCCGATCGCCGTCCGCCCCGCGAAGCCCACCGGCAGGCTCGCGAGGCGCACCGAGCGCGAGAAGGCCTTGCGGGGGAGGTCGCTCACGTCCTCATTGTCGCTGTGCCCGCCGATCCCGCGACTCCCGGCAGGCGCACGCAGCCGCACCGGGGGTGCGCCGGCCACGCGCGGACGGCGATCGCCGCCTCCGGCAGCCCGACCTCGAGCGTCGCGTCGGTGGCCGGCACGACGCCCCCGTCGAGGTGCGTGAGCACCTGAACGGTGGCCAGCGCGGCCGCCAGCGCGGCGAGCGACCCCTCCTCGGCGGGGGGCACGTCGACGGCGCGGCGGCCCACCAGCTGCGCGACGAGACGCGGCCACTCCGGGTCCCGGTCGGTGCGGTGCAGGTGCTGGCAGCGCAGGCAGCTGGACCGGCCCGGGACGACGAACGGACCCACGACCACGCCCGCCTCGCCCCACGTCACCGCCAGGTGCGCGACGTCCTCGCGCAGCAGCGCGTCGGCCCGCGACGGGTCGAGGACGCCGTGGCCGACGAGCACGAGCACGTCGGGCCGTACCCGGCCGCGCGCCGCCGTCCGGGTGTCGGGGCAGCACCGCGCGAGCACGTCGCGGGCCGCCACGTCCCGCGGCCGGCCGACGTCCTCGCCGGTGTACCCGCCGGGCGCCACGTCGCCCGCGCGCACCGGCGACGCGTCGTCCACGAGCACGCAGCCGACGCCCGCGGCCGCCACGCCGGTGGCGACGGCCAGGCCGGTGCGGCCGGCGCCGACGACGCCGACGCAGCGGGTGCGGCGCGCGGCCAGCACGTGCCAGCCGTCGCCGTCCGGGTGGGCGACGCCGAGCACGGTGGCGTCAGGGGCCAGGCGCCGGCGGGAGACGTCCGGCAGGCGGGCGAGCCGGCTGCGCACGGTGGGCGGGGCGGCGAGGGCGCGCGCCGCCCGGAGCTCGGCGAGCAGGTCGTGCACCCGCTGCTCGGGCACCTGCAGGCGCGCGGCCAGCCGCAGCAGCCGCGGGAGCGTCGTCCCCTCGGCCAGGGCCGTGACGAGCCGCTCGTCGGCGGCCTCCAGGCCGTCGAGGACGACCCCGTGCCGGGCGTCCAGGCCGATCTGCAGCCGGCCCGGCCGGCGCCACGCCTGGTAGAGGCCGGGGCGCAGTCGCAGGAGCATCGCCGCAGCCTGGCACGCGGACCGCCGCGGCGGCCGGCGTCGTCCACAGGCCGGCGTCCGCGGCGCCGGAGACGGAACGGCGGGCGCCCCCGAGGGGAGCGCCCGCCGTCCGCGGTCGTCGGGTGAGCCTGCGGTCAGGCCTTGCCCAGGATCCGGTTGAGGTTGGTGCCGCACACCGGGCACTGGCCCTTGGCCATGCGACGGCCGTTCGTCTCCACGACGCGGCCCTCCGCCTCGCGCTTCTCCTTGCACTTCACGCAGTAGAACTCGCCCTTGTAGGTCTCCTCGGCCACTTCGGGCCTCCCTTCGTCGACGTCTGCCCTCCAGCGCACGGTGCTCCCGAACGGTCGGGTCGTGCGTGCTGGACCGCGCAGCACAGTAGCCCAGCACGGGGGCGTGCTCACGCTCGAGAGGCGCACGGCGCGTCCGTGTCGTCTCCGGACGGGTGCGCGCGGGTGTCCGGATAGCGTGCGTCGCATGACCAGCACCCCGGCTGACCTGCGCGATCGGGGCGGGGCTGGCGCTCGCGCTGGCCTGCGACCTGCGCGTGGTCGCTGCCGGGCCCGGCTCGGCGTCCCCTTCACCGCTCTCGGCATGCACGCGGGGATGGCGACGACGTGGTCACTGCCGGACGTCGCGGGGCTCGCCGTCGCGCGGGACCTGCTGCTCACCGGCCGCCTGGTGGACGGCGAGGAGGCCGTTCGGCTCGGTCTCGCGTCCCGCGTCGTCCCGGCGTCCGAGGTCCTGGACGTCGCCCTGGAGATGGCCGGTGCCGTCGCCGCGACCGCGCCCGTCGCCGCCCGGCTGACCACCGTCGCGCTGCGGGGCGGCGGGCACGCCGACCACGAGACGGCCCTGCAGTGGGAGGCGCTGGCCCAGGCCGTCACGCTCGCCACCGGCGACCTGCAGGAGGGCCTCGCCGCCCAGCGCGAGCGGCGCCGTCCGCAGTTCCGCGGCCACTGACCCGCACGCGACGGCTGTGGACGGGGCTGTGGACGACGCCCGTTTCCCTGTGGGGGAGGGTGGGGACAACCTGTGGACAACGGCGTGGACGACGCAGCGAAGGGCCGCCTGACCTGCGACGGGGCGCGCCCACCGGCTGTGCATGATCGGCTACGCAGCCGTGACGCAGGTAGCGTGCGGTCATGGCCGCCGCGGGGTCCCACGTCGAGGTGCGTCGCAGCCGGCGGCGCCGGCGGACGGTGACCGCCTTCCGGGACGGCGCGACCACCGTGGTGTGCATCCCGGCCCGCTTCTCGCGCGCCGAGGAGGAGGCGTGGGTCGAGCGGATGCTGGCCCGGCTCGCGGCGCAGGACCAGCGCCGCCGCCCCGGGGACGCCGACCTGGCCCGCAGGGCGGCCGAGCTGTCGGCGCGCTACCTCGCCGGGCGCGCGTCGCCGGCGTCGGTGCGGTGGGCGGGCAACCAGCGGCTGCGGTGGGGGTCCGCGACGCCGGCGGACGGCACCGTCCGCATCTCCACGCGGGTGCGGGGGATGCCGGGCTGGGTGCTCGACTACGTGCTGCTGCACGAGCTCGCCCACCTCATCGAGCCCGGGCACGGGCCGGCGTTCTGGGCGCTGCTGGAGTCCTACCCGCGCACCGAGCGGGCCCGCGGATACCTCGAGGGCGTCGCCGCCGCCCACGACCTGTCGCTCGGGGAGGTGCCGGACGAGGGTCTGGACGACGACGTGAACCGCTGACCGCACGGGGGCCCCTCACCCCCCGACGAGGTCGGCCGTCCCGCGCACGTGCTCGAAGATCAGGCTGGTCTCGGCGTGGACGACGGCCGGGTGGCCGGTGAGGTGGTCGAGCACGAAGTCGCGCAGGGCCCCGGCGTCCGCGACGGCCACGTGCAGCAGGTAGTCGTCGGCGCCGGAGACGTGGAACACCGACACCACGCCGGGCAGCCCCGGCGCGGTGCGCCGGAACGCCTCGATCTCGCCGCGCTCGTGCGACCGCAGCCGGACGGCGATCATCGCCTGCAGCCCGTGCCCGACCGCGGCCAGGTCGACGTCGGCGTGGACGCCGCGCAGCACGCCGCGGCGCCGCAGCTCGCGCACCCGCGCCAGGCAGGTGGACGGCGCGATGCCGGCCCGGGCGGCGAGGGCGTTGTTCGGCGTCCGGCCGTCCTCGACGAGCGCGGCGAGGATCGCGCGGTCGACCCCGTCGAGCGGCGGGAGCGGGAGCTGAACGACGTTCGGCGGCACGGGTCCTCCAGAGGTCTCGGCAACTGACAGATGCGGTCGCGCAGGGCCTGCTCAGAATCTTCGTCGGAATCCTGGCACCTGGCGGCCCACGTGTTCACCATTGACGCCCATGACCGCCTTCAGCACCCGCGCCGTCCACGCCGGCCGCTCCGGCCTGCGGGAGGCGGGGCTGCACGCCCTGCCGATCGACCTGTCGACGACGAACCCGCTGCCGGACGTCGAGCGCGGCGGCGACTCCTACGAGGCGCTGGCCACCGGCGGGCTGCCCCTCGACGGCGGCAGCCACGTGTACGCGCGGCTGTGGAACCCCACCGTCGCCCGGTTCGAGGAGGCGCTCGCCGACCTCGAGGGGGCGGAGCAGGCCGTCGCGTTCGCCTCCGGCATGGCGGCGCTGTCCGCCGTCCTCGTCGGCCTCGGCGAGACGGGGCACCGGCACGTGGTGGGCGTCCGGCCGCTGTACGGCGGCAGCGACCACCTGCTCGCGACCGGCCTGCTCGGCACCCAGGTGACGTACACCGACGCGGCGGGCGTCGCGCGGGCGGTGCGTCCGGACACCGGCCTCGTGCTGCTCGAGACGCCGGCGAACCCGACCCTGCAGCTCGTCGACGTCGCCGCGGTCGCCGCCCAGGTGCGCGAGCACGCCCCGCACGCGCTGCTCGCCGTCGACAACACCTTCGCGACGCCGGTGCTGCAGCGCCCGGCGCGCCACGGCGCCGACCTCGTGCTGCACTCGGCGACGAAGTACCTCGGCGGCCACGGGGACGTCGTGGGCGGTGTCGTCGCCACGGCGGGAGAGCGCGCCGGCCAGACCGCCGCCCGGCTGCGCCGCGTGCGCGCCGTCACCGGCGGCCTGCTGCACCCGTTGGGCGCCTACCTGCTGCACCGCGGGCTCGCGACGCTGCCGGTACGGGTGCGCACGCAGGGCGAGCACGCGGGCAAGGTGGCGCGGGGCCTGCTGTCGCACCCGGCCGTGACGGCCGTCCACTACCCGGGCCTGGCCGAGGGCGACCCGGCGGGGCTGGTCGGCCGGCAGATGGACGGGCCGGGCGCGATGCTCGCGTTCGAGGTGGCGGGCGGCTACGAGGCGGCGTGCCGCGTCGCCGGCGGCTGCGAGACGGTCACGCATGCCGTGTCGCTCGGTGGGGTCGACACCCTGATCCAGCACCCGGCGGCCCTCACGCACCGCCCGGTCGCGGCGGAGGCCAGGCCGCACCCGAGCCTGCTGCGCCTGTCGGTGGGCCTCGAGGACCCGGACGACGTGCTCGCCGACCTCTACCGGGCGCTCGACCGCGCGTAGCCCCGCACGAGCGCGACCACGCGCTCGAGCCGCGGCCGCAGGTCCGGGACCACGCCGTCCGGCAGCGCGCCGACCGGCCACCACGCGACGTCGTGGCTCTCGTCGCTGACGACCGGCACGGCGTCTGCGGGCGCGAGTCCGACGAACATCACGTCGAGGTGCTCGCGGCAGCGGCCGAACGCGGGCGGCAGGGCGTGCCGGTCGAGGTCGACCGGGCCGGGCAGCGCGAGCCGGACGTCGTCCACCCCGGACTCCTCGCGCGCCTCCCGCCGCGCGGCGGCCGCCAGGTCGGCGTCGGCGGGCTCGAGGTGCCCGCCGAGCTGCACCCAGAAGCCGCCCTTGGCGTGGTGCGTGAGCAGCACGCGCTCCCCCGCGTCGTCCAGCACGAGGCACGACGCCGTGAGGTGGGCGGGCGGACCGTGCTTCCACACCCCGTCCGGGTGGGCGGCCAGGTGGGCGAGGTAGCCGAGCCGCAGCGCCTCCTGCGCGGGCGACGGCGCGCGCCAGCCCTCGAGCGCCGCGACGGCGGCGGCGTGCAGGGTCACGGCGCGGCGTCCCCCTCGTCGCCGCGCAGCAGGCGCTCCAGCGCCGCGTCGACGTCGGCCGAGGCGGCGTCCGCGTCGCCGCGGCGCTGCGCGAACCCGGCCGGGTCGTCGAGGTCGGCCGCCGTCGGCAGCAGGTCGGGGTGCGACCAGACGGCGTCGCGCCCGCCGCGGCCGCGAGCCGTCTCCAGCGTCGCCCACAGGGTCGCGGCGTCACGCAGGCGTCGCGGCCGTAGCTCCAGGCCCACGAGGGAGGCCAGGGTGTGCTCGGCCGGCCCGCCCGCGGCTCGGCGCCGGCGCACGGCCTCGCGCAGCGCGGCGGACGACGACAGGCGCTCGCGCGCTGCGGCGTCCACGACCTCGTCGACCCAGCCCTCGACGAGGGCGAGCGCGGTCTCGAGGCGGTCGAGCGCAGCCTGCTGGGCGGGCGTGCGCTCCGGCTCGAACAGCCCGTCCGAGAGCGCCTGCTGCAGCGCCTGCGGGTCGGTCGGGTCGACGCGCGACACGGCGTCCTCGATGCGGGAGGTGTCGATGCTGATGCCGCGGGCGTAGGCCTCGACGGCCCCCAGGAGGTGCTGCGGCAGCCACGGCACGTGGGTGAACAGGCGCGCGTGCGCCGACTCGCGCAGGGCCAGGAAGAGCCGCACCTCCTCGGCGGGCACCTCGAGCCCTTCGCCGAACGCTGCGACGTTGGCCGGCAGCAGCGCCGTCGTCCCGCCGCCCGCCAGCGGCAGCCCGACGTCCGTCGAGCTCACCACCTCGCGGGCGAGGCCACCGACGGCCTGGCCGACCTGCATGCCGAAGACCGCGCCGCCCACCTGGCGGAGCATCTTGCCCGCCATGGCGACCATCGGCCGCATCTCCTCGGGGGCCTGCTGCGCCATCGCGTCGGCCATCGCGTCCGCCACCGACGAGGCGACCGGCTCGGTGAGGCGCCGCCACGTCGGCAGCGTCGCCTCGACCCACTCCGAGCGCGACCAGGCGTGCGCCGAGGCGCCCGCGGCGGGCAGGTCGGTGACGGCGTCCAGCCACAGCTCGGCCAGCCGCAGCGCCTCCACCACGTCCCGGCGCTCGCGGTCGCCGGCGCTCGGGTCGCCGCCGGCGACCGCCGTCTGCCGGGCCAGGTCGCGCGCGAGGTCCCAGTTGACCGGTCCGTCGCCGGCCGTGGAGAGCATCCGCTGCACCTGCGCGAGCACCTGGCCGAGTGCCGTCGGGTCGGTCGGGATGCCCGCCGCCGCGAGCTGCGCGGGGTCGAGCCCGGGCATGCCGGCCTCACCGCCGAGGAGCCTGCCGAGCATCTCGGACAGCGGGTCCTGTGGCTCGTCGTCCTCGGGACGCTGCTGCGGGTCGTTCGTCATCGTGTCGGGTGCCCTCCTCGCCGCGGCGGCGATGTCGGTGCGGTCGGCGGTGCGGCGGGTGATGATGATGGCCCCTACCCGCGGCACCTGCGGTACCAAACGCTATGCCAGACCAACCGGACGGAGGGTCCGTGAGTTCCACCGGCGGCCGGGTTCGCTCTCGGCGCAGCGCCGGTCGCGGCCGGGCGAGCCCCGTCGTGGCGGTGACCGGCGCCGGGTCGGCGGCCGGGCTGGCGATCACGCGTGCCCTGGTGCGCCGGGTGGAGGGCGGCTCCGTCGCGCGGGTCGTCGCGGTCGACGCCGAGCGCGGCGACGTCGACCAGGCCCACTGGCGCATCGCCGACATCGCGCGTCCTGCCGTCGCCGAGGCGCTCGAGGGCGTCGACGTCGTCGTCCACGTGGCGTGCCCCACCGACCTCGAGGCTGCCCTCGCCGAGCCGCCGCTGACGCGGCGGGCGCGCGTCGTCCGCAGCGCGCAGGCGGTGTTCACCGCGGCGGCGGCGGTCGGGGCGCGCCGCCTGGTCACCGTGACGTCGGCGATGGTCTACGGAGCCGTGCCCGACCAGCCCGTCCCGCTGCCGGAGGGCGCGCCGCCGCGCGCGGTCGGCGACTCCGGGCTCGTCGGCGACATGCTGGAGGTGGAGGAGCTCGTCGCCCGCGTGCCGGGCGCCCACCCCTCCCTGCGGACCACCGTCGTGCGGCCGGCGGCGCTCGTCGGCGAGGGGGTGGACACCGTCATCACCCGGCACTTCGAGGCGCCCCGGCTGCTCGCGGCGTCCGACGTCCCGACGCTGTGGCAGTTCTGCCACGTCGACGACCTCGGCGAGGCGGTCGCCACGGCGGTGGAGCGCGAGCTGGACGGCGTGCTGACCGTGGGGTGCGAGGGCGTGCTGACGCAGCAGGCCGTCGAGCACATCTCGGGGATGCGCCGCCTCGAGCTGCCCGTGGCGCTCGCGCTCGGGACGGCTCAGCGACTGCACCGGGCCCGGGTGCTGCCGATGCCGCCGGAGGACCTCGCGTACGTCGTGTACCCGTGGGTCGTGCCGTCGACGCGGCTGCGGGAGGCGGGGTGGCGCCCGCGCTACGACAACGAGACGTGCCTCGGCGTCCTGCTCGAGGAGGTGCGGGGCCGGCACGCCGTCGCCGGACGGCGCGTCGACCGCAAGGACGCGGCCCTCGGGGCGGCGGGCGCCGCCGTCGCGCTGGTGGGGACGGCGGCCGCGTGGCGCCAGGCGCGCAGCCGCCGGAGGCGCCGCGCGTGAGCGGCCCGCTTAGGCTTGCCGGGTGAGCGCACCGGTCCACCTGACGCAGAGCCCGGCCGGCGGACCGGGCGGCGAGCGTCGCAGCGGCCTGCAGCAGCGGACGACGACGATGCTCGTCACCGGCTTCACCGCCGTCCTGCTGTTCTCGCTCGTCGCGCTGGTGCCGGTGCCGTACGCGATCATGACGCCGGGTCCGGTCCGCGACACGCTCGGCGAGGCCGGCGGCCGGCCGCTCATCGAGGTGTCGGGTCGCGAGACCTTCCCGACCGACGGTGCGCTGCAGCTGACGACCGTCTCCGTGTTCGGCGGCCCCGGGGCGTCCGTCGACGTGATCGACGTCGTCGTCGGCTGGCTCGACCGGTCGCAGGCCGTGCTGCCCGTCGACCAGGTGTTCCAGCCCGACGCCACCGAGGAGGAGCTGGAGGAGCAGAACGCCGAGGAGATGGTGTCGTCGCAGGAGAACGCGACGGCCGCGGCCCTGCACGAGCTCGGCATCACCGTGCCGACGACGCTCAACGTGGTCGGCTTCTCGCCGGGCTCCAGCGCCGAGACGGTGCTCGAGGAGGGGGACGTCGTCCTGGCCGTCGACGGCGAGACGGTCCCCGACCTGCCGCAGCTGCGCGACCGCATGCAGCAGGTGGAGCCCGGGGGCGCCGTGACGGTCACCGTCGACCGCGACGGCGAGCCCACGGACGTCGAGGTCACGACGCTCGAGGGGCCGGAGGGCCAGACGCTGCTCGGCGTCCTCGTCGACCCGGTCTACGACTTCCCCTTCGACGTGACGATCCAGATCGAGGACATCGGGGGGCCGAGTGCCGGGCTGATGTTCGCGCTCGGCATCGTCGACAAGCTCACCCCCGGTGCGATGACGGACGGCGAGACGATCGCGGGCACCGGAACGATCGACTCCTCCGGCCAGGTCGGGCCGATCGGCGGCATCCGGCAGAAGCTCGTCGGCGCCCGCGAGAACGGGGCCGAGTTCTTCCTCGCGCCGGGAGGCAACTGCGAGGAGGTCGTCGGCTACGAGCCGAGCGGCCTGCAGGTGGTGCGGGTCGACACGCTCGCCGAGGCCCGGGACGCCGTGGAGGCGATCGCGGACGGCGACACCGTCGACCTGCCGTCCTGCGGCTGAGGCTCAGTCCTCCAGCGTGGCCCGCAGCGCCTCGACGAGACCCGGCACCAGGTCGGGGCCGCTGGCCACCGCGGCGTCGTCGTCGTGCCGGCGGGTCCGCAGCGCGCACGCGGCCTGGCCCGAGCGCAGCACGCCGGCGGCCATCCGGACGTCCTCGCGGGCCGGGTGCTCCATGAGCCGCCGCAGCGCGGCGTCCGGGTCGGCAGGCAGGCCGGCCTCCGCCTCCGGCGGGACGACGATCCGCTCCAGCACGATCGCCGCCCCGTCGACGGTGTCGGGCCACGCGATGCGCCCGAGCAGCTCCTCGATGCCGTCGGCCTCGGGCAGGCCCTCCTGCTCCACCGAGGTGACGTGGTCGGCGTCCGCCTCGGCGGAGGCGACGAGGTCGCCGGGAAGCTGGTCGCGCAGCGACGGGTCGCGGCTCAGCGCGTCCGCCGTGCGGATCAGGGCGAACACGCGGACCGGCGCGTCCCAGCCGGCGCGGGCCACGTGCCGTTCCAGCTCGCGGACGGCGCGCTCGAGGGCGACCTGGCGGCCCGTGTCCTGACTGTGACGGTCCTGCTGCACCCGACGATGCTCCCACGTGGGAACCTGGGGCCCTGCTCCGTCGTTCGCCGGTCGGAGCCGTCCCGCACGTCGACAGTGAGGTCCAGCAGCTCGTGACGTTCTCGTCTGACCCCCGCGCGGGGCGCCCCGTCCTGCAGCCGCGACGGCGCGGGGTGCTCGTGCCGACCCTCGTCGTCCTCGGCGCCCTGGTCGTCGGGCTGGCACTGTTCGCCGAGATCTGGACCGAGGTGCTCTGGTTCAA
The DNA here is from genome assembly GCA_046566185.1 of Actinomycetes bacterium. Classification (GTDB taxonomy): domain Bacteria; phylum Actinomycetota; class Actinomycetes; order Actinomycetales; family SCSIO-59966; genus SCSIO-59966. Next base: position 3,237 of record JBKHXE010000011.1, on the reverse strand, counting down.
CCAGCTCGGCTTCGGCGGCGTCTACCGCACCCGGCTGCTGACCCAGGTGGCGCTGTTCCTGCTCGGTGCCGGCGCGATGGCGGGCGCCGTCGGGGCGAGCCTGTCGTTCGCCTACCGCAGCCGGCCGGTCTACGCGCCGGTGTCGCCCGAGCAGCAGAGCCTCGACCGGTACCGCGAGTCGCTGGAACCGTTGCGCCGCATCGTCATCCTCGCGCTGCCCGCCGGCCTCGGCCTGTTCGCCGGGTCGGCCGCCTCCCAGCAGTGGGAGACCGTGCTGCTGTGGCTCAACCGCGTGCCGTTCAACTCCGAGGACGCCCAGTTCGGTCTCGACATCGGCTTCTTCGTCTTCACCCTGCCGTTCCTGCGGTTCGTGCTGGGCTTCCTCACCGCGGTCGTCGTCCTCGCCGGCCTCGCCGGCGCCGCGACGCACTACCTGTACGGCGGGCTGCGGCTGCAGGGCCGTGGTGAGCGGACGACGCGCGCCGCCCGGGTGCACCTCGCCCTGCTCGGCGGTCTGCTCGTGCTGCTGCAGGCCGGGTCGTACTGGCTGGACCGGTACGGGCAGCTCGTCGACGACAACGGGCTCTTCACCGGCGCCGGCTACACCGGGGTGAACGCCGTCATCCCGGCCCGCACGATCCTCGCGGGCATCGCGGTGATCTGCGCCCTGCTGTTCATCGCCGCCGCCTTCACCGGGTCGTGGCGCATCCCCGCCGTGGGCGTGGCGCTGCTGCTGGTGTCGGCGATCGCGATCGGCGGCATCTACCCGGCCGTCGTCCAGCGATTCCAGGTGCAGCCCAGCGAGCAGTCGCGCGAGGCGCCGTACATCCAGCGCAACATCGAGTCGACGCGGGCGGCGTTCGGCATCGACTCCGTCGAGGAGACGACGTACACCGCGCAGGAGGAGGGCGAGGCCGGCGCCCTGCGCGAGGACGCCGAGACGACGGCCAGCATCCGCCTGCTCGACCCGTCGCTCGTCAGCCCCGCGTTCCGGCAGCTGCAACAGGGCCGCCAGTACTACGGCTTCCCCGACATCCTCGACGTCGACCGCTACGACATCGACGGGGAGACGCGGGACGCCGTCGTCGCCGTCCGTGAGCTGGACCTCAACGGGCTGGCGGACAACGCCCGCAGCTGGATCAACGACCACACCGTCTACACCCACGGCTTCGGCCTGGTCGCCGCGTACGGCAACCAGCGGCAGCCGAGCGGCGAGCCGGCGTTCTTCCAGGGCGGCATCCCGACGACCGGCGAGCTCGAGGTCGACGAGCCGCGCGTGTACTTCGGCGAGCGGTCGCCGGACTTCTCGATCGTCGGCGCGCCCGAGGGCGCCGCGCCCCGCGAGCTGGACTTCCCGGACGACGAGGCGCCGAACGGCCAGCGCAACAACACGTACACCGGTGACGGCGGCCCCCGCATGGGCGACCCGTTCAACCGGCTGATGTACGCCATCAAGTTCCGCGACCAGAACATCCTGCTCTCCGACGCGGTGAACCCCGAGTCGCAGATCCTGTACGACCGCCACCCGCGTGAGCGGGTCGAGAAGGTGGCGCCCTTCCTGACCCTCGACGGCAACACCTACCCGGCGGTCGTCGACGGCCGCGTCAAGTGGATCGTCGACGGCTACACGACGTCGAACCAGTACCCCTACTCCTCGCTGGAGCCGTTGGGGGAGCTGACGATCGACTCGCTGACCGCGACGTCCCAGTCGGTGGTGGCGCTGCGGCCGCAGGAGGTCAACTACATCCGTAACAGCGTCAAGGCGACCGTGGACGCCTACGACGGCTCGGTCACCCTCTACGCCTGGGACGAGCAGGACCCGGTGCTGAGGGCGTGGCAGCAGGTCTTCCCGGACGCCGTGCAGCCGATGTCGGCGATCAGCGGCGAGCTGATGAGCCACCTGCGCTACCCCGAGGACCTGTTCAAGGTGCAGCGCACGGTGCTGTCGAGCTACCACGTCGAGGATGCCGCGGCGTTCTACTCGGAGCAGGACTTCTGGCGGGTGCCCAACGACCCGACAAAGGACGAGGACGAGCCGCAGCCGCCGTACTACCTGACGCTGCAGATGCCGACGCAGGACGAGTCGTCGTTCTCCCTGACGTCGACGTACATCCCGCGGGCGACGGGCCAGAACGTGCGGAACGTGCTGACCGGCTTCGTCGCCGTGGACGCCGAGGCGGGCGACGCCGACGGCGAGCGGCGGGACGGCTACGGCCAGATCAGGCTGCTCACGCTGCCGCGGTCGGCCGTCGTCAACGGCCCGGGCCAGGTGCAGAACGACTTCAACTCGAACCCGAGGGTGTCGGAGTCGCTCAACGTGCTGCGGCTCGGTGAGTCCCAGGTGCTCAACGGCAACCTGCTCACCCTGCCGGTCGGCGGCGGCCTGCTCTACGTGCAGCCGGTGTACGTCCAGAGCGCGGGGGAGACCTCCTACCCGCTGCTGCGTCGCGTGCTCGTCTCCTTCGGCGACGAGATCGGCTTCGCCGACACCCTGGACGCCGCGCTCGACCAGGTCTTCGGCGGCGACTCCGGCGCCGAGGCCGGGGACGCCGACACCCCCGGCGGCGGCCAGGAGCCCGTCGTCCCGCCGGTGGAGGGCGAGGAGCCGCCCGCCGGGGGCGAGGAGCCCCCGGTCGAGCCGACCGAGCCGGCGCCGCCGGCCGGCGACGCCCAGGCCCGCCTGCAGGACGCGCTGCAGCGCGCGAACCAGGCGATCCAGGACGGCCAGGCCGCGCTCGCCGAGAGCGACTTCGCCGCCTACGGCGAGGCGCAGGAACGGCTCCAGCAGGCGATCGAGGACGCCCTCGCCGCCGAGGCGGAGCTGCGCGGCGAGGGGTGACGCCGAGGTTGCCGGGAGGTGGATTTGCCTCCCGGCGTCCCGGCGGCGTACGGTGGTCTCACCGACGCGGGGTGGAGCAGCTCGGTAGCTCGCTGGGCTCATAACCCAGAGGTCGCAGGTTCAAATCCTGCCCCCGCTACCAACCTGGTCCGGGATTCAGTGCGAATCCCGGACCAGAACTGCTCTCAGACGTGAACCTCCCTCGAGAACGCTCCCCTGTGGGGAGCGTGTCTCGCCGCCCGGGCTCAGGGCCCCGGCTCGACCGTGCACGTGCTCGAGCGAGCTGTGGGCCCGAGCACAGGGGCAGAAACACCAGCTTGATAAGGTCGCCTTATGACACTGGTGGAGCAGTACCGCGATGCCCGTCGCGACGAAGATGTTGCACGGCTGCGGCGTGT
>JBKHXE010000010.1:0-7995 GCA_046566185.1 Actinomycetes bacterium | reverse complement strand
GTCGCTGGGGTACCCTCGACCGGCACCACGGGCCTATAGCTCAGTCGGTTAGAGCGCTTCCCTGATAAGGAAGAGGTCAGAGGTTCAAGTCCTCTTAGGCCCACGTGAAGAAGCTCCTCACCCTCGCGGTGGCCGCGGCCGGTCTGCTGGCCTGGCGGCGTATGCAGGCCGAGAAGGCCGAGCGCGACCTGTGGGCTGAGGCCACCGACCGGGTCTGACCCGGCGGTCCCTGCACCGGGGGGCGTGGCGCAACTGGTAGCGCACCTGCTTTGCAAGCAGGGGGTTAGGGGTTCGAGTCCCCTCGCCTCCACCACGTGACGTCCGGGGTCGTCGTCGCCGCAGCGACCACGACCTCGGACGTCGTGCGTCAGCGGGTGATCACCACTTTGAGCGCCTTGGTCTCCGCGGCCCGACCGAAGGTGTCGTAGGCGTCGAGGAACTGGTCGAACGTGAAGTGGTGGCTGGCGAACTTCTCGGCGGGCAGCCGGCCGGACGCGACGAGCTTGAGCAGCATCGGCGTCGTCGTCGCACTGACCAGGCCGGTCGTGATGGTGACGTCCTTGATCCACAGGTCCTGCAGCTTGAGTTCGGCGGGCCTGCCGTGGACGCCGACGTTGGCGGCCGTCCCCCCGGGCCGCAGCAGGTCCGTCGTCATCTCGAACGTCTCCGGGATGCCCACCGCCTCGATGGCCACGTCGACTCCGAGACGGCCCTCGGTCAGCGCGAGGACCTCGTCCTTCCAGCCCGCGCGCCCGCTGTTGACGGCGTCGGTGGCACCGAAGCTCTTGGCCTGCTCGAGGCGGTTGTCGTCCAGGTCGATCGCCACGATTCGCGAGGCGCCGTACAGCCCGGCCGTCATCATCGCGGACAGGCCGATGGGGCCCGCCCCGACCACGGCGACCACGTCACCGGGTTCGACCCGGCCGTTGCGGACGCCGATCTCGAAACCGGTGGGGAGGATGTCGGACAGCATCACGGCCGCCTCGTCACTGACGCCCGGTGGCAGCGGGTGCAGCGTGTTCTCCGCGAAGGGAACCCTCACATACTCCGCCTGCGTGCCGTCGATGAGGTGACCGAACACCCAGCCGATGCCGGAGGCGCCCTCGTCGTCGAGGCAGTGAGCGGGTAGTTGCTGGTGGCAGTACGCACACGAGCCGCACGACACGATGCAGGAGATGATCACACGGTCGCCGACCGCGAGCTTGCTGACGGAGGAGCCCACCTGGGTCACGGTGCCGACGCCCTCGTGGCCCAGGACGCGTCCGTCGGCCACCGTGGGGACGTCGCCCTTGAGGATGTGCAGGTCGGTGCCGCAGATCGTCGTCGTGTCGACACGCACGATCGCGTCGGTTGCGTCGACGAGGACCGGGTCGGGCACCTCCTCCCACGTCTTGCTGCCGGGACCGTGGTACACGAGCGCCTTCATCGCCTTCTCCTCCTGGCGCGGCACCCGCCCCGGCCGACGAGGTTGCCCGCCGGGTGGCCGCACCGCCGGCGCCTACTCTTCGCCACGACTCCCGAGCGGGCCAGGGCCGATCGTCCCTGGCTCGGCGACCGCAGACCCCGCCACCGCGAGCGAGGTGGCGGGACTGCATGATCACCGTCAGGAGGGGGTGCCGCCGTCGCCCTTGCCCCTCTTGTCCCCCTCCGCGGGGACGCCGGGGAGCGCGTCGGTGTCCACGGTGGCGTCGGCCTCGCCCGACGCGAGGGCCTCGGAGGCCTGCGCCTGCGCGGAACCGTCCGGGGGTGGCGTCGCGACGTCCGTCGACTCGCTCGCGATCGTGCCGGATCCGAGGGTGCCGGCCCCCTGGCCGCCGCTCAGCCGGTCACCGGTCGCCGAGTACGACGGGGTGGTCCCGGTGCCGGTGGCCCACGGGCTCTCGGCGGGCCGGCTCTGCTTCCAGGCGGCCCACCCGGCCGCAGCGGCCGCGGCGAGCACGGTGAGCAGCAGGACGGTCCGGCCCTTGTGGCTCTCCTGGCGGCGGCGCGCCTTGCGGGCCGCCTTGGCGTCGCGCCGGGCTCGCTTCTCGGTGGTGTGGAGCACCTCGACGCTCCGGTCGTGGGCGGCCTCGGTCTTCGCGGCGGCGGCGGCCGCGGCCGCCGTCATGGCCTCGACCAGCCGCGGCAGCAGGTCGTCGACGATCTTGTCGCGTGCCGCGTCGACCCGCGGAGCGAGGGCCTCGGCGGCCGCCTCCACTCGCGGCGCGGCCGTCTCCACGCCCCGGCTGCGGGCGTGCTCGAGGCGCGGGGACGCCCACTCCTTGGCGTGCTCGAGGCGCGGCGAGGCCCACTCGCGTGCCGAGTGGCCGGCGAGGACGGCGCCCTCGCGCGCACGCTCGGCGGCGGGCGTCACCTTCTCCTTGATGGACGCGGCGGACTCCCGCACCTGGTCGGCGGCGCGGTCCGTGCGGCTCTTGGTCCGGAACACGCGTTCCTCCCCTCGGGCCCGACTCGACCGGGCCGATGATCGTTGATCTCGCCCGCCCATCCTGCCCCGCGACCGCGACCGGCGCCTGCCGGAAACGGCCGCCGGGCCCGCGTGACAGGATGGCGGGCATGTTCGCGACCCTGCACACCAACCACGGCGACATTCGCGTCGAGCTCTTCGAGAACCACGCACCCAAGACGGTGCGCAACTTCGTGGGTCTCGCCCAGGGCACGCAGGAGTGGAAGGACCCCTCGACCGGCGCGGCCCGGACGGAGCCGTTCTACGACGGCCTGACCTTCCACCGGGTGATCTCCGGCTTCATGATCCAGGGCGGGTGCCCGCAGGGCACCGGCACCGGAGGCCCCGGCTACACCTTCGACGACGAGATCCACCCCGAGCTCGCCTTCACCAAGCCCTACCTGCTGGCCATGGCGAACGCCGGCAAGCGGATGGGCAAGGGCACCAACGGTTCCCAGTTCTTCATCACCGTGGCTCCCACGGCCTGGCTCACGGGCAAGCACACGATCTTCGGTGAGGTGGCCGACGGGTCCAGCCGCGAGGTCGTCGACCGCATCGCCGCCCTCCCCACCGGCCCCAGCGACCGGCCCCGTGAGGACGTGGTGATCGAGCGCGTCACCGTCGACGAGGCCTGACCGGTCCCGATGGTCGAGCCGACCCCGCCCTCGGTCGGGCCGCAGGCGCCGCCGGTGTGCCCGCGGCACCCCGACCGCGAGTCGTACGTCCGGTGCCAGCGGTGCGAGCGGCCCGTGTGCCCCGAGTGCCAGCGCCCGGCCGCGGTCGGCGTCCAGTGCGTCGACTGCGTGCGGGAGCAGGCGAGGTCGACGCCCCAGCCCCGGACGGCGTTCGGCGGCCGGCTCGCCGGAGGTCGGCCGGTCGTGACCCTCGCGCTCATCGGGGCGTGCGTCGTCGCCTACCTGGCGCAGCGGACGGTGCCGGGCTTCTCGGGCGCGCTGGCGTTCATGCCGTTCCTCGCGGCGGCCGAGCCATGGCGGTTCCTCACGGCCGCGTTCCTGCACTCGACCGGCTCGCTGTTGCACATCGCGTTCAACATGTACGCGCTGTGGCTGCTGGGTCCCTACCTCGAGCAGCTGCTCGGCCGCCTGCGCTTCGCCGTCCTCTACCTCCTCTCGGCGGTCGGCGGCTCGGTCGGCTACCTGCTGCTCGCGAGCCCCGCCGGACCGTCGTGGGTGACGTGGGTCGTGGGGGCCTCCGGCGCGGTGTTCGGCCTGTTCGGCGCGCTCGTCGTCGTCCAGCGGCGGCTGGGCCGGCAGCTCGGGCAGATCGCCGTCGTGCTCGCCGTCAACGGCGTGCTCGGGTTCGTCATCCCCAACGTCGCCTGGCAGGCCCACCTCGGTGGGCTGGTCGTCGGGGCCGCGCTGGCCGCGGTCTTCGCCTACGCTCCGCGTGCGCGCCGGACGGCGGTGCAGGCGGCCGGGGCGGCCGGCGTGACGGCGCTCCTGCTGCTGGCCACCCTGCTCAAGCTGGCCACCGCATGACCCCGCCCGTCCACAGCTGTGGACGGCGCCTGGGGACAATTACACCCGTGTAACTCCACCGGTGTCAGTCGTCCCCAGCTGTGGAGGGAGACTGTGGACGGGTCAGCGCCAGCGCGTCGTCATGACGAACCCCGCCAGGACGAACACGAAGCCGATGACGAGGTTCCAGTTGCCCGCCGTCCACTCGTTGCCACCCGGCAGCGGCACGGTCGGGATCGGGAACTGGCCCTGGGTGATGTAGTAGACGACGATCCAGACGAGGCCGACGACCATCAGCCCCAGCATCAGGGGGACGAACCACGGCGGGTTGGTCTTCGGGCCCCCGGACGCCGCCGGCGGTGGCGTGTAGGCGGCCTTGCGGCGGATCCTCGACTCGGGCAACGGTTCCTCCAGGCGCGCGATCGGCTCGTGGCACGGGGTGGGGCACCTCACGGCCTCCCCGGACGTCTAGCGTAGTGCCGAGGCCCGTGCCCCTGCCGAACGGCGCGGGACGGGCGGAGACGACGGAGAAGCGGGGATGACGCAGACGCACGCGCCCGAGGACGCGGCGGGGGAGGTGGCGCCCCCGCGCCACCACGCCCCGCGCCAGCACGCCCAGCGGCCGGGGCGTCCGCGCGTGCCGTTGGCGGTGACCGCCGTGCTCGTCGTCGCGGGCCTGTTGTTCTCCGCCAGCGCCAACGCCTCCGGCGGCAGCAACCTGCGCGACGACGTCGCGGACCTCCCGAGCCTCATCGAGCAGGAGGCGGGCGCGGTCGCCGCCTCGGCCGAGCGGGTGGCGGCGCTGCGCGCCGAGGTGGAGCGGCTGACCGGCGTCGTCGGCGGGCAGGAGGTGCAGTCGCTGCAGGACGCGGCCGACGTCCTCGCCACGCCCGGTGGCCTGTCGGCCGTCGAGGGCCCGGGCGTGGAGATCACCCTGGACGACGCGCCGCGTGACCGCCCGGTGCCCGAGGGCACCTCGGCCGACCTGCTCATCGTCCACCAGGAGGACCTGCAGGCCGTCGTCAACGCCCTGTGGGCCGGCGGGGCCGAGGCGATGATGCTGATGGACCAGCGCGTGATCTCCACCAGCGCCGTCCGCTGCGTCGGCAACACGCTGCGCCTGCAGGGCCGCGTCTACTCCCCGCCGTACACGGTCAAGGCCATCGGCGACACCGGTGAGCTGCTGGCGGCGCTCGACCGCTCTCCCGAGGTGTCGATCTACCGGGAGTACGTGCGCGCCTACGGGCTGGGCTACGACGAGCAGCTGCGACGCTCGATCGAGATGCCGGCGTTCCAGGGTTCCCTGGAGATGCGGTACGCCGAGGTGCTGCGCGGGGACGCCGCGTGATCCGGGCCCTCGTCCGCGGCCTCGGTGAGCTGCTCATCACGGCCGGCCTGCTGCTGCTGCTCTTCGTGGCGTGGCAGCTGTGGTGGACCGACGTGCAGGCCGGCCGCGAGTCCGGCTCGATCACGGCGGACCTGCGGGGCACCTGGTCGGACGGCGACGCGCCGGCCCCGGCGGGCAGCGGCAGCCGTCCGGAGGCCGGCGAGCCGCCGTCCGTGACCCCGCCCGCGGAGGGCGAGTCCTTCGGCCTCGTCCACGTGCCCCGCTTCGGCGACGACTACGTCGTCCCGCTCACCGAGGGCATCGGTCTGGAGGACGTCCTCAACAAGGGCGTGCTCGGCCACTATCCCGGCACGGCGGGCCCCGGCGCCGTCGGCAACTTCTCGGTGGCCGGTCACCGGGTGACCTACGGCAGGCCGCTGCACCTCATCGCCGAGCTGCGACCCGGCGACCCGATCGTCGTCGAGACCGAGGACGCCTGGTACGTGTACCGGGTCCGGGAGGCGCAGATCGTCACCCCGGACCGCGTCGACGTCGTCGCTCCGGTGCCGAACGAGCCGGACGCCGAGCCGACCGAGCGCCTCATGACGCTCACCGCCTGCCACCCGATGTACTCGGCGCGGGAGCGGTACATCGTCCACGCGGTGCTCGACACCTGGCAGCCGCGCGACGCGGGCGAGCCTGACGCACTGGCCGCGGGCTGAGGAGGGCCGATCGTGTACGGATGGCTGTGGCGGCTGCTCCCGGGCCCGGTGCCGGTCAAGGTGCTGCTCGCGCTGGTGCTGGTCGTCGCGGTGGTGACGGCGCTGTTCGTCTGGGTCTTCCCGGCCGTGGCCCCGTACATGCCGTTCAACGACAACACCGTCGGCGACTGACCCGCACGGGGCACGCGGTTCCCTTCGCCGCAGCGTCCTGGACAATGGGCGGGTGAGCGCCCGGGTCCTCGTCATCGACAACTACGACAGCTTCGTCTTCACGATCGTCGGCTACCTGCGCCAGCTGGGCGCCGAGTGCACCGTCGTCCGCAACGACGAGGTGGGCGTCGAGGCGGCGGACGGGGTGGACGGCGTGCTGCTGTCGCCCGGCCCGGGCACCCCGGCGTCCGCCGGTGTCTGCTCCGACCTCGTCCGCCACTGCGCCGCGACGGCGACCCCGGTGCTCGGCGTCTGCCTCGGCCACCAGGTGATCGCCGAGGTGCACGGCGCCACCGTGACGCACGCCGCCGAGCTCATGCACGGCAAGACGAGCCGCGTCGTCCACGACGGGCGGGGCGTGCTCGCCGGGCTCACCAGCCCCTTCACGGCGACCCGCTACCACTCCCTCGCCGTCGTCGACGAGACCGTGCCCGACGAGCTCGTCGTCACCGGGCGCACCGAGGGCGGCGTCGTGATGGCGCTCCAGCACCGCGAGCTGCCGCTGCACGGCGTGCAGTTCCACCCCGAGTCGGTGCTCACCGAGGGCGGCCACCGGCTGCTCGCCAACTGGCTGGAGCTGTGCGGCGACGCCGGGGCCGTGGAGCGCTCGACGGGGATGGCCCCGCTCGTCAGCGGCTGACCGCGTCAGGGGGTCGGCGGCACGACCGGTGGGGCCGGGAGCGTCGGCTCGGCGGGAGGTTCCTGGGTCGGCTCCGGCGTGGGCTCCGCGGTGGGAGCCGGCGGCGGGTCGGCCACCACGAGCGTGACGGTGCTGCCCTGCTCGACCGTCCCCGGTCCCGGGTCCTGCGACACGACGTGGTCGACCTCCTGCTCGTCGGTCGGCGTCCGCTCGATGACGACCTCGAGGCCGAGGTCGATGAGGGTGGCCCGGGCCTCCTGGAACGGCTGGCCGACGAGGTTCGGCAGCTCCACCTCGCCGGAGGAGAGCACGAGGTCCACCTGGGTGCCCGGGGGCACCGACGCGCCGGACTCCGGCTCGGTGCGCACGACGCGCCCGGCGTCCACCTCGGCGTCGTCCTCGGTGGTCACCACGCCGGGCTCGAGCCCGAGCTCCTGCAGCTCGGCGCGGGCCTCCTGCTGCGTCATGCCGCGCAGGTCCGGCACGCTGACCTCCCCCGGCTCGACGGTGAGGACGACCGTCACGGTGCCACCCGGGTCCAGCGGCGTGCCGGCCACCGGGCTCTGGTCGACGACGGTGCCCGGCTCCCGGTCGGCGTCCTCGACCGGCTCGCCCTCGGCGTACTCCAGGCCGAGCCCGTCGAGCTCGGCCTTCGCCTCCGTCGCGGTCATGCCGATGAGGCTCGGCACCTGCACCTGCTCGACCGCCGGCTCACCGCCGAGCAGCCGGCTGGCGAGGAACGCGGCGAGCGCGAAGACGGCCAGGACGGCGAGCAGGAGCCCGACGTACCCGGCGACCCGCCCGCGGCGGCTCGGCTCGTCCTCGGGCGGCAGCCGTCGCGCGGTGATCGTCTCGGCCGGTGCGGCCGGAGCGGTCGCCATCGCCTGGGTGGCGTCGGCACCCAGGGACGGCATCGCCTGGGTCGCCGCCGCGGCCGCCGCGGCCGACGACACGACGGCGGGTGCCGCGACGGGCCGGCCGGCCCGTGCGGCCAGCAGGTCCTCGCGGAACGCGGCGGCGTCCGCGTAGCGGTCCTCCCGGTCCTTCGCGAGCGCCATCAGCACGACGCGGTCGATCGAGTCGGGCACCTCGGGGTTGAACGTCGAGGGCGGCTGCGGCACCTCGCGGACGTGCTGGTAGGCCACCGACACGGGTGAGTCGCCCACGAACGG
>JBKHXE010000009.1:0-30958 GCA_046566185.1 Actinomycetes bacterium | reverse complement strand
TGGCGCTGGTCGACGGCACGTTGACCTTCAGTGCCGCGGACCACCACATCCCGTGGGGCTACACGTACTACCTGTACGAGGCGACGCCGCCGACCGGCTACGACGTCATGACGCCGAACCCGGCCGTCATCGACGGCACCAGCCCCGACGTCGCGGGCACCACCGTCACGGTCGACGAGACGGACCCGCGTCTGCTCACCGGCCTGAGGATCCTCAAGACGGACGACTTCGGCGCGCCGGTGGAGGGCGCGGTCTTCCAGCTCTACCTCGACGACGGCGACGGCACGTTCGAGCCGTGCGGCACCGAGGCGTGCACGGGCGACACCTCCGTGGGCGGCACGAAGGTCTCCGGCACCGACGGCGTGGTGGAGTGGACCGGCCTGACGTGGGGTCTCAGGTACTGGGTCCACGAGGTCTCCGCCCCGGCCGGCTACGAGCTGATGGACCCGCGGCAGGTGCTCGTCGAGATCCCGGAGTCCGCGGCGGGCGGCGTCCACGACGTCACCGGGAGCCTGAGCCTCGTCGACCCGCGGGTGCGCGGCGGCTTCACCATCACGAAGGTGGCCGACGGCCTGCCCGACGGCGAGGAGCCGGCGTTCTCGGTCTACGTCGACTGCGGCTCCGCGTACTTCCAGGGCACCGTCGACCTGCTCGCACCGACGTACTCGGCGGCCGTGACCGACGTCCCGGTCGGCGAGGAGTGCTCGATCACCGAGCCGACCGTCCCCGACGGCTGGGCGTTCGTCTCGATCGACAACCCGACCGTGACGGTCGTCGAGGACGACGAGCAGCAGGTGGACGTCACGGTCACCAACGAGCGGCTCTACGACTCCTTCGACCTCCGCAAGGTGATCGAGGGCGCTCAGGTCCAGGGCGAGGACGCCGGCTTCACCGTCCTCGTCGACTGCGCCAGCGCCGACCCGGGTGCCGACGACTACGACCAGAACGTCGTCCTGTCGACACCGTCGCTGACCGGCAGCACCGGCGACATCCCGGTCGGACTGGAGTGCACCTTCACCGAGACTGGTTGGGACACAGGCCGTTACGCGCCGGTCGACGTCGCCCCGTCGTCCGCGACGGTCGGTGACGGGACGGTCGGCGAGATCGTGGTCACCAACGAGCGGCTGCAGGGCACGCTCACCGTCGAGAAGACGGTCGAGAACCCGGTGCCCGGTGAGACGGACACGTTCCCGGTCACCGTCGACTGCTCCAACGGCCACAGCCAGACCTTCGACCTCGCCCACGGCGAGAGCGCGTCGATCGAGCCGCAGCCGGTGGGTGTCACGTGCACCGTGACCGAGGGCGAGATCGACACCACCCGGTACGTCGAGGTCTCCGACGCCGAGCAGCAGGGCACCGTTCGCGTCGACGGCCAGACCGAGACCGTGACGGTGGAGAACGAGCGGCTGTACGGCGGCTTCGACGTGGTGAAGGACCCGCAGGGCCTGCTGCCCGGCGAGCAGGCGTCGTTCGACGTGCTGGTCGAGTGCGCCGTCGCCGAGTGGACGCGGTCGTTCCGGCTCACGCTGGGCAACGGCAACGGGTTCGAGGGCAGCGTCGACGGCGTGCCGACCGGTGCCCTGTGCACCGTGACGGAGCCGGTCGTCCCCGACGGCTGGGCGCTCGAGGGCGTCACGCCGGTGACGGTCACCGTCGTCGCGGACGCCGAGCAGCAGGTGGACGTCACCGTCACCAACGAGCGCGTCCAGGGCGAGCTCACGGTGCTGAAGACGGACGAGGCCGAGGAGCCGCTGGCGGGGGCGACCTTCGCCCTGTGGCAGTCGACCGACGACGTCATCGGCGACGAGGGCGACACGGTCGTCGGCACCTGCACCACGGGTGACGACGGAACCTGCACCATCGGCGGTCTGGACTGGGGCCTCTTCTACTTCTGGCAGGAGACCCAGGCGCCCGAGGGCTACAACCTGCCCACGGTGGACGTGCAGGGCCCGATCGAGCTCACCGCCGGGAACGTCGGTGGCGAGCTGCCGCTGACGACCTTCGTCGACCTCAGGACCCAGATCGTCACGACGCCGTTCGTCGGCGACGAGGCGGTGACGCAGGACAACATCGCCGAGAACCTGGCCCGGGTGGACGAGAACGACGTGGTCCGTGACCGCGCCGTGGTCTCCAACCTGTCCGAGCCGGCGACCGGCACGGTGACGTTCGAGCTGTACGGGCCGTACTACGACGCCACGCTCAACGGGATGGACTTCAGCGACCCGGACTGCGAGGGCGAACCGGTGTTCGTCTCCGCCGACCGCCCGATCACCCGGGTCGGCGAGGGCACCTACGAGGCGTACAGCGAGGAGCTGGCCGTCGGCGGCGAGGACGGCCTGGAGCCCGGCCTGTACCAGTGGGTCGCCGAGTTCGTGCCGGCCGAGGACGACGTCAGGAACGTGGGAGTGCGGGGCCTGTGCCCGGACCCGACGGAGATGTTCGTCGTCCGAGCCGGTGACGAGCCGGGGCTGGACAAGGACTCCGACCCGGTGCCGGGCTCGCTGGTCCAGCCGGGCCAGGAGATCGCCTACACGATCATGGTGAGCAACTCCGGTGACATGCCGATCCCGGCCGACGAGGCGGTCGTCACCGACGTCCTCGACCCGTGGCTCGCCTACGTGGACGGCTCGGGTACGCCGGAGCCGGCGGCCGTCGAGGTGGACGAGAGCACCGGCGAGACCACGATCGTGTGGGAGCTCGGTGAGCTCGCGTCCGGCTCGGCCGTGGCCATCGGCTACACCGCGGTGGTCGTCGGCGACGTCCCGCAGAACGAGGCCCTCGACAACGTCGCGAGGTTCCTCGACCTGGAGGACAGCACGGTCCACGTGGTGCCCAACGGGGACCTGACGATCGTCAAGGAGGTCGACCCGGAGTCCGGCACGGGCGTCATCCCCGGCGAGACCCTCACCTACACGATGACGGTCACCGCGACCGGTGAGCTGGACCAGACCGACGTCCTGGTCTCGGACTTCGTGCCCGGCTACGACCCGGACAACCCCGAGTCGCTGCGGACGACGTACGTGATCGGCTCGGCGGACTGCGACGACCTCGGCGAGTGCGTGGTCGTGGAGCCGGGCGGCGACGGCGAGATCGTCTGGTCGCTCGGTGACATGCCGGCCGGCTCGAGCCGCACGGTGACCTTCCAGGTCACCGTCGACCAGGTCGTCGTGACCGGCGAGGGCACGGTCGACGTGGGCGACGTGGTCAACGGCGCCTGGGTCAGCTCCAACGAGACCGACTGGACGCCGTCCAACGAGGTGGTCAACCCGGTCGCGGTGGTGCTCGGGATCAAGATCCCGAACGAGCCCGAGGAGCCCACGAAGAAGGAGCCCGCGAGGGTGCTCGGCACCAAGCTGCCGCGCACCGGGTCGCCGATCGGCGCCGCCGCCTGGTTGGCGGGCGCCCTGCTGGTCCTCGGTGCGGGCCTCCGGGCCGCCGGCTCGAAGAGGCGGGCGGAGCGCCGCGCCTGACCCTGCAGCACGGGCAGGGCCGTCCCCGGCACCGCGACACACGTCGCCCGGTGCCGGGGACCGCTCGTCCGGGCGACGTACACTCCCCGAAGTGATCCGGTTCGAGCACGTCACCAAGGTCTACGACCGCACGTCCAGACCTGCACTCGACGACGTCACGCTCGAGGTCGAGCGCGGCGAGTTCGTGTTCCTCGTGGGGGCCTCTGGCTCGGGCAAGTCGACCTTCCTGCGTCTCGTCCTCAAGGAGGAGGAGGCCACCCGCGGCACCGTGTACGTCGCCGGGCGCGACGTGGCGCGGCTGTCGTCGTGGAAGGTGCCGCACCTGCGCCGGCAGATCGGCGCGGTCTTCCAGGACTTCCGCCTCCTGCCCAACAAGACGGTCTACGAGAACGTCGCGTTCGCGCTGCAGGTGATCGGCAAGTCCCGGCACCACATCGCCCAGACCGTGCCCGAGACGCTCGAGCTCGTCGGTCTGGAGGGCAAGGAGCGGCGGCTTCCGCACGAGCTCTCCGGCGGCGAGCAGCAGCGTGTCGCGATCGCCCGGGCGTTCGTCAACCGGCCGGCGATCCTGCTGGCCGACGAGCCCACCGGCAACCTGGACCCCACGACGTCCGTCGGCATCATGCGGCTGCTCGACCGCATCAACCGGCACGGCACCACCGTCGTCATGGCCACCCACGACGACGAGATCGTCGACCAGATGCGCAAGCGCGTCGTCGAGCTCGACGACGGCCTCGTCGTCCGAGACCAGACCCGCGGCGTCTACGGCTACTCCCGCTGACCCCAGGACCCTTCCCCCATGCGCCTCCAGTTCATCCTCAGCGAGATCCTCATCGGGCTGCGTCGCAACCTCGCGATGACGGTGTCCGTCATCCTCGTGACGTTCGTGTCGCTGACGTTTGTCGGCGCCGGCGCGCTGCTGCAGATGCAGATCCGCGAGATGAAGGACTACTGGTACGACCGAGTCCAGGTCTCCATCTTCCTGTGCGTCGCGAACAGCGAGGCGCCGACGTGCGCCGAGGGCGAGGTCACGCAGGCCCAGCGCGACTCGATCGTCGCGACGCTGGAGGAGGGGCCCCTCGCGCAGTACGTCGACGTCTACTACTACGAGTCCAAGGCCCAGGCCTTCGAGCGCTTCAAGGAGCAGTTCGCCGACACCGCGATCGCGGACAACGTGACCGAGGACCAGATGCCGGAGTCCTACCGCGTGAAGCTCGAGGACCCCGAGCAGTACCAGGTGGTCGCCGAGTACTTCACCGGCTTCCCCGGCGTGGAGGAGGTCCAGGACCAGCGGCGGCTGCTCGACCGCTTCTTCGCCGTCCTCAACGCCTTCACGCTGGTGTCCGGCGTGTTCGCGGTCGTGATGATCGTGGCCGCGGCCCTGCTCATCGCCACCACGATCCGGCTGTCGGCGTTCAGTCGCCGCCGCGAGACCGGCATCATGCGCCTCGTCGGCGCCTCCAAGCTGCTGATCCAGATGCCGTTCCTGCTCGAGGGCGTGCTGGCCGCGAGCATCGGCGCCGCCCTCGCCACGGCCGGCCTGTGGGCCGCCGTCCGCTACGGCGTCGAGGGGTGGCTGACCGAGGCACTGCCGCTGTTCAACTACATCGGCACCTCCGAGGTGCTGCTGGTGGCCCCGGTTCTCTTCGGAGCGGGAATCGTGCTCGCGGGCGTGTCCTCCGTCCTGACGCTGGGTCGATACCTCAAGGTGTAGTCCGCAGGGGTGGTGGACGCCGACCGACGAGGAGTGCACGACATGCGACGACCTCGCCCTGCCCGCGTGGCCGGGGTGTCGATCAGTGCCGCGCTCGCCGCCGGTCTGCTGCTCGCCGTCCCGTCGTCGTCCGTCGCCGGGCCGGAGGACCGCAAGCGCGAGGTCGACGCCAGCATCCAGGACCTGCGGTCGGCGCTGGAGGGCACGGACGCCGCCCTCACCGCGGCGGCGGTGTCGCTCAAGCAGACCGAGGCCCGCCTGCCGGTCGCCCAGGCCGAGCTGGAGCAGGCGGAGGCCGCGGCCGCCGAGGCGCACGCCAAGGACGTCGAGCTGGCCGGCCGCCTCGCGGCCGCGACGCAGTCGGAGGCCAAGGCCCGGGCAGCCATCGAGGAGGGCGCCGAACAGGTCGAGGCCACGCGCCGCACCCTCGGCCAGATCGCCTCGCAGGCGTACCGGGGCGGCAGCCTCAACCCGGCGCTCGCCGTCGCCCTGTCGTCGGAGAGCCCGACCGACTTCGCCGACCGCTACGTCATGGTCGACACCGCGCTGCGGTCCCAGAACAGCACACTGGCCCGGCTGGGCGAGCAGCAGGCGCTGCGCGCCCACTCCGAGGCCCGGCTGGCCGCCGTCCAGGACGAGATCGACCGCCTCAAGCAGGAGGCCGCCGCCAACCTCGAGGCCGCGCGGGCCGCCCGGGCCGCGGCGGCCGAGCGCAAGACGGAGGTCGAGCGGCTGCGCGCCCAGCAGGCCGAGGCGCTGCAGGTCATCGAGGCCCGCAAGCAGGCCGAGCTGGACCGGCTGGACGAGCTGGAGCGCGAGCGGTCGGCCCTCGAGGCCGAGCTGCGCCGCATCGCCGAGGAGGAGCGGCGCCGTGCTGCCGCGGAGGCCAGGCGCCGCGCCGCGGCGGAGGCCGAGGCGCAGCGCAAGGCGGCCTCGCAGCAGCGGCAGCGGGAGAGCTCACGGTCGTCCGGGTCGTCCAGCCGGTCCAGCAGCTCGCCGCTGTCGTACCCCGTCAACGCGCGGATCTCGTCGCACTACGGGTACCGGATCCACCCGATCTACGGCACGCGCCGCCTGCACGCCGGCACCGACTTCGCCGCCGGCTGCGGCACCCCGGTGCGCGCGGCCGCGGACGGCCGCGTCGTCCGGGCGGGGGTCAACGGCGGCTACGGCAACCAGATCGTCCTCAACCACGGCACGCTGCGCGGCGAGTCCGTGGCGACGTCGTACAACCACCTCTCCGGCTACGAGGTGCGCAGCGGCTCGGTGTCCCGGGGCCAGGTCATCGGCTACATCGGCACGACCGGCACCTCGACGGGGTGCCACCTGCACTTCGAGGTGTACGTCAACGGGTCCACCGTGAACCCGATGGGCTGGCTGTAGCCCGCTGCGTCCGATGACCGGAAGGCACGGCAGGTGCCCGACGTTAGACTCGCCTGCCGGCCGGTCGCGCCCTGCGACTGCGGCCGTCGCGTCGAGCGAGGGAGGTGTGACGTGGCCAAGAAGCAGCCCGACGACCGCACGGTCGTCGCGACCAACCGCAAGGCGCGCCACGACTTCCTCATCGTCGACACCTACGAGGCGGGCCTGGTGCTGACGGGCACCGAGGTGAAGGCGCTGCGCGCCGGCCGGGCGTCGCTGGTGGACGGCTTCGCCTCGATCGAGGGCGGCGAGGCGTGGCTGGAGAACGTCTACATCCCCGAGTACTCCCAGGGCACCTGGACGAACCACGCCCCGCGCCGCAAGCGCAAGCTCCTGCTGCACCGCGTCGAGATCGACAAGCTGACCGGCAAGAGCCGGGAGACCGGCTACACGCTCGTGCCGCTGCAGCTGTACTTCCGCGACGGGCGGGCCAAGGTCGAGATCGCGCTCGCGAAGGGCAAGCGGGAGTACGACAAGCGGCAGGCGCTGCGCGCCAAGCAGGACAACCGCGAGGCCCAGCGTGCGATGTCGCTCAAGGCGCGTCTCGGGGAGTGAGCCCTCACCCCTGGCCGAGTGTGAGCCCGGGTGCAGACACGCCCGGCGTGTCTGCGCTCAGGGTCACACTCGAGGCAGTGGGAATGTAGGGTGCGCCGCCCGGGTTGAGACGGGTAGCCTTCGGGCCGACAACTCAACATGGGGGTGACAGGTTTCGACGTCGGATGTCGAACCAGGGGAAGCGGGTCGAGGAGACGGCGTCATCTCGTCAACGCTCGCCGTAAACCAACAGGTGCCGATTCCAAGCGCACCGACTTCGCCCTCGCCGCCTGAGCGAGTAGCGAAGTCTGTCAGCCCGGGACTGCTCTCGGCCCGGTAGCTGGCATCGACTAGAGAGCCACTGCCCGTAGCCTTCGTCATCGGGGCTACGGGGACACCTAGGTGACTGGGCCCGGCAGCGACACTGCCTGTGGGATCGCTGGGGCCGAGCAGACCGAAGCACAGGCTGCACCCGGAGAAGCCCTGGGGGAACGACGACGGACGCGGGTTCGATTCCCGCCACCTCCACCACCACGTCACGGACGGCCGGACCCGCACCTCGCGGGTCCGGCCGTTGGTCGTGTCAGGGGTCCGTGCGAGCCTTCACCAGCCGGTCGGTCACAGGGGCCGAGCCGGCTGGTAGGGGAGACGTGCCCGACGACCGGACCGACCGCATCCGCGAGACCCTGCGGTTCATGGAGATCGTCCTCGGTGTGGAGATCGTGGACGGGCCGCCGGAGCCGGGCTCGTTCCTGGCGCGACTGGAGGAACTGGCCGCCGAGCACGAGCAGGGCCGGGTCGACGAGCAGACGTTCCGTGCCCGCGTTCGGGCGCTCTACCTTCCCGAGCGCGCCTTGGGCCGTTCGGGGACGCTGCGGCTCGCGAGGTCCATCAGCATCCCGAGGCCGAAGAACGCGGTGAGCGCCCACAGGGTGACGTCGAGGAACCCGGCCGCGAGGACCTGCACGATGCCCGCCGCCTGCAGGATCGGCACGGCGAGCAGCGCGTACACCAACGACGGTGATCATGTGCGCACCCTAGGCCGCCGGGATGTCCCCCGAGGTCTCCCTGGCGTCCACGGCACCGCGACCGCGGGGGACGACCCGGCTACGGAGTCGGCGGCGGGGTGGTGTAGACGGTCGCGTCGCCTTGGACGATCCACACCCCCGGGGTGTCCAGCGGGACGAACGACCGGTCGCCGCCCGGCTCCCTGGTGTCGGGCACCGAGTCACCGCTGGGCCGGTGCATGATGAAGTTCACCGGCTCGCTGGCGTCCTTCAGCGGGATGTCGTAGACCGCCCAGCCATCGGCGTCGACGGCGGTCCGCTGCCGGGGCGCGTCCCAGCTCGTGGCCACCCCGTCGGCGATCGCGTCGCCCCACAGGTGCAGGCCCCAGTCCGCGTAGTCGCCGGCGGGCCGGAAGTAGCGCAGTGTCGCCGAGGTCGGCGGCGGCCCGGCTTTCTCGACCGTACGCGTCGCCGACACCGTCCGGCCGTCGGGGAGTGTCAGCGTCGCTCGGTAGGTGATCGGCGTGCCCTCGGCCAGGTCCAGCGCCGCGATGTCGTCGAAGACCGTGTAGACGGGCGAGGAGTCGTCGGTGCCGATCTCGGCCCAGGCGCCGCCGTCCACGCTGCGCTCGAAGGTGACGACGTGGTCGGCGTTCTCCGGGTCGGCCACCGCCCGCACCTCGACGACGTCACCGACCTTGCTGCCCTCCGCGGGCGCCTCGATGGTCAGCGACGGCAGGGGCACCTCGGCGGCCACGGGCCGGCTGGTGGACGTGTGCCCGCCGTTGTCCAGGACCACGGCGCGGTACTGCACCGGCGTCCCCGGCGTCACGGAGCTGACGTCGTGGAAGACCTGGTAGGGGGCGCTGTCGTCGGTGCCGATCGGCCGCCAGCCGGTGCCGCCGACGTCCGCGAGGAAGGTCACTTCGTAGAACGAGGACCCGGCCACGTCGGCCGCCACGTGCAGGCGCCCACGCGACTGCTCGGCCGGCTCGGGCCGGGAGAGCGTCACGGCGGGAGCCGCCTTCGAGTGCGGGATGCGGCCGGCGGACGCGTAGACCACCGCGGACAGGGCCGGCACGGTGATGCTCATCGCACCGTCGTGCGCGGTCCTGACCCGCGACGAGACGTCGTCCCCGTAGACCCGGAAGAAGCTGCGGCCCGGCGCCCAGGTCGGCACCGACACCGTCTGCGCCTCCTCGCTGTTGTTGAGCGCGACGACGTACTCGCGCTGGTCCTCCCGGTCGATGCGCGAGAAGGCGTACACGCCCGGGCCGTCGGACGCGTAGCGGTTCTGGTGCGCGCCGTCGCGCAGTGCGGGGTGGCGCCCCGTCACGTCGGCCAGCGCGCTGATCGAGCGGTACAGCGGGTGCGAGGTGTCGAAGTTGTCCTGCGCGTGCGTGGCGTCTGTGCCCAGCAGGTCGTCGTCCAGGTAGTCGGGGACCTCGCTCGCGAACATGGTCTGCCGGGCGACCTGGTCCCCACCGGAGCCGGTGAAGCCCTGCTCGTCGCCGTAGTACACGACGGGGTTGCCCCGCGAGAAGTACATCAGCTCGTGGGCGAGCCGGTCCCGCGCCAGGAGCTCGGCGTCGTCCGCACCGGGGTTGTCCGTCGACACCATCCAGCCGATCCGGCCCATGTCGTGGTTCCCGAGGAACGTCGGCAGCTGGTACACGTTCGAGTCGGCGTCCGTGTACCAGTCGTCGGCGGCGAAGAACGCCTCGAGGGCCGACGCGCCCTGGCCCCTCGAGGCGAAGCCGCGCGCGGCCTCCTGGAACGGGAAGTCGAGGACGGCCTGCATCTCGTTCGTCGTCGTGAAGTGCGAGGTGAAGCTCTTCGTGGTGTCGAAGACCTCGCCGAACATGAAGAACTCGTCCTTGCCCTGCTCGTGGGCGAACTGGAGGACCTCGGGGCCGAACGCCTGCCAGAACTCGTCGTCGACGTGCTTCATCGTGTCGATGCGGAAGCCGTCGATGCCGAAGTCCGCGATCCAGGTCTGGTAGATGTCGATCATTCCGTCGACGACACGCGGGTGCTCGGTGAACAGGTCGTCGAGGCCGAAGAAGTCGCCGTAGTAGGAGTTCTCGCCGACGAACGTCGTGTCGCCGCGGTTGTGGTACAGCGTGACGTCGTTCAGCCAGCCGGGGACCTTGAGGTCCTCCTCCGAGGGGTCGAGCACCGGCGTGTACGGGAAGGAGACGTCCGGGTGCAGCTCCGGAAACGTCCCGGTGCCGGCGTAGTCGCGGTCGTCGAACGCGACTCCGTCGGCGGTCAGGTAGGGCTCGACGTCCTTGGGCACGTACGGCTGGCGCGCCCCCTCCTCGTAGCCGATGACATCGGCGGTGTGGTTGGTGATGATGTCGAAGTAGACCTTCATGCCGCGGTCGTGCGCCGCGTCGACGAGCGCTCGCAGCTCCGCGTTCGTGCCGAGGTGCGGGTCGATCTGCGTGAAGTCCGTGATCCAGTAGCCGTGGTAGCCCGCCGACGGGCCGTCCTCCAGCTGTACGGCCTTGTTCTTGAAGCTCGGCGTCAGCCAGATCGACGTCGTCCCGAGCCCCTGGATGTAGTCGATGCGGTCGAGCAGGCCGGCGAGGTCGCCCCCGTTGTAGAACCCCCGCTTCGTCGGGTCGAAGCCGTGCACCAGCGGGTCCGGTGACGCCGATCCGCCGGTGTCGTTGGACGTGTCGCCGTTCTCGAACCGGTCCGCCATGACGAAGTAGAACGTCTCGTCGGTGACCGGCGCTCTCAGCGAGTGCTGGGCGAGCGCGGCGTGCGGGTCGCTGCTCGGTCTCGCGGCCGCCGGGCCGGCGAGCGCGGCCGCGAGGGCCACGGAGAGGACCGCGGTCGCGGCGCGGCGCAAGGACATGTCGCCTCCATCTGGTTACCGAGCTCCGACGCTATTGGCCGGGTTGGAGCGCAGACAAGAGCCGGCGGGCGATTGTTGACCTGCGACGTCAGCGGCCGGCAGCCCTCTCGACCGTCGCGGCGCCCTGGATGACCTTCGCCCCTGCGGGCACCCACCCGGCGGTGCGACAGTCGACGGGTGACCGTCCCGGTCGACGACCGCATGCTGCTGCCCGGCGCCGTCGAGCAGCACCTGGTGACGGACGTGCCCGTCGGGTCCCCGGACGAGACCGCGGAGACGATGGGCGCCCGGCTCCTGTGCACCCGGTACGCCTCGGCGGTCGACGTCGCGGTCTGCACGGACGGCGGACGTCGCCTCGTCGGCCTCGTGCCCGTCGAGCGGCTGCTCGGCGCCGACCCCGGCACGTCGCTCGGCGAGCTCATGGACGCCGACCCGCCGGTCGTCGCGCCGGGGCTGGACCAGGAGAAGGCGGCGTGGAAGGCGGTGCGGCACGGGGAGTCCAGCCTCGCGGTCGTGGACGCCGACGGGGCCTTCCGCGGGCTCGTGCCGCCGGCGCGGCTGCTCGGGGTGCTGCTGCGCGCCCACGACGAGGACCTCGCCCGGCTCGGCGGCGTCCTCGCCTCCACCGCCGGCGCCCGGCACGCCACGGAGGAGCCGCTGCGCAGCCGTCTGTGGCACCGCCTGCCCTGGCTGCTCGTCGGGCTCGCGGGCTCGGCCGTCGCCGCCTGGCTGGTCCGCGGGTTCGAAGGCGACCTCGCGGACGACGTCCGGCTGGCGTTCTTCGTGCCCGGCGTCGTCTACATGGCCGACGCGGTCGGCACGCAGACCGAGGCGCTCGTCATCCGCGGGCTGTCCGTCGGCGTGGGCGTGCGGAGCATCTACCGCCTGGAGTCGCTCACCGGGCTCGTCGTCGGGCTGCTCGTCGCCGCGGTCGCCGTGCCGGCCGTGTGGCTGGCGTTCGGCGCCCTGGACCTGGCGCTCGCCGTCGGCCTGTCGCTGCTGGCCGCCTGCAGCGTCGCCACGGTCGTGGCGATGAGCCTGCCGTGGCTGATGCACCGCCTCGGTCGTGACCCGGCGTTCGGCAGCGGACCGCTGGCCACCGTCGTGCAGGACCTGCTGTCGCTGGTCATCTACTTCGTCGTCGCGACCGGCCTCGTCCGATGAGCGTCGCCCCGGCCCTGGCGCAGCTGCGGCGCTACGACCGGCGCTGGCTGCGCGGCGACGTCGTCGCCGGGGTGACCGTCGCGGCCTACCTCGTGCCGCAGGTGATGGCGTACGCCGAGCTGGCCGGGTTGCCGGCCGTCGTCGGGCTGTGGGCGATCATCGGCCCGCTCGCGGTCTACGCGGTGCTCGGCACCTCCCCGCAGCTGTCGGTCGGCCCGGAGTCCACGACCGCGCTGCTCACCGCCGTCGCCGTCGCGCCGCTGGCCGCCGGCGACCCGGGCCGCTTCGCCGCGCTGGCGGCGGCGCTCGGCGTCCTGGTCGGCATCTTCTGCCTGGTCGGCTGGGTGGCGAGGCTGGGCTTCCTCGCCGACCTGCTCTCCAAGCCCGTGCTCGTCGGCTACATGGCGGGCGTCGCGGTGATGATGATCGTCGGCCAGCTCGAGAAGGTCACCGGCGCGCCCGTCGAGGGTGACTCGATCACCGGGCAGGTGCGGTCGTTCCTGACGAACGCCTCGCAGGTGCGCTGGCCGACGCTGCTGCTCGCGGCCGGGGTGCTCGCCTTCCTGCTCCTCGCCGGCCGTCGGTTCCCCCGGGCGCCGGTGCCGCTCGTCGGCATCCTGCTCGCCGTGGCGGTCGTCGCGGCCACCGGGCTTCGTGACGCCGGCATCGCGGTCGTCGGCCCGGTGCCCGAGGGGCTGCCGGTGCCCCGGCTGCCGGCGGTGACGGCGTCCGACCTCGCCTCGCTGGTGCTGCCGGCTCTCGGCGTCGCCATCGTCGGCTACACCGACAACGTGCTCACCGCGCGCACGTTCGCCGTCCGCAACCGCTACGAGATCGACGCGAACGGCGAGCTGCTCGCGCTCGGCACCGCGAACGTCGCCGCCGGGCTGAGCCAGGGCATGCCGGTGAGCAGCAGCGCGAGCCGCACGGTCATCGGCGACGCCGTCGGCAGCCGCAGCCAGCTGTACTCGCTCGTGGCGCTCGGCATGGTGCTCGCCACGCTGTTCCTGCTCGGGCCGCTGCTGGCGGCCTTCCCGACCGCCGCGCTCGGGGCCCTCGTGGTGTTCGCCGCGCTGCGACTGGTCGACGTCGCCGAGTTCCGCCGGGTCGCGCGGTTCCGGCGCAGCGAGCTGGTGCTCGCGCTCGCGACGACCGCCGGAGTGCTCGTGCTCGACATCCTCTACGGCGTCCTCGTCGCCGTCGGGCTCTCGGTGCTCGACCTGCTGCGCCGCGTGGCGCGCCCGCACGACGCGGTGCTCGGCTACCCGCCCGGCGTCCCCGGCATGCACGACGTCGACGACTACCCGGACGCACGGCAGGTGCCGGGTCTGGTCGTCTACCGCTACGACTCGCCGCTGTTCTTCGCCAACGCCGAGGACTTCCGCCGCCGCGCGCTGCAGGCGGTGGACGACGCGGAGCCGCCGGTGCGCTGGTTCGTGCTCAACAGCGAGGGCAACGTCGAGGTGGACCTCACCGCCGTCGACGCGCTGGACGACCTGCGCCGCGAGCTCGACCGCCGCGGCGTGGTGTTCGCGATGGCCCGGGTGAAACAGGACATGCGCAGCCACCTCGGCCAGGAGTTCCTCGACGGCGTCGGCGAGCACCGGATCTTCATGACCCTGCCCACCGCCGTCCAGGCCTACGTGGCCTGGCACACCGAGCGGTTCGGACGTCCTCCGGAGGGCGTGACGGCCCCGCAGCCGCCGCCGAGCCCGCTGGGTTGAGCACAGGTCAGCGGTGCGCCCGGCGTCGCCGCCTGACCCCGCGCACGACGTACCAGCAGACCAGCACGACGAGGACGGCGATGACGACCAGGTCGAGCAGGTCGGCGTACCGCTCCACCCGCCGCCACTGGGTGCCCAGCCAGAAGCCGCCCCCGACGAGCAGGGCGTTCCAGATCGCACTCCCGGCGGTGGTGTACAGCAGGAACTGGCCCATCGGCATCCGCGTGGTGCCGGCCGGCAGCGAGATCAGGCTCCGCACGCCGGGCACGAGCCGGCCGAAGAAGATCGCCGATCGGCCGTGGCGCAGGAACCAGTCCTCGGCGCGGTTGACGTCCTCCACCTCCATCAGCGGCAGCCGCGCGAGCAGCCGCTCCGACCGCTCGGCGCCGAGCCGGGCCCCCGCCGCGTAGAGCAGCAGGGCTCCGGCGACGGACCCGGCGGTGGAGGCGACGAGCACGCTCACCAGCCCCATGCGGCCCTGCCCGCTGAGGAAGCCGGCCAGCGGCAGCACGACCTCCGACGGGATCGGCGGGAACACCGTCTCGACGAGGGTGAGCAGACCGACCCCCCAGGCGCCGAGAGCCGCGATGACGTCGGCGACGAACCCGGACAGACCGGTGAGGCCGTCGTCGGTGGTGGCGGTGAGCAGCACGCGACCGAGCCTAGGCAGCACCGGCCCCGCGCGCGTGGCGAGGCCCACGCCGTCCCCGCTTGCGGCCGTCGGTGACGGCCGCAGACTGGGGCGCATGGCACACGACCCGCAGGCCGACCTCATCGACGAGCTCGTCGCCGACCACCGCGAGGTGGAGGAGGCGTTCAGCCGCCTCGAGGCCGGGATGACCCCCGACGAGGGCCACCGGCTCGTCGAGCAGACGATCACCGAGCTGGTCCGGCACTCCGTCGTGGAGGAGCAGCTGCTGTACCCCCTCGCCGCCCGCGTGCTGCCCGACGGCAGGCAGCTCGCCGACCACGAGAAGGCCGAGCACGCCGAGGTCGAGCGGATGATGAAGGAGATCGAGCGGCTCGACCCCGCCAGCCAGGAGTTCGTCACCGAGGTGCGGATGTGGATGCGCAGCGTCCGCAGCCACGTCGAGGAGGAGGAGACCGACCTCATGCCGCGGCTGCGGGACGCCGTCCCCGCCGACGAGCTGGCCTCCCTCGGGGAGCAGGCCCGCCTGCTGAAGAGGGTGACGCCGACCCGGCCGCACCCGTCGACCCCCAACAGCCCGCTGGCGCATGCGACCGTCGGCCCGCTCATCGGGCTCGTGGACCGCGTGAGGGACGCCGTCTCGGGCCGCGGGCGAGCCTGACGGTCCGACTCAGTCGAGCCGCACCACCTCGCCGTAGCGCGGCGCGACGGCTAGGTGACCCAGTTCGTCGCCGATCCGCTCCGCCAGTCACCACGACGCGTCCGGCTCGCCGTGGACGACGTAGACGGCGTCCGGAGCCCGGGGCAGCCCGCGCAGCCAGTCCACCGTCTCGCCGGCGTCCGCGTGGCAGGTGAAGTCAGGAACGTCGACGACCTCGGCCCGCACCGGCACGTACCGGCCGTGCAGCTTGAGCTGCCGCGCGCCGTCGAGGAGGTCGCGGCCGCGGGTGCCCGCGGCCTGGAAACCCGTGAGCACCACCGTGTTCCGCGCGTCCGGCAGCTGGTGTCGTAGGTGGTGGACCACGCGTCCGCCGGTGGCCATCCCCGACGCCGACACGACGACGCAGGGGAAGCCCGGCTCGTTGAGCTCGGCCGACTCCTCGGCGGAGCGCACCTCGAGGACGTCGGCGAGATCGAGGGCGTGCCGCGCGTCGGGGCGGACGTCGTCCCGGCCCTCGGCGAGCGCCTCGCGGTAGACCGCCAGCGACGCGAGCGCCATCGGGCTGTCGACGAACACCGGCACGTCGGGGACCTGGCCGTCGCCTCGCAGCCGGTCGAGCTCGACGAGCACGACCTCGGTGCGGTCCACGGCGAAGGCGGGTACCAGCACCACGCCGCCGCGGCGCACCGTGCGGCGGACCGCCGCAGCCAGCCGGTCGGGGTCGGCCGGCAGGTGGGTGCGGTCGCCGTAGGTCGACTCGACCACGACGACGTCCGCCCGCGGCGGCGGGGCGGGCGGGCGGAGCAGCGGGTGGGTCGGTCGCCCCAGGTCCCCGCTGAACAGCACGCGTCGCGAGCCGGCCGTCACGAGCGCCGTGGCGGAGCCGAGGATGTGCCCGGCCGGATGCAGCGTCACCGTCATCCCGTCGGCGATCCCCACGGTGCGCCAGAATCGTTGCGGCGCAATGAGCCCGAGCGCTTTCTCGGCGTCCGCACCGTCGTACAGCGGCAGTGGCGGCCGGTGCTTGGAGAAGCCGGCGCGAGCCGCGTAGGCGGCGTCCTCCTCCTGCAGGTGCGCGCTGTCACGCAGCACGATCGCCGCGAGCCGCGCGGTGTCGACGGTGCACACGACCGGCCCGGCGAACCCCTCGCGCACGAGGCGCGGCACGTAGCCGCAGTGGTCGAGGTGCGCGTGCGTGACGACCACGGCGTCGAGGGACGCCGCGTCGACGGGGAACGGCTCCCAGTTGCGGCGGCGCAGGTCGCGCAGCCCTTGGTAGAGCCCGCAGTCCACGAGCACCCGGTGGCCTTCGTGCTCGACGAGGAAGCGGCTGCCGGTCACCGTGCCGGTGCCGCCCAGGAACGTCAGCGTGGACACGAGCCCAGCGTGCGACCCCGCGCGCCGCCGCCGGCAGGGGCGAAGGTCAGACGCGGGGCAGGGCGAGATCCATCCTGTAGCCGCGTCGCGTCGTCCACTCGGCGACGACGGCGAACCGGTCGCCGCGCACCAGGGTCGTCCGGTACTCGACCGGCAGGTCGTCCAGCTCGCCGGTGCGCTCGATGGACAGCGCGGCGACGTCCGGGGCGTCGCCAAGGCCCAGCAGCTCGCGCTCGTCCGGCGACGGGACGACAGCCTGGATGCGCTCGCGGCCGCCGTTGAGCCGTACCCCCGTGGCGGCCGCCAGGACGTCGTACACGCCGGTGTGGTGCAGGTCGGCGTCCAGCAGGGGGTCGCCGAGCGGGCGCTGCAGCCACACCCGGTCCAGCGCGAGCGGTTCACCGTCCGCCAGCCGCAGCCGCTCCAGGAAGACGAGCTCGCTGCCCTCGGGTAGGCGCAGCCGCCGGACGACGTCCGGGTCGGAGCGCACCTCGAGCGCCCGCACCTGCGAGGTCTGGGCCATCCCGCGCGACTCGACCTCGCGGAACAGCGAGTAGATCGCGCCGATGGGCTGGTCGATGCGACCCGGTCGCACGAAGGTGCCGCGGCCGCGCTCCGCCGAGAGCAGGCCGTCGTCCCGCAGCCGGCGCAGCGCGTCGCGTACCGTGTGCCGGCTGACGCCGTACTGTGCGACGAGCTCGTGCTCGGTCGGGAACCGGTCGGAGAACTGGCCGGACTCCAGGCGCGTGACCAGGTCGTTCGCCAGCTGCGCCCACAGGGGCAGCGCGGAGGACCGGTCGAGGCTGCGCGCGGCAGCGGGCTCCGTCACGGCGTCGATCGTAGCGAGGCGACCACACAGAGCCGCGAGACGCCCGATCGGACGAACGACCTGAAACGAACACGAAAAGTTGTCGATACTGCGGTCAGGGGGCTCGGGTCACCGGCACCCGCGACAGGAGAGGCCCACGATGACGACGCCGATGGCCGGCACGGACCCCGCCACGCTGCGGGTCCGGATGCTGGGTGCGCGCGACGTCCTCGTCTTCCGCCGCGTGTCCACCGGCACGTGGGCGCACGTGGGCGGACTCGGCCGCGGCGCGGGATGGGCCGGGATCCTCGAGGCCACGGAGACCTCCGAGCCGATGCTGCGGCAGGTGCTCTCGTCGCCGGCGCCGGTGCGGGTGCTCGCGGCCACCGCGACACGCGTCATCGGCCCGTACTACGCGGCGACGGCCGTGCTCGTGCGTCTCGCCGACGAGCTGGTGGTCGTGTGGGGGCACCCGGAGCGCAGCGAGGCGCTGATGCGCACCGACGTCGACGAGCTGCGGCGTGCCTCGTTGGACGTCGTCGACACCGTGTCGGAGGACAGTCCCGCCAAGCGGCTCGGCGACGAGCTGGAGGTGCTGCACGCCGTCCAGCGCATCACCCGGGCCGTCGGCCTGCCGCTCACCGGCGCCCTCGAGCACGTCGCCGCCGTGGTGGCCGACGTCCTGGACGCCGAGCTCGCCGCGGTCTGGGTCGGCAGCGGCGCCTACGCGGTCTCGCAGCGCGGCTGGCGAGCGTCCGACGCCCCCCTGGTCGCCGACGTCCTCGCCGGGCTGATGGCCGACGAGCGCCGCGCGGCCGTCGTGCAGGACGCCCGGACGGCACCCCTGCCGACGCCGTTGTCCCCGACCGAGAACGTCGTCGCCTACCTGCTGCAGCCGTTCGGGCCGGACGTCGGCGGCGGGCTGCTCGCCGTCCACCGCTCGGAGGTGCCGCGCGAGTTCAGCGAGCTGGCGCAGCGGACCGCCGAGCGCGTGGCCGAGGCGGCCTCGGTGCTGCTGCAGGTCGCCCAGGCCCGGGACGTCCTGGAGGGTCAGCTGGTCGACATCCGCGCCAAGCTCGGCCGCGACCCCCTGACCACCGTCGCCAGCCGGCACCGGTGGGAGGAGGAGCTCGACCGCGCGCAGACCCTCGTCGACGCCGGCGTCCCGGTGACCGTCGCCCTCGTCGACCTCGACGAGCTCAAGGTGGTCAACGACACCCGCGGCCACGCCGCCGGTGACGCCCTGCTGCAGGTCGCGGCGCGGGCGCTGGGCGCCGGGCTGCGCGGCGCGACGGACGTCGTGGCCCGTCTCGGCGGCGACGAGTTCGGCGTCCTCGCGCCGCGCGCGGGGGACGCCGAGGGCCTGGCCCAGCGGCTGCGGGCCGGGCTGGACGACGCGCGCACGGCGGACGGGCAGCCGGTGCGGGCCTCGGTCGGGGCCGCGTCGGCGCAGCCGGGGGAGCGGATGGCCGAGGTGGTGCGCCGCGCCGACGCGGCGATGTACGCCGAGAAGAGGCGCCGGCGGCAAGGGTGAGGCCTCGCGCCGGCACACGGCACCGGCCCGGCTGACTTACCGGTAACCGGGTCCGCCCGGGATGATGACGTCATGGCTTCCGTCCCGAGCGTCTCCTACTCGATCACCGTGCGCCTCGAGCTGCCGGCGCGCCCGACCGCGGTCAGCGAGCTGACGACCGCGATCGAGGCGGCCGGCGGCATCGTCACCGCGCTGGACGTCACCGCCTCCGGCGCGGACCGCGTCCGGGTCGACGTCACCTGCGCGGCGCGCGACAGCGGGCACAGCGAGGACCTCGTCGAGGCGCTGCGCGCCCTGCCCGGCG
Source organism: Actinomycetes bacterium (assembly GCA_046566185.1). GTDB lineage: Bacteria > Actinomycetota > Actinomycetes > Actinomycetales > SCSIO-59966 > SCSIO-59966. Next base: position 11,724 of record JBKHXE010000009.1, on the reverse strand, counting down.
TGGCCATCGGCAAGGTGTCGGACCGCACGTTCCTCGCGCACATCGGCGGGAAGCTGTCGATCGAGTCGAAGGTGCCGATCCGCAACCGCGACGACCTGTCGCTGGTCTACACCCCCGGCGTCGCCCGGGTGTGCCAGGCGATCGCCGAGAACCCCGAGGACGCGCGCCGGCTGACCATCAAGCGGAACACCGTGGGCGTCGTGAGCGACGGGACGGCGGTGCTCGGCCTCGGCGACATCGGCCCGCTCGCGGCGCTGCCGGTGATGGAGGGCAAGGCGGCGCTGTTCAAGCGGTTCGCGGGGATCGACGCCTTCCCGATCTGCCTCGACACCACGGACGTCGACGAGATCGTCGCCACCGTCAAGGCGATCGCCCCGGTGTTCGCCGGCATCAACCTCGAGGACATCTCCGCCCCGCGCTGCTTCGAGGTCGAGCGGCGGCTGCGCGAGGAGCTCGACATCCCGGTGTTCCACGACGACCAGCACGGGACGGCGATCGTCACCCTGGCCGCGCTCACCAACGCGCTCAAGGTCGTCCACAAGTCGCTGCCCGACGTCCGGATCGTGATGGCGGGCGCCGGCGCGGCGGGCACCGCCGTGCTCAAGCTGCTGCTCGCGGCCGGGGCCCGCGACGTCGTCGTCGCCGACCAGTACGGCGTCCTGCACCCCGACCGCGACCACCTGGACGTGTCGACCCGCTGGACGGCCGAGCACACCAACCCCCGCGGCGTCCAGGGCTCGCTGCGCGAGGCGCTCGCCGGGGCCGACGTCTTCATCGGCCTGTCGGCGCCCAACATCCTGGACGCCGACGACATCGAGACGATGGCCGCCGACGCGGTGGTCTTCCCGCTGGCCAACCCGGTGCCCGAGGTCGACCCGGCGGAGGCCTCCCGCCACGCCGCGGTCGTCGCCAGCGGCCGCAGCGACTTCGCCAACCAGATCAACAACGTGCTGGCGTTCCCGGGCGTCTTCCGCGGGCTGCTCGACGCCCAGTCGACGTCCATCACGACCGAGACGCTGCTCGCCGCGGCGTACGCCCTCGCCGCCGTCGTGACCGACGACGAGCTGAACGCGACGTACATCGTGCCCAGCGTGTTCCACCCCGAGGTGTCGCACGTCGTCGCCGAGGCGGTGCGGCGCGCGGCGACCCACGACGGGTCCTCGCCGGCGCACGTGCGCGACATCGCCGAGCGCGCCGCGCAGCAGGCCGCGGCGTCCGTCGGCGACTGACCCGCCCGACCTCTGGAGGGTTCTGGGGGTCTCGAAGCCGTTCGAGAGCCCGCAAACCCTCCAGAGATCGCAGGCAGGGGGGCGTAAGTTGGAGTGGTTAGGCAAACCTAAGTAGGCTCGGGGCGTCCGTTGCACGACGCTGCCGAGGAGATCCGTTGCCCACCCAGACCCGCGTCCCGCGCCGCCTGGCCGCCGCCGTGCTGGCCGCCGCCGTCACCGTGCCGCTCGGCGCGTGCTCCGTCCTCGGCGGCGGCGACACGCTGACGATCTACTCCGGGCGCAACGAGAAGCTCGTCGGACCGCTGCTCGAGCAGCTCGAGGAGGCCGTCGGCACCGAGGTGGAGGTGCGGTACGCCGGCTCCAGCGAGCTGGCCGCCCAGCTGCTCGAGGAGGGCGAGGGCACGGACGCCGACCTGTTCTTCTCGCAGGACGCCGGTGCGCTCGGTGCGCTCGCCAAGGCCGGGCTGCTCGCCCCGCTCCCGGACGACGTCCTCTCCGCGGTGCCGGAGCAGTACCGGGACGCCGAGGGCCGCTGGGTGGCGACGTCGGCACGCGCCCGCGTCATCGCCTTCGACCCCGAGCAGGCGCCCGAGGTCGAGCAGATGACCGGCGTCGACGAGGTGCTCGACGAGCGGTACCGCGGCAAGATCGGCATCGCCCCGACGAACGCGTCGTTCCAGGCGTTCGTCACCGCGCTGCGCGTCGACCGGGGCGAGGACGGTGCGCGGCAGTGGCTCGAGCGCCTCGTCGAGCTCGACCCCCAGACCTACGACAACAACATCGCGGTGCTGGACGCCGTGGACGCCGGCGAGGTCTCGCTCGGCCTGGTCAACCACTACTACTGGTACGAGCGCGTGGCCGAGCGGGGCGAGGACGCGGTCGACGCGCGCATCCACTTCCTCGACAGCGACGACCCCGGCGCCCTGGTGAACGTCGCCGGCGCGGGCGTCATCGCGGGCTCGGAGCAGAGCGAGGCGGCTCGGCAGGCCGTGTCCTTCCTGCTCTCCGAGGAGGCGCAGCAGTACTTCGCCGACACCACCGCCGAGTACCCGGTCGTCGAGGGAGTCACCTCCACCGAGCACGACCTGGAGCCGCTCGGCGAGCTGACGTCGTCCAGCGTCGACCTGGGCGACCTCGACTCGCTGGAGCAGACCCTCGCCCTCCTCGACGAGGTGGGTCTCACCTGACCGACACCCTGCTCACGGGCCCGGCGGCCCCTCCGGCGCGGCGACCCCGCCGCCCCGGCACCGCCGGCGGGAGGCCGCCGGCGGTGCTCGTCGTGCCCGCCGTCGTCGCGGCGGCCGTCGCCGTGCTGCCGATCGGCTACCTCGTGGTGCGCGGTTCGGAGGCCGGCCTGTCCGGTGTGCTCGACACGCTGTGGCGCGAGCGCACCCTCTGGCTGACGCTGCGCAGCCTCGGCCTGGCGGCCGCGGTCACCGCGAGCTCCGTCGTCGTCGGCGTCGTCCTCGCCTGGCTGACGACCCGCACCGACCTGCCGGGACGGCGGGCGTGGGCGGTCATCGCCGCCCTGCCGCTCGCCGTCCCGAGCTTCGTCGCCGCCTACGCGTGGGTGTCGGTGCTGCCCGGGACCGCGGGCTTCTGGGGCACCTGGCTGGTCATCACCGCCTGCTCCTACCCGTACGTCTACCTCCCGGTCACCGCGGCCCTGCGGCGCACCGACCCGGCGCTGGAGGAGGTGTCGCGCTCCCTGGGGCGCGGCGCGGTCACCACCTTCCTCACCGTCACGGCTCGGCAGGTACGACCCGCCGCCGCCGCCGGGGCGCTGCTCGTCGCGCTCTACGCGCTCAGCGACTTCGGCACCCCGTCGCTGATGCGGTACGACGTCTTCACCCGCGTCATCTACACGTCCTACCGGTCCTCGTTCGACCGGACGCCGGCCGCCGTCCTCTCGCTCGTGCTGGTCGTCGTGACGGTCGCCATCACCGTCGCCGAGTCCCGCAGCCGCGGCCGCGCCGAGCACGCGCGCGTCGGCAGCGGCGCCGCCCGCGTGCCGCCGACGTCGCGGCTCGGGCGGGCCACTCCGCTCGCCCTGCTCGTCACCGGCGGCGCCGCGGCCGTGTCGCTCGGGTACCCGGCGGCGGTGCTCGCGTACTGGGTGGCGCGTGGGCAGTCCGCCGGCGTCGACTGGGGGCGGCTGCTGCCGGCCGGGGCCTCCACCCTGTGGGTGTCGCTGCTCGGCGCGCTCGCCGCGACGGCGCTCGCCGTCCCGGTCGGCGTCCTGGCGGCGCGGTACGCGCGCTCGCGCGGCGTCCGCGCGCTCGAGCATGCCACCTACGCGGGGCACGCGCTGCCCGGCATCGTCGTCGCGCTGTCGCTGGTGTTCTTCGGCATCCGGTGGGCCGAGCCGATCTACCAGCGGACACCGCTGCTCGTCCTCGCGTACGCCGTCCTCTTCATGCCCGCCGCGATCGGCTCGGTGCGGGCCGCCGTCGCCCAGAGCCCGCCGCGGCTGGAGGAGGTGGCGCGCTCGCTCGGACGTCGCCCGCTCGCCGTCCTGCGGGAGGTCACCCTGCCGCTGGCCGGGCCGGGGGTGGCGGCCGGCTTCGCGCTCGTCATGCTCACCGTGATGAAGGAGCTGCCGGCGACGCTGTTGCTGGCGCCGACCGGGACCGACACCCTGGCCACGCAGCTGTGGACCGAGACCGGTGTCGGTGCCTACGCCGCCGCCGCGCCGTACGCGGTGGCCCTGGTGGCGCTCGCGGCCGTGCCGACGTTCATGCTGTCGCGCGTCCAGGCGACACTGGTCACCAGGCGGGACACGGGAGGCACGGCGTGAAGCGGCTCGAGATCCGAGGGCTGCGCAAGTCGTTCGGCAGCACCGAGGTGCTGCGCGGGCTCGACCTCGACGTGCCCTCCGGTGCGCTCGCCGCGGTGCTCGGGCCCTCGGGCTGCGGCAAGACGACCCTGCTGCGGGTGGTCGCGGGGTTCGAGCACGCGGACGCCGGTGAGGTGCACGTCGGCGGGCGGGTGCTCGCGGCGGACGGCGTCCACGTGCCGCCGGAGCACCGCCGGGTCGGCGTCGTCCCGCAGGAGGGCGCGCTGTTCCCCCACCTCACGGTCGAGGACAACGTCGCGTTCGGGCTGCCGCGCCGTGGCCGGCAGCAGGCCCGCGCCCGCAGCGAGCGCGCCGCCGAGCTGCTCGCCCTCGTCGGGCTGGCCGACCTGCGCGACCGGATGCCCGCGGAGCTCTCCGGTGGCCAGCAGCAGCGTGTGGCCCTGGCCCGGGCCCTGGCGCCGGACCCGGACGTCGTCCTGCTCGACGAGCCGTTCAGCGCCCTGGACGCCGGGCTGCGCGCCGCGGTCCGCGAGGACGTCCGGGCGGCGCTGCACGCCACGGGTGCGACGGGCCTGCTCGTGACGCACGACCAGGAGGAGGCGCTCTCGACCGCGGACCTCGTCGCCGTCGTCCGGGACGGGGTGGTCGTCCAGAGCGCCGCGCCGCAGCAGGTCTACACCGCACCCGGCGACCTCGACGTGGCCACGTTCGTCGGTGAGGCGGTGGTGCTGCCCGCGACCGTGACGGACGGCGTCGCCGTCACCCCGCTGGGCCGGCTGCCGCTGCTGCGCGGGCCCGCCGGCGACGGCGGCGTCGGCCACGTCGTCGTGCGCCCCGAGCAGGTGCGGATGGTGCGGGTCGGACGCGGGGTCACCGCGACCGTCACCGGGACGGTGTTCTACGGCCACGACGCCAGCGTCCGGCTGGAGGTGCCGGGGCCGGACGGCGAGCCGGTGCCCGTGCTGTGCCGCACCCAGGGTCCGCTGCCGGCCAGCCAGGAGATCGGTCTCATCGTCGCCGGACCGGTGTCGTTCTTCGCCGCGCGCGCGTGACCGCCGACCGGTGGCGGTGGCCGCTGGCTCTCGCCGTCGTCGTCCAGGTCGTCGTCCTGTACTGGCCCGACACGGGCGACCTCGACGGTCCGCCGGGTCTGGACAAGCTCGTCCACGCCGTCGTGTTCGCCGCGGTCGCCGCCACCGGCCGGCTCGCCGGCGTGCCGCTGCCCCTGCTCGCCGGGGCGCTGGTCGCCCACGCCGTCGCCAGCGAGGCGGTGCAGCACCTGCTGCTCACCGGCCGCAGCGGCGACGGCTGGGACGTCGCCGCCGACCTCGTCGGCACGCTCGCCGGACTCGTGCTCGCGCGGCCGCTGGGCACGGCCACCGGGCGCGCGCCATGATGACGGCATGGACGGCGCCGCGCGGCTGACGGGGCGACTGCTCGTCGCCACGCCGCAGCTCGTGCACGAGCAGTTCCGCCGGACAGTGGTGCTCGTGCTCGACCACTCCGAGGACGGTGCGCTCGGCGTCGTCGTCAACCGCCCCACCGAGATCGACGTGGACGCCGTCCTGCCGGCCTGGCAGCCGTTCGTCACGGTGCCGGGGCGGTTGTTCCAGGGTGGCCCGGTCGCGCTGGACTCGGCGTTGGGACTCGCCTCGGTGCCGTCGGCGACGCAGGAGGAGCCGCTCGGTGTCCGGCGGGTCGCCGGCACCCTCGGGCTCGTCGACCTCGACACGCCGCCCGAGGTCGTCGTCCCCGAGCTCACCAGGATGCGCATCTTCGCCGGCTACGCGGGCTGGGGACCGGGGCAGCTCGAGGACGAGATCGCCGAGGGCTCCTGGTACGTCGTGGACGCCGAGCCGGGCGACGCGTTCACCGACACCCCCGAGGACCTGTGGTCCGAGGTCCTGCGCCGCCAGGGCGGGGACCTCGCGCTCGTCGCGACCTTCCCCGACGACCCGTCGATGAACTGACCGGCGCTGCCTAGACTGGCCGGCATGAGCGAGCCGCACCCGCAGCAGGCACCGCAGGACCCCGGCACGCAGCGCACCGGGGTGCTCGAGCGGGAGCTGGTGGAGGAGCCCCAGCTCTCCGAGCCGGGCGACCACGAGCGGTTCGCGCACTACGTCAAGAAGGACAAGATCCTCGAGTCCGCCCTGTCGGGCGAGCCGGTGATCGCCCTCTGCGGCAAGGTCTGGGTGCCCGGCCGCGACCCGAACCGCTTCCCCGTCTGCCCCGCCTGCAAGGAGATCTACGAGGGGCTGCGCGCCGGGGACGACGGCGGCGAGGGCTGACTCGGGCGCGACCTGGCCCTCTTTCCGGTGGCGCATGGCGGCACGCCTGCTGCCATCACGCACTGTGACCACACGTCGCGCGCGGCTTCCTGCATCTCACATGTCGTCACAGAGCGCTGACGACTTGCCCTTTTCCGCATCGCCCGTACGGTGGTCGGTAGACGGAGAGTGACCACGGGGCATTTCGGGTCCCCCGGGCCTCTCCGGGCGGGCCTGTGGCCCGCCGGAAAGGGGGAGGTCATGTCAGGTCATCCCGTGCAGGGACCCCGGCTGGTGCTCCGCGTCTCGAGGGGCGCGCTGGTGCTGTTCGTCGTCGGCCTCGTCACGGCGCTCGCCGGGTTCATGGCCCCGGCCAGCGCCGACCGGACGGGCGCACCGCCGGGGAACAACGGGACCCTCAAGGTCCACGAGGAGGGCACCCCGTCGGGCACGGAGAGCAACGACCCGAAGGTCTGTTCCTTCAACTTCGAGGGCTTCGGATTCGACCCCGGCCAGACCGGCACCATCCTCATCGCCGTCCAGGGCGGGGACGCCCCTCACGGTGACACGTCGGGCTACACGCCGTTCCAGGTCACGGCCGACGCCGACGGCTACTTCGAGACCGACTACACGACGCTGCCCGCCGGCCACTACAAGGCGACGCTGACCGGTCCGGACGGTGAGGAGAAGGCCAAGAGCAAGGTCTTCAAGGTCGTCTGCGAGGTCTTGTCGACCTCGACCACGACCACGACGCCGGCGACGACGACCACCACGACCACGGGGACGACGACCACGACGACGGGGACGACCACCACGACGACGGGGACGACGACCACCACGACGCCGTCCACCATCTCGCCCTCCGTCCTGCCCACCCGCATCACCGCGACCACGGGCTCCTCGGCCACCACGGGCTCGTCGGCTACCACGGGCTCGTCGGCCACCACGACGCAGCGCCCGGGCCCGCAGGCGACGACGACCCGGACGTCCGACACCCAGGTGCTCGGCGTCAAGGTGGGCCCGCAGCAGAACGCCGTGCCGCTGGCCGCGACGGACGGCTCCGACCTGCGCGGCGGTGACCGGTCGCCGTGGTCGACCGCCGCAGTGGCGGTCGGGCTGCTGCTGATGGTCCTCGCCGGCCTGCTGTCGTTCCGGAGGCGCGGCACTGAGTAGGCACGCCGCTCGGGACGTCACGACCCGTGACGAGCGCACGCGGGGCGGGGTGACCGCCGCCGTGACGGCGGCGGCCACCCTGCTCGTGCTCGGCGGGGTGTCGGTGGTCGCGGCGCGGCCGGCCCCCGACGTCCCCGCCGGGAGTCCGGCCGCGGCGGCGCCACCGGCCCCCCTGGTCACCGCTCCGCCGCGGCCGCCCACGACGCCGTCCACAGGGCTCTCCGTGACGCCGCCCGTCCCGATGAGCGCTCCCGTGCTCGTCGAGGCGGCGTCCATCGGCCTGCGGGCCGACGTCGCGCCCTACACGAACGAGGACGTCGCCGCGGCCGGTGGCGCCGTCCGCCCGCCGGACCTGTGGACCGTCTCGTGGTGGACCGGCGGCGGCACCCCCGGGTCCGACGCCGACAACACCGTGTACCTCTACGGTCACACCTGGCGGGAACCGGCGGTCTTCAACGGCATCAAGGACCTGTCACCGGGGGACAGCGTCGTCGTCACCACGCAGACCGGACGCGTCACGTACCTCGTGGAGAGGTCGTTCGTGGTCGACAAGCCCGAGCTGCCGGGCAACCCCGCCGTCACCGAGGCGGTCGCCGGTCGCCTGCTGCTGCTCGGGTGCTACCGCGAGACCGGCGACGAGGACAGCACGACGCAGAACGTCGTGGTCGTGGCGCAGGCCGTTCCCTGATACCACGCGACGGGCGCCGGCACCGGCACCCCCGACCCGGCACGTCGCCGGGCGACCCCCGGTAGCCTCGCCGGACCGTGAGTGCCCACCGTCCCCGGCCGCAGTCGACGCCGCTCCACGCGTCGACCGCCGCCGCCGAGCAGCTGCCGCCGGCGTACCCGGAGCGGGCCGCGTGGGGGACGGCGTCCAAGCTGCGGGCCTGGCAGGCCGAGGCGCTCGAGCGGTACCTCGCCGCCTCGCCGCGGGACTTCCTCGCGGTCGCCACGCCCGGGGCGGGAAAGACCACCTTCGCGCTGCGGGTGGCCGCTGAGCTGCTCGAGCGCGGTGTGGTCCGCCGGGTGACGGTGGTCGCGCCGACCGAGCACCTCAAGACCCAGTGGGCGGACGCCGCGCACCGCGTCGGCATCCGCATCGACCCCGCCTTCCGCAACAGCCACGGCGCCCACGGCCGCGACTTCGACGGCGTGGCCCTCACGTACGCGCAGGTCGCGGCGCGCCCGCTGCTGCACCGGGCCCGCACCGAGGCCGCGCCAACGCTCGTGGTCCTCGACGAGATCCACCACGGTGGCGACGCACTGTCGTGGGGCGACGCCGTCCGGGAGGCCTTCGAGCCGGCGACCCGGCGGCTGGCGCTGACCGGCACACCCTTCCGGTCCGATACCGCGCCCATCCCCTTCGTCGAGTACGAGGCCGACCGCGACGGCGTCCGGCGCTCGCGGGCGGACTACACCTACGGCTACGGCCGGGCGCTGGCGGACGGCGTCGTCCGGCCGGTGATCTTCCTCGCGTACTCGGGGCACATGCGGTGGCGCACGCGCGCCGGGGACGAGGTGGCGGCCCGGCTCGGCGAGCCGATGACCGCGGACCAGACCGCGCAGGCGTGGCGGACGGCGCTCGACCCTCAGGGCGAGTGGGTGCCCGCGGTGCTGCGGGCCGCCGACCAGCGGCTGAGCGAGGTGCGCCGCCACGTGCCGGACGCCGGTGGGCTGGTCATCGCGACCGACCAGACGGTGGCCCGCGCCTACGCGGCCGCGCTGCGCCACGTGACCGGCGAGCCGCCCGTGGTGGTCCTCTCCGACGACGCGGCCGCCTCGTCGCGGATCGAGGAGTTCGCCGACGGGGACCAGCGCTGGATGGTCGCCGTCCGCATGGTGTCGGAGGGCGTCGACGTCCCGCGGCTGTCGGTGGGCGTCTACGCGACGTCGGCGTCCACCCCGCTCTACTTCGCCCAGGCGGTGGGCCGATTCGTGCGGGCCCGCCGCCGCGGCGAGACGGCGTCCATCTTCCTGCCGAGCGTGCCGACCCTGCTCGACCTCGCGAACGCCATGGAGGTCGAGCGCGACCACGCCCTCGACCGGCCGAGGAGCGCCGAGGACGGCGAGTGGCTGGAGGACGGCCTCGTCGCCGACGCGCAGCGCCCGGAGAAGGCCTCCGGCGACCTGGCCGACGGCGCCTTCCAGGCGCTGGAGGCGCAGGCGACGTTCGACCGGGTGCTCTTCGACGGCGGCGAGTTCGGCTCCCACGCGGAGGTCGGCAGCGAGGAGGAGCAGGACTTCCTCGGCATCCCCGGCCTCCTCGAGCCGGACCAGGTCGCGACGCTGCTGCGCCAGCGGCAGGCTGACCACGCGAAGAAGCGCCGCGGCGGCGCGGCGGAGCAGGCCCCGGTGAGCGACGCCGCGGTCCACCGCCGGACCGCCGCGCTGCGCAAGGAGCTCAACAGCCTCGTGGCCGCCTGGGCGCGGCGCACCGGTCAGCCGCACGGCGTCGTGCACGCCGAGCTGCGCCGCCTCGGCGGCGGCACCGAGGTCGCCCGCGCCACCGCCGAGCAGCTGCAGACCCGCATCGACACGCTGCGCAGCTGGTTCGTCGGGCGCCCCTGACGGCCCCCGACGAACCAGCCCCGCGCTCAGACCCCGATCGTCTGCCAGGGGCCCCAGATCGCGAACGTCAGGCCGCTGGAGGACTGGATGTTGACGTACAGCGTCCGGCCGTCGGGACCGAACGTGGCCCCGGCGAACTCGTCGTTGCCGTTGCCGATGCGGTTCTGCGCGATGTCGAACAGCTCGCCCTGGTGCGAGAGGCCGCGCAGCCAGTTCCCGTCGCCGCCGTCCTCGCAGAGGATGACCGTGCCGCGCGGGCTGGTGGTGACGTTGTCCGGGAAGTCCAGGACGTCGGCCCCCGGCGACTCGTAGACGAGCTCGAGCACCTGCTCGGCGACGTGGTACGCCCAGACCTGGCCACGGCCGTTGCCGAAGCCGCCGACCGGGCCGTCGCCGGCCTCCCAGGCCTCGGGCGGCCCGCCGCCCTGGGTGGCGGTGAAGTAGACGGTGCCCCGGTCGTACACGGCCCCCTCGTTGCGGCTGAAGTACGCCGCCCCCTCGGCCCACCCCTGGCGGGCCACCGCCTGGATGGCCTCGTCGTTGGTCACCGTCGGGAGGCCGTCCACCATGGGGAACGTCGGGTCCGGGTCCGGGATCGGGACCCACTCGACCTCGAAGCGCGTGCCCGCGGGGAAGCTCTGCTCCAGGTGGGCCCTCGGCCGGTCCTTGACGGCGAGCATGTACAGACGCCCACCGTCCTCGAGCCGGGTGCTCCGCGACGGGCTGCCCGGCGGGACGTAGCGGTAGAAGCCGCTGGCGAAGCCGAAGTCGTCCTCGGTGAGGTACAGCGCGCCGTCCACGGGGGAGTAGGCGACCGCCTCGTGGGCGAACCGGCCGGTCGACCGCAGCGGCTCGGCGGCGGACTGCCCGCCGGCCGGCACCTCGAAGATGTAGCCGTGCGGCTTGCGGAGCCGGGCGTTCTGGACGTACGTGGTCGGGGGTGCGCTCCTGCCGCGCGTGAAGTCGTCGAAGACGTCGTTGCCGTTCACCGTCTCCTCGCACGTGATCCAGGAGCCCCACGGCATCCGGCCGCCGGAGCAGTTCATCTGCGTGCCCGCCAGGCTGGCCCACGAGTCGGCCACGTGCCCCTCGCCGTCCACGACCGCGGACGTCGTCCCTCCCGGCGCGCCGGGGTCGTACACGGGCGTCGTGCCGGTGAACGCGCCGCTCGAGCCGTTCACCTCGTGGTTGCGCACGAGGACGGCGTGCTGGCCGCGGTGGCGGAAGGCGCCCATGCCGTCGTGCCGACCGGGGACGACGGTGCCGTCGGCCAGGGTCTCGCCGCTGGCCTGGAACGAGCGGTACCGGAAGCCCGGGGGCAGCTCCAGGCGCAGCACCCCGTCCCTCTCGTCGAGCACCTCGACCAGCCCCTGCGCGCCGGGTGGGCGGTGGGAGCCGCCCGCCGCCTGGCGGGCGAGGAAGCCGGTGAACGGACCGGCGAGTGCGGTGGCGGCCCCTGCGCGGAGCAGGTGCCGGCGGGTGAGGTCGGACATGGGTGAGCCTCCTGTGGCCGTGCGCTTCCCGAGCGCGCGGAACGCTAGTCGCGTCGTCGGCGGACCGGAAGATCTCAGGCGGAATTGGCGACGTGCAGCAGAACGACCGGGATCTCTCGCCCGCCGGCGCGCCGCTGGTAGGCCGCCCAGCCCGGGTACAGCCTCAGCCCCTCCTGCCAGACCCCGCTCCGCCG
>JBKHXE010000008.1:0-24579 GCA_046566185.1 Actinomycetes bacterium | reverse complement strand
AGAGCCAGCACTGCCAGCAGCACACCGGCGACCACCATGAGGGCCGCCAGCAGCGTGAACACCCGCGGTCGTCCTCTCGTCGCCGAACTCGCATCGGGATCGGCGCGTCGACGTCCCGGCGGAGCGGCACGCGAGGCCGGGAACCATGATCGCACCCGGCGGTCCGCGGCGGGTGGGATTCCGGCCATCGGCGGACGACGAAGGGCCCCGCCCGGCATGGGGACCGGGGCGAGGCCCTGCGTCAGCGAGCGCTCAGAAGAGCGTCGCGGTTCTTCAGTCGCCGACCTTCTCGGCGGCGGCCGTGGTGGCCTGCTGCGCCTTCTCGGCGGTCTTCTCGACCGACGTGGCGGCGGCCTTGGCGGCCGTCTTGGTGGCGGCGGCGCGCTTCTTGGCCGTGCTGGTGGTGCGCTTGGCGGCCGTCTTGGTGCCGGCGGCCCGCTTGCGGGTGGTCGCGCTGACCTCCTCGGCGCCCGCGGTGGCCTCGCGCTTGGCGGTGGTGGCGGTGGCCTTGGCGGCCGTCTCGACGTCCGAGGCGCTCCGACGGATCGTCGTGACGGCGGCGCGGGTGCGGGAGACGGCGACCTTGCCCTGGGCCAGCAGGTCCTGGGTGGCGCGCTGCTTGCGGATGCGCTCCACCAGCTTCTTGCCGCGGGCGGAGAGCTCGCCGTAGGTCTCCTCGACCCTGCCGGCGGCCTCGAGGCCCTTGGTGACGGCGACGGTCGGGGCCTGCTGCACGCGGCCGGAGACCTTCTTGACCTCCAGCTCGGGGCGCAGCGCGGCGGCGCGCGCCTGCGCCTGCCGGACCCGCTCGACGACGAGGTCGGTCGCGCCGACGACGGCGTAGCCGGTGTCGGCGGCGGTCTTCTTCAGCTCGGTGGTGATGGGCATGTCAGCTTCCTCCTTCTGCTGCCGGCCGCGTCTTCTTGGCGGTCGACGGACGACTCGTGCGGGGCTTCGTGCTGGTCTTGCGGGCGGTGCCCTTCTTCGCGGTGGCCTTCTCCGCGGTGGTCTTCCTGGCCGCCGTTCGCTTGGCCGGCGTGGCGGGGCTGGCCTCGACGAGCACCTCGCCGATCTCCGCGTCGTTCATGGCTCGGTCGGCCGCGCGGGAGTTCTCGGTGCGGAACGTCTCGTAGATGTCCAGCAGCACGCGCCGCTGGCGCTCGGTGAGGTGCGGGTCGGAGAGGATCGCGGCCTCGACCTCGATACGGTCACCGCGCTCCTCGAGCAGCCCGGCCCGCACGTACAGGGCCTCGGCGGAGATCCGCAGCCCCTTGGCGATCTGCTGGAGCACCTCGGCGCTCGGCTTGCGCAGCCCGCGCTCCACCTGGCTGAGGTACGGGTTGGACACGCCCGCCACCTCGGCGAGCTGGCGCAGCGAGAGCCGCGCGGACTGTCGCTGCTCGCGCAGGTAGTCCCCGAGCTCCCCCACCTTCAGTCCCGCCATGCCCCCACTGTGCTGCCTCCAGCAAGCAGATGCAAGCCCCAGGTATGCAAACACCTGGTGACAGCGCTCACAACAGCAAGCATCCCGCTTGCTGTTGTGGGGTTGATGGACGGCGTGCGAGCGCCCGGTCACGCTGCGGCGACTACGTCATCCGGGCTATGGCGGACCCGTTGCGCCCGCCGCACGCTGGTACCCGCACGACCGCGGGCCCCCGTTCCAGTGTTCCCCGGCACGGAACGGGGGCCTCGCTTGTCGCGGCCTGGGGTTCAGCACCGGGGCGCACGCCGCGGGGCCGTCGCCGCGCGCGAGAGGGCGGCCCACAGCGCGCCGTGTGCGCTGAACCCGAAGTCGAGGACCTCAGTACGGCCATCGGTGCTGACCGTCGGCGCAGGCTTCATCGGCGGTCTCGTCGGCGGCCAGTTGCACGAGACGCGCGCTGCAACAGCACACGGGCGGGCAACTCGTGGGACGCTCGGTTGCAGTCGTGCTCCGGGATCGATGATGAAAAGGGAAATGGATTGCAGAAGCCATTCAAAGACCACTACGTGGGCTGCTACAGCGGTGGGGGTGCCGAACTGCGCACCTGGCGAGAGTTGGGTGCGAGGGACAAGGCGAGCAACGTGGCCCGACTCTGGGCGCATGCGGAGGGCCCGCGACGTCCAACTGTCGCTGATATCGGCTGCGGCGAAGGCGCGGTGGCGGCTGAACTCGCCAGGACGTCCTTCTACGCCACATTGAGAGGCTTTGACGTGTCGCCCGACGGAGTTGCTCTGGCCGCCGAGCGAGGACTGCAAGCTGCTTCGTTCGAGCACTTCGACGGCGAGCGCATCCCGTTGCCGGACAGAGCCGTGGACCTCAGCGTACTTAGTCACGTCGTCGAACACGTCGAGGAGCCCCGGGTCGTCATCCGGGAGGCTGCAAGAGTCGCCCGCTGGGTGTTTGTCGAGGTGCCACTCGAGCACAACGTCCGACATCTTGGCGACTTCGAGTGGACTGACGTCGGGCATATCAACTTCTACGACTTGCCGCTGATTCGCCAGCTGATTCAGTCCTGTGGCCTCGTCGTGCGAGCACAACTGGTGACTAACCCGGGTCTCGCTTGGGCCCATGCCGGCAGGAACACGAGGGGCCTGGCTAAGTGGCGGGTGAAGCAGTCGGTGCTGAAGATTGCTCCGGGACTGGCACAGGCGGTGTTCACGTACCACGGCTGCCTGCTCGCCGAAAGCCCATAGCCGACCGCCGAGGCAGCTTTCGCCACCGCGCCGATCTCGGGCGCGATGGCGCCTGCATGTCGCATCGTCAGCGGGTTGGCGACGTGACGATCCGCGAGCTGCTCCGTGAGCGAGCGGCCGCACCGCTGCGCCATGAGTGTCCTCGCTGTCTTGCATACCCCCGGACTGGCGGGTCGGGTGAGACCACCGAAGCGGATACCTCAGAGGCGCGCATCAGCACGGTGGGCGAGATACCACGCGTACGTGGACTCGATCCCTTCCCTTAGCCCGATGCGCGCCTGCCACCCCAACTCCGTCAACCGGCTGACGTCGAGGAGCTTTCGTGGGGTCCCGTCCGGCTTGCCGGTGTCCTGAACGATCTCGCCCTCGTAGTCCACGACGTCGGCGACCGTCTCGGCCAGCTGGCGAATGGTGACGTCCTGCCCGACGCCGACGTTGATCGGGTGCGGGTCGTCGTAGTGCTCGAGGAGGAAGAGGCATGCTGCGGCCAGGTCGTCCACGTGCAGGAACTCACGGCGCGGCGTCCCTGTGCCCCACAGCAACACTTCGGTGGCCCTGGACTCCTTCGCCTCGTGGAAGCGCCGGATCAGGGCGGGCAGCACATGCGACGTCTGCGGGTCGAAGTTGTCGTTGGGGCCATAGAGATTGGTGGGCATCGCGGAGATCCACCGGTGGCCGTACTGCCGGCGCATCGCCTGCACGTGCAAGATCCCGGCGATCTTCGCGACGGCATAGGCGTCGTTCGTCGGCTCCAGCTCGCCGGTGAGCAGGCTCGACTCCTTGATCGGCTGCTCGGCGAACTTCGGGTAGATGCACGACGATCCCAGGAACAGCAGCCGGTCGACACCGACGTCGTGTGCCGCGTCCATGAGGTTGACCTGGATCCGCAGGTTGTCGCTGAGGAAGTCGGCCGGCTCCCGGCTGTTGGCCAGAATGCCTCCGACCCGGGCGGCGGCGTCGATGACGATCTCGGGCTGGATGTCACGGAGAAAGGCGAAAGTGGCGTCGCGGTCCCGCAGGTCGACTTCGCTGGACGGCGCCCCCACCAGGTCGGTGAACCCGCTGCCCTCCAGGTGACGCCAGATCGCGGAGCCCACGAGGCCTCGATGGCCGGCGACGTAGACGCGGCGGCGGCGGTCCAGGGGTTCCGTCGACCCGTCTTCCATGCGCGTTGCCTCCTCCTCAGCTCTTCGACCGGGGATACGCTACGGGGCAGGGCAAAGATCTCGAAGAGGGATGAAGTGTGCAGAGGGCACCTCCGCTCCCCGGGACAGCCCCGTACGTCGAATTGCTCCAACCGTGGCGGAGAGGAACCACGGGGAGCCGGAGCGGCCGCCTGCTGACAAGTCGTGCCTTCAAGCCGATGCGCTCCGCCACCGAACGATGCTGTTCGACATCACTGGGAGAACACAAGGTAAGCTCACGTGAAGATTTTGATTGCGCACAACTTCTACCAGTCCACCATGCCTTCTGGTGAGAACACGGCTGTCCTGGCCGACGTTACCCTGCTGAGAGAAGCGGGTCTGGACGTCGTAGAACTCTTCAGGCACAGCGACGATCTTTCCCACGCCAACCGTAGAGATCGACTCATGGCCGCCGTCTCCGCGACGCGTTCTCGCGCCAAGCTTCATCAGTACCGCGAGTATCTCGACCACGTGCGCCCAGATGTGGTACACGTTCACAACCTTCTCCCGCTCATTGGGCCCGACCTTCTTCGGGCAGCATATGATCTGGGCATCCCGGTTGTGCAGACCATGCACAACTACCGCCACTCCTGTATCAACGGCTTGCACGTCCGAGATGGCTCAGCATGTGATGACTGCGTTGGCCGAAAGATTCCGGTTCCGGGGATCGCGCACTCCTGCTACCGGTCCTCGCGCCTGCAAAGCCTCGCCATGGCCACCTCCCATGCCCTCAATTTCGAGACCTGGCGAGAGATCGATTGCGTACTTGCACTGACGCCATTCATGCAGAACCGCCTGGTTGACTCCGGGTTCAGTCCTGAACAAGTTCGCCTGAGGCCCAACTTCGTTCACGATCCCGGGCCGCCCACCCCGATAGGTAGAGATTTCGCGTTCATTGGACGCCTCGACGTCGCCAAAGGCGTGCCCACGCTTCTCGACGCCTGGAGGCGGGCCGCCCTCCCACGGCGACGCCTGCTCGTCGCTGGGGACGGGCCTTTGCGGGGAAGGCTCGAGCAGGAGGACTCGTCGTCGTCCACCGTGAGGTACCTAGGTCGACTCTCGGTCACCGAGATTCAGCGACTGCTCGACAAGAGTGCGGGAATTGTGATCCCTTCGACTTTCTATGAAGGCTTTCCGTTGGTGCTCGCAGAGGCCGCGGCGAAGGGGCGCGCGGCCATTGTGCGGGATGGGGGCAGCACGGCCTCGGTCGTCACACCAACGACCGGGTGGGTGTTCAACCACGGCTCGGAGGGGCTCGCAGCCCTGCTCCAGTCGGTCACCGACGATCAACTGCGGCAACGCGGCTCGGGAGCCCGTCGATTCTTCGAGCAGAACCTGACGCCTGGAGAAAGCTTGCGGCTCCTGCTGGAGACGTACGCGTCAGTCGTCGGGAGTCGGCGCCGAAACCGCTGACACTCGCCGCCCGGCCGTCACGAGGCCTTCGGCTGCCCGCCGCGCCCCAAGCAGGGCCGCCTACTCGGTTACGTGCTGCCACACCTACATGCCGCTTTCCTCCCTGCTCGCCCCGATGGCGACCGATAACCTGTGTGCAAGCGAACGGCTCCACGAACGGGGAACAGCGTGCCGAAGAAGGCGCTCATCACAGGTATCACCGGCCAGGACGGTTCGTACCTAGCCGAGCTGCTGCTCGACAAGGGCTACGAGGTCCACGGTCTCATCCGCCGGGCCAGCACCTTCAACACATCGCGGATCGATCACCTCTACACCGACCCGCACGACCCGCAGGCCAAGCTCTTCCTCCACTACGCCGACCTCACGGACGGGTCGCGTCTGGTCACCCTGCTCAGCAGCATCGCACCCGACGAGGTCTACCACCTCGCGGCTCAGAGCCACGTTCGCGTGAGCTTCGACGAGCCCGAGTACACCGGGGACACCACCGGCCTCGGCACCACTCGCCTGCTCGAGGCAATCCGCATGATCGGCCTGGACTGCCGCTTCTACCAGGCGAGCAGCTCGGAGATGTTCGGCGCTACGCCGCCGCCACAGAACGAGGAGACGCCGTTCCACCCCCGGAGCCCGTACGGAGCGGCCAAGGTCTACGCCTACTGGATGGCCCGCAACTACCGCGAGGCGTACGGGATGTTCGCGGTGAACGGCATCCTCTTCAACCATGAGAGCCCCCGCCGCGGGGAGACCTTCGTGACGCGCAAGATCACGCGCGGCGTGGCACGCATCAAGGCGGGACTGGACGAGCACCTCTATCTCGGCAATCTGGACGCCGTCCGCGACTGGGGCTACGCCCCCGAGTACGTCGAGGCAATGTGGCTCATGCTGCAGCGGGACGAGCCCTCGGACTACGTCGTTGCGACTGGGACGTCTTACTCGGTGCGTGAATTCCTGCAGTTCGCCTTCGCGCACGTAGAGCTGGACTGGCAGGAGTACGTACGCCTGGACCCGCGGTACCTCCGCCCGGCAGAAGTCGATGCGCTCATCGGTGACGCCTCTCGGGCCGAGGTGACGCTGGGATGGAAGCCGACCGTACTTTCTCCCGACCTGGCGCGCCTCATGGTCGATGCCGACCTGGCTGCTCTGGCCAGCCAGCGGCCGTGACGTCCGACGGCCCGGCAGGTCAGCATCCGCACTATCCGGTGCTAGGGACGCGGGTCGCCGCGTTGAGTACGTCCCACGCCGCGACGGAGATCCTCTCTGCGGCCCGTGAGGGACGCCCCCTGCAGGTGCACCTCTGCAACTCGTACACGCTCTCGCTTGCAGCTCATGACCCTCGCCTTCGCACCTCGCTCGACGAGGCCGATCTCAATCTGCCGGACGGGGCTCCGGTGGCGTGGTTGGGACGCCGACACGGACTTCGCGGCCCGGTGCGCGGGCTCGATCTCTTCCGGCAGACGGTCGACGCAGGCAGAGCCAGTGGCACGGGGCACTACCTCTACGGCGGCGCCCCAGGGGTTGCGGAGCGGATGCGAGCCCGGTTGGAACGGGACTACCCGGGGGTTCGCGTGACCGGGTGCGAGAGCCCGCCGTACCGGTCCCTCGTCGGGGACGACTTCGACGCGCTCGCTCGCACCGTGCGAAGCACCTGCACGGACGTTCTCTGGATCGGCATCGGTACGCCGAAACAGGACTACGCCGTGTCCGAGCTGGCCAAGCGCACCGACGTCCCCGTCGTCCCCATCGGCGCCGCATTCGACTTCTACTCAGGCGTGGCCCGAGAGGCGCCGCGGTGGCTGCGCGGCACCGGGTTCGAGTGGGCGTTCCGCCTGGCGTCGGAGCCTCGCAGACTGTGGCGGCGGTACCTCGTCGAGACACCCCTTTTCGCCTTTCAAGCGCTGACCGACAGGACCACCACTTCGCCTCAGCCGGCTCGGACGGCCGGCCCGGAAGACGCCGGCCGTTCCGGCGTCATGCCGCCAGGCGACGAGGACCCTCACGAGGCCCCTCGGTGACACGCGTGGCCGTGGTACAGGAGCTGCTCCCCCGGTACCGAAGTCGGTTCTTCGACCTTCTGCGCGCCAGGCTCGCCCACGAGGGCGTCGAGCTCGTGCTCGTGCACGGTCGCGCCCGGGGCGACCGAGCCCTCCTCGCCGACGAGGGCGACCTACCGTGGGCACACGTCGTCGACAGCACGCAGCTGGGCATGGGACGCGGCACCCCGCTCGTGTGGCAGCATGCGCTTTCCCAGCTCGACGGTGCCGACCTGGTCGTCGTCGAGCAGGCCAGCCGACATCTGCTCAACTACCTGCTCATGGCGCGGAGGGCGACTCGCCGACAGCGGCTCGCGTTCTGGGGGCACGGAGCCAACCTCCAGGCTCGTTCGGACCGCTCGTGGCGCGAGCGGTGGAAGCGCCTCTACAGCCGCAACGCCGACTGGTGGTTCGCCTACACCGAGGGTGCCGCCCGACGCGTCGCCGCCTTGGGCTTCCCGCGGGAGCGGATCACCGTCGTCCAGAACGCGACGGACGTCGCCGCCGTTCCGCGGCTGCCCCGCCTGCCCGGCCGCACCTGCTTCGTCGGTGGGCTGCACCAGCACAAGCAGATCCCCTTCCTGCTGGAAGCGGCATCGATGGCGGCGCGCTCCGTCGACGGCTTCCGGCTCGTTGTCGCCGGTGACGGGCCCGAGCGTGCGACCGTCGAACGTGCCCTGGTGCGCAGCCCGTGGCTGGAGCTCCTGCCTCCGCAGTTCGGCGCCGACAAGTCGCGCGTCCTGCTGTCCAGCCAGCTCGTCCTCATGCCGGGCCTGGTCGGTCTCGTGGCGGTGGACTCCTTGCGGACCGCCACACCGATCGTGACCGTCGAGGGCCCTCACCACAGCCCGGAGTACGAGTACCTCACGCCGCAGAACGCCTCCGTCCTGCCCCGCGGCGCCGCGCCCGAGGACTACGCCGCAGAAGTGCGTCGCCTCCTGACGGACGACCAGAGGCTGGAAGCCATGCGAGCCCGTTGCAGGGAGGACGGCTCGCAGCTCACGGTGGAGGAGATGGCTCGGCGGTTCGCCGAAGGGGTGCTCGCGGCCCTGGACGCCGGATGAGCGCGGAGACCGGAGCCGGTCCGACACTGCGGAGGGCGACGCTGACCGCCGCCAGCGGCAACGTGGTCGGGGCCGTGGCCAAGGCGCTGCTGACCTTCGCCGGCGGAATCTTCTTCGCCCGGTCCCTGGGGCCGGCGGCGATGGGCGACTTCGCCCTCGCTGCGAGCATCGTCAGCGTCGCCCAGCTCCTGATCGAGGTCGGGTTGGGGCCCGCGCTGGTGCATCGGGCGACCGTCACCGACGCGGACGTACGCTTCGTGTTCACGGCGTCCACGGCTCTGGGGCTGGCCGCGTGCGGCCTGTGCATCGGGATCGCGCACATCGCGGCCATGGTCACCGACATGCCGGGCGCCGTCGCTCCGGCACTCGTGATGAGCTTCGGGCTCGTTGCCCTGGGCCTGTCTCATGCAGCCACCGCGCTGGTTCGCCGACGGCTGCGCTTCGCAGCACTGCAGGCAGTGACGGCGGGGGGGTACCTCGCCGGACTCGTGGTCGCAGGCGTTCCCATCGCGCTGGTCGGCGGCGGCGCTCTGGCCCCCGCTGCAGCCGTCCTCGTCCAGCACGTCGTCCTCGCTACCTGGGCGCTCGCCGTGACCCGGCATGCGGCGCGCCCCACACTGCGCCCCACCGACGGGCTGATGCGCTTCGGCTTCGTCGCGACGCTCGCCAACGTCGCCTTCCTCGCCCTTCTCAACCTCGACACGTTCGTCGTGGCGGCCCGGTTCGACGCGGCGGATCTCGGCCTGTACTCCCGGGCGTTCTTCCTGGCCTACGCCCCGGTGGCCAGCGTGGTCCTCGCCGTCCAAGGGGTGCTGTTCTCCGCGGCGTCCCGACGGCGCGACTCGACGGCGGCCTCGCGGGCCGGCTACCTCGTCACGCTCAACCTCACCGCACTGACCCTGTTCCCTCTGTATGCGGGGCTCGTGGCGGCACCTGCACCGGTCGTCGTGGCCCTCTACGGCCCGGAGTGGACCGCTGCTGCGGAGGTGCTGCGCGTACTGGCCCTCGGCATGCCGTTCATGACCATGGGCTCTGCGGCGACAGCGGCTCTGTGGGCCAGGGGGCGGGTGGTCGCGGACCTCAGCGTCACCGCCACCGTGGCGCTGGCCCTGCTCGTCGCCTTCCTCGTCATCGACCCGGGTACGCTCACGGCCGTCGCTGCCATGGTGGGAGGCGCCTACGCCGCTCGCTGGGCGCTGCAGGCCGTGGCCTGCGGCCGGGACCTTCGAGTCAGCATCGGCGGCATCGCGGAGGCCGTGCTCCCAGGGGTGGTCCTCAGCGCGGCAGTCGGCATCGCTGTGCTGGTGACGGCGGAGCTGACCCGCGATCGAGCCCCGGCGGTGGCACTCATGGCGGTCACCGCCGCCGGAACAGCGGCGTGGCTGCTGGTTTCGATCGTCGCCTGGCACCGCACGCTGGTCCCCGACGCCCGTCGGTTGATCGGCGAGATGCGCGCGGGACGTGCGGGCGGCGGGTGAGCCCTCCGGGCGGCTGGGGGCCTGCCGGCCGGTTCAACCGTCGCGGCGGAAGAACACCCCGTCCATCTGCAGCATCCTGCCGGACGCAGGATCGGAGAAGCCGGGCGCCACGGCGACGAGCTCGAGTCCGCGGTCGACCGTCCAGGCCAGCATCTCCGGCAGCAGCAGCTGGCCCGCATAGAGGGGAACCAGCGAGAGCTCCAGCTGCACTCCGTGGATCGCCGACCAGACTCGCCGAGCACCCTCCAGTACCGGCATCTCGTAGCCCTGCGCATCGATCTTGAGAAACAGTCGGTCGCCGGGTGGCGGGGTGAGCTCCTCGACCACGTCGTCGACGGTGCTCGCCTCGACGAGCTCGGTGGACACGTAGCGCGATCCGGGTGCGGCCTCGAGGTGGCTGTCCAGCATCGGCAGCACCGAGCTGCTCGTGCTGTTCGCCGCGACGTTGAGCTGCAGGGTCTCTCGCCGGGCGCCCAAGGCCAGCCGGTGCGCGTGCCAGGCGCCGTCGTGGGCGGAGCGACGGACGAGCTCGCGGTAGGCGTCGGGGAGGGGCTCGAACGAGTGGATCCGTCCCTGGAACCCGCGGCGCCGCAGTGCGCCGGCGAACTGGCCGGTGTTGGCGCCGACGTCGAGCACAGTCGTGATGCGGTGGCTGCGCAGGAGCCTGACCAGGCGCTCACCCTCCGTCGCGAGCGTCGGGTAGCGCACCACGTCGGCACCGACCCGGTGAAGGACCGATCGCACCAGACGCGTGGCGGCGCGTCGACTCATGATTTGCCTCTCCTCCCGCGGACGACCTTGGCATACGCAGCTGAACCCAGCAGTCGCAGGTACGGGCTGGCGGCCACGAGCGGCCACAGTGGCCCGCCCCAGCGTCTGCTCAGCTCCCACCACTGCCCTGGCGGCAGGCCCTTGGGGGACGTCACCAGGCGCCACCGCTCACCGAGCGGCAGGGAGGCATCCCGCCACCGACCGGGCCCGGCGTTGGCCCGGCACGACCCGACGACGCCCGGGGCCACCCACAGCCCGACGCCGGCGCGGCCCAGCCGGAAGCCGTAGTCCACGTCTCCCATCCCTTGATCCCACGTCGCGTCGAGCACGCCGACCTGGTCGACCGCGTCTCGCGAGAACAGCACGACGTTGCCGTTGAAGGTGTCGCACGGTGTCCGGTCCTGCGGGGCGGGCGCCACGCGCTGCAACGAGAGCGGTCGCCACCTGCTGCGCGACCGAAAACCGCCGTAGGTCGTTCGGCCGTCGTACGGGTCGGCGACCGAGCCGACGACGACGTGAGCGCGCCCCGGCTCCTCCTGCTCGGCCTCGCGGAGAGCGCGCCAGAGCCGTGCCACGGCGGTCGGGTCGAGCATCGTGTCGTCGTTGAGCCACATCAGGGCGCAGGGGTCCGCCGTCTCCAGGGCGACGTGCATGGCGAGCCGCGTCCCCTTGCTCCAGAACACGTCGGCGTCGGCCTGCACCAACGCGACGTCGGGGAACTCGCCCTTCACGGCCTCGGGCGTGCCGTCGGACGACCCGGCGTCCACGAGCACGACGGACAACGGCGGGGACGACGACTGCCGGGCGAGGGCCCTGAGAGCCGACAGCGTCGTCTCGCAACGGTTGTGGCTGGTCATGCACACCGCCACCCTGCTCATCGGGCACCTCGGGCCAGTCGTCGACCTGCGTCGCGCTCAGCAACCTCGGGTGCCTTGCCTCCACCGATGAGGCAGAGAGCCAGTCCGAGGACGAGGCCCTGCTCGGGCGCAGCCCCGTACGCCGCGAAGAAGAGTGCCAGGGTCACGAGCACGCCGCGGCCGGCGACGGCCTGGGGCGACGGCGGCCCACCCGACCTGCGCAGCGCCGGGGCGAGGAGCAGCAACAACCCGACGAGGGCCACCAGGCCGCCGCGGAGGATCGTCTGCACGTAGAGGCTGTGAGGGGACACGTCGACGATCTGGCCTCCGATGACGCGCCGGAACCCCGACCCCATGGGTAACCCCGTCAGCACGTCGAGCGGTCCGAAGCCGGGGACGCGCGCCAGCAGCAGAGACCAGCTCTCGGCCCGCCATGTCACGGTGCTGCGCTCGGCGAACGCGGACCCTGCGGAGAACTGGAGCGCGTCGACCAGTGACCTCAGCGGCCCGAACAGCATGGCCAGCAGCAGACCGGACGCCAGGACGATCACGGCAGGAGTCCACCTGGCCAGCTGGCTCCGGACCGATCGCGAGGTGGCGACCGTGACGAGACCGGCGCCCAGGGCTGCGACCCACACGCTCCGGTGCTGCAGCAGGACGACGAAGGTCAGGCAGACGAGGACGGCGACGACGTGCGAACGGTCGGCCCGCAGCAGGAGGGGCGCGAGCCAGGCACCTTGGGCGACCAGCAGGGCTGACGCGGCGTCCACCGCCCGGCGGTCGACGTACTCCCCGGTAGAGAGCATCACGCCCTGGCTCGTGCCGGGCCCCTCGACCGCGATGACCGCAGCGACGACGACGACGAGCAGCACCGTCAGCGCCCCCCAGACCCGGAGACTGCGCGACAGGGCCCTCGGGTCACGCAGCGCGAAGAGCGCGAACGCCAGACCGGCAAGGACGTAGAACGTCACCCGGGCCTCGTTGCCAGCAGCCGTCAGACCCCCGCCCGACAGCCCACGCAGGACGCTCACCGCGGTGCCGGTCACCAGGAGCCAGAACCCGAGTCGTCCCCGCGGCGCCGCGCTTCCGGTACGGGTCACCGCCGCCACGGCCGCGGCGACCGCCAGGCCGGCGAACACGCCGTCTGCCACGTACAGGTCGACTCCGCTCACCGCACCCACGCGGGGGGGCTCGAGTCCCAGCGCCCTCGTCAGGACGATGCCGGCAACGCCTGCCACCCCGATCGTCGGGTGCCGCGTCACGACGAGTGTCCAGGCGAGGAAGAGCACGGCGCCGTACGCCGTCAGCAGCAGCGTGAGCATGGAGGCCTACAGCCCGCCGGCAGATCGCTCGTACAGCGCCTCGTAGCGCTCGACCACCCGCGACATCGCGAAGTCCCGGGCCGCCCTGTCTCGCGCCGCGTGGGCCAGGGAGGTGCGAAGGCCCGGGTCCGCGACGACATGGGACATGCCCTCGGCCAGAGCCCTCGGGTCGTCCACGTCGACCAGCAGGCCCGCGCGACCGTGGTCGAGAGTCCACGGCACACCGCCGCTGCGCGCTCCCCCGATCACGCACAGCCCGGCCGCCATCGCCTCGGCGACGGCCAGCGAGTGCGCCTCCCCCCGACTCGGGTGGAGCAGCGCTGTGACACCGCCTGTGAGAACGTCCATCAGCGCTTCTCGGGCCACCTGCCCCCGGAACTCACAACCGTCGGCGACGCCCGCTGCCTCGGCGTAGGCCTGTCCCTCTTCGCCTGGCCCCAGCCCGGCCCCGAAGAGCAGGTAGCGCGCGCCGGGATGCTCCCGGCGGAACAGCGCGAAGGCCCGCAGCGCCGTCTCGACGTTCTTGAGCCGGGACCAGCCGTGGGCGATGGTGACGAACGTCGGGACGTCCGGGGCCGCCGCGCTCGGTGCCGTGCGGTGCAGGATCTCGTCGGGGAGACCGTTGGGGATCACCGTGATCGGCCGCCGGTACCCGTACCAGCGCCGCAGGTGCGTGGCCACCGTCGGCGCGACAGCGGTCAGGGTCCGCGAGCCGTGGACGGCGCGCGCGGCCATCACCGCCCGGATCCACCAGTACAGGTGACGGTTCTGGCGGGCCACCATGAGCGGCTCGTCGTGCGCCGTCACGACGGTGGGAAGGCGTGACTGCTGCGCCGCGAGCGCGAACTCGTAGGTCCAGTGAGCGTGCACCACCTGGCAGCCGCTCTCGCCCATCGCCTCCGCCAGGCCGCGACGCTCCGCCGCGAACAGGTCCAGAGCCCGGTCGCGGGCGCGCGCGCGCATCGGCGAGACGTAGATCGTGAGGCCGTCTCCACGGTGGACGGACGGCCGGTCCACGTCACGGTCCAGCGCGAAGACGGAGACGTCATGACCGCGGTCGCGCAGGGCCAGCACCAGGGAAGCGGTGTTCGGGAACCCGTAGCCCCGCGGCACCGCGCCCGGCACCGCCACAAGGTGGCGGAGCAGGGGAAGCGTGACCGGCCCAGCGACTCCGACGTGCATGGGCCGCTCAGCGTCCAGCGCCGACCCGCGACGGCGACGCGACCACGACCAGGCCGTCGGCGACGTAGGGGGACACCCGCTTGGCCAGGAGCCGCTGGACGACGTTGCTCGTGCGGGCGAGCAGCTGCCCGAGCGACGTCGGCGCTGGCGTACTCCCGGTCCTCGGCACGAGGTAGGTCGCCCCCTCGACGACGTCCCACCCGCAGCGCTCCAGCAGCACGGTCAGGGTCCTCGGGGAGAACTGCACCACGTGGTCAGGGTGCACCCACTCGCGAGACGTCAACGCGAGCAGGGCGTTCTGGGGCCGGTAGGCGTTCGGCGTCGTCAGGAGCAGCCGCCCGTCTGGGCGGACGAGTGCCTTCATCGCACGCAGGAACGAGCCCGGCTCCTCGAGGTGCTCGATCACCTCGCCCGCCACCACCAGGTCGAAGGTTCCGAGGTCCAGGGCAGCGACGGCCTGCGGGTCGGTGCAGTCGACCTGGTGCGCCTCGTATCCACGCGTCCGGGCGTCCGTGACCGCAGCACCGACGATGTCGAGCCCCACGGCCGAGTCGGCAGCGCGGACGATCCGCTCGTGCAGCCAGTCACCCGTGGTGGAGCGGGTGCACTCGCACCCGACGTCGGCGAAGCCGACGTGACACACCCGGAGCCCCTCGACCTTCGACACGATGTACTGGATACGGTCCACCATCGGGATCGTCGGGAGCCGGTGAGCCCACGCCAGCTCCCCCTCGCGAGCAACGTCCCGGTGTCGCTGTGCCATCGGTTGGCCCCTGCTCATCTCGACTCACGCGCCAGTGTGCCCCAGGCGCCGGCGAAGGCTGGGCTCATGCGTACGCCAGGCACGCCAGCTCCGAGAACAGCGTGGGGCGTCGACGCGCCGCCCAGGTGCCGAGCCGTCGCCCGGGCGGCCCCCCGGGGTGGTAGCCGACGCGTTCCACTCGAGCGAAGCCGCAGCGCCTCGTCAGGAGCAGCTCCAGCGACCGGAAGGTGAAGTAGTGCAGGTGACCCTCGTCGTGGAGGTCGGTGGGCTGTCCCGCGTACGTCGTCAGCCCCTCGTCCGTCGAGGCGGTCGCGGGAAACCGGCCGGCAGCCAGCTTGATCCGCCGCGTCCACTTGGCGATGTTGGGCGTGTCGACGTACACGAAACCACCCGGCTTGAGCACCCGCCGCACGGCGTCCATCGAGTCGATCGGGTCGACGAGGTGCTCGATCAGGGCGACCATGACGACGGCGTCGTACGTCTCGGACAGGTCGGCGGTCACGTCGTCCGCGTCCACCGCGCGGAACCGGAAGCGGTCGTCGCGGAGACGCCGACTCAGGCCCTCCAGACGCACCGTCGAGATGTCGCCCACCGTGTAGGAGCCGAAGTCCACCCCACCCCGGGCGAGGCTGTTCGCGATCAGGCCGTCTCCGGCGCCGAGCTCCAGGATGTCGGCTGACGGCGGCAGCCGGTCCGGCAGGACCGCGCACGCAGCCTCGTGCCGCCCTACGGGGTGCGGAAGGCGAAGCGCGACGACCGGGAGCTCGCTCGACGTCGTCCTCTCCTGCGCGTACTTGTCGTCGTAGTGGGTCTGAAGCCGCTGCGTCGTCATCGGTTCCCGCTCTCTTCTCGGCTCGCTGCCCAGGCATGCGTTCGACCTGGCCCCGCGGCAGCCGCCGGGCCAGGTCGGACGCGACTTCGATCAGGCGACGTTGGTGCGGCGACGCGAGACGGTCAGCGCCACGAGCCCGGCACCCAGACCCAGCAGGCCGACACCGGCCCACAGCTGCGCGGCCACGCTGTCCGCACCCGTGCGCGGGAGGCCCTCGCCACCGTCGCTCACGACACCCGAGCCGGCCGTCCCGTCGCCCACGACCACGGTCTCGGAGACGGTGAGCGGCCGGCCGTCGGCGCCGATGCCCGACGCGCTGATGGTGTAGGTGCCCTCCACGTCGATGGTGATGGTCGCGCTTGCCACGCCGCTCGCGTCCGCGGTGACGGTCTGCGCCGTCACGCCGGCAGGGGTGACGCTGGCGTCGTCGGTGTTGACGGTGATGGTCACCTCGGACCCGGGCTCGAAGCCGGAGGCGCTGAAGGTGAACGGCTCACCGGGTGCGGGGTTGGAGTCGCTGACCGTGGCGTCCTCCTCCGGTCCGTAGGTTCCGGCGGTCGCAGCGCCCGGAGCGATGAAGAAGGCGGCCAGGATCAAGAACAGGATGGTGATGGTCTTGCGCATCAAGTGCCCCCGCATGGCTCTCTGTCTGTAGTCGTGCCGTGACAATCGGCAACTGTGCCCTATTGCTTGAATCGGAGCAACCGGGTCAGGAGCCCACGCATGTGGCGGTTGGCTCTCTCGTCACAGTTGCGACAACGCCGGGCGTCGTGTGCATGTACGGAATGGAGACAGCATCCGGGCGCGCCACCTGTAACTCGTACGACACCGAGTCGCCCGGCGCGACGTCGACGAGTACGCCCGCGACCTGTCGCCCGAAGGCCACCTGGCTGCTGAGACGGGCGGACTCACCCCCGCGGGTCACGGCAGTGACTGCCGAGCCGTCCGAGGCGTACAACAGCACCTCGGTCCTGATCACCCCGGGCGGGACACCCCCCGCCTGGAGGCCTCCAAGCACGTAGTCCGGCAGGAGCTTCCCGGCTCCTTCCGGCGCCGTCGAGGTCAGGGCCACCTCGACCTGCCACGCCGTGGGGTCACCGGCACATGGCCGCAGCGTCACCTCCGTCCGCAGGTAGTAGCTCATCTTCGAGCGGGTGCCGTCGTTGAGGTAGACGCCGACCACGTCCCGGGCGGCGTCCCCGGTCGCAACCGCCCCCTCCAGCACGGTGCCGGCGACCACCTGCTGCTCCACGTCGTCCGCTGACCAGACCAGCAGGCGACGCTCCCCCGCCGCCCGGACGAGCTGGTCGACCAGGGCGTGCGGGTCGCCCTGCCCGTTGGTCAGCGCCTCGAAGACCGCGGCGGCCGAGGCCGCGAAGAACGCGTCCTGCGCCCGGGGGTCCTCGTACGTGGCGTACACCTCCGACAGCAGCAGCGGCACCGCGTTCTCCGCCGTGAGCTCGCCACCCGTCGCGAGTGGCACCGGTCCCGTGGCCTCGAGCAGGTACGACAGCGCCACCGGGTCGGTGGCCAGCACGCCGTCCACCTGCTGGTCGAACTCCCGCGCCCACATCTCCCGGGCGAGCTGGGCGGCCACCGGGTAGTGCGGGGTGAGGTTGACGTCCTGCATGAACCGGCCGAACGAGTCGCCGTGCAGCGCCAGCAGCTCGGGCGGCAGGTCGAGCACCGGCTCGTCGTACCGCGGGAAGTCGCTCGAGGAGGCCTGCGCGGCCAGCGCCAGCCGGCCGTCGTCCGCAGTGACCAGCGCCATCGACCCGGGGATTCCGCCGGTGGCCCGCACCTCCGCGTTGTTCTGGAACAGCACCAGGTACGAGCGCGGCCCCTCCGCCCCCAGCATCGGCGGCAGCACGTGGGCGGCGTCGGCGGCCGTCGTGGCGGTGTCGGCCGCCTCGGCCAGCTGGTCGCCAAGGTCGGTGACCGGCCCGGCGATCCGCGCGTCCACGCCCTCCAGGTCGATCTCGGACGCCGCCCGCGCGGCGTGCGTGCTCTCCTCGGCGGCCGTGCGCAGCAGCGGCGCCGCCTGCTGGATCGGCTCCAGCGCGATCCGCCCGTCCTTCGGCTGCAGCGCGGCCGGGTCGAAGGCGCCGGACGCCTCGACCGCCGGCGGCAGCGCCCGCTGGGCGACGTCGTCCACGACCTGGATCGCCGACGTCGCCGCCGTGACGTCGTCCCCCACCAGCGGCAGCACCCGGGCCGCCGCCCACAGCGGGCCGTCGGTGCGGTCGCGGGCGTCGGACGTCGCAGCCTGCAGGTCCGCGAGCGTCGCCGCCGCCGCGTCGGCCTCGCCGGCCGAGACCTCGGCCTGAAGGCGCTGGACGGCGGGCAGGGCCTCGAGCAGCCGGTCACGAGCCTGCAGCCCGTTCCACGCCATCCACGCGGCCGCGGCGAGCAGCGCTGCAAGGACACCCGCCACCAGCATCGGACGGCGCGACCGCCGACGGCGGTCCGCACGACGGCGGGGCGATCGGCGGGCACTCATCGGCCGCTGACCCTATCGGGGCAAATGTGCGACCTCACCCTGTGGACGGCGCGGGTCGAGCCATCACCGGCCGAGCCTGTGGACGATCGACCACCCGTCAGTGGTCGTACCTATGTTCGACCCATGCAGAGCAGCGGTGGCGCCGGACCCGCGGTCCACGACCTGGACCGCGGTCTGGCCCTGCTGCGGAAGGCCGTGGACACCCTCGCCGGGGCCAGGCTGTGGTCCCGTTCCCAGGACGAGGTGCGGGCCGCCCTCGCCGAGACGACCCGACTGGGGCACGCGCTGGAGGCGAGCCGCCTCGCGCTGGTCCGCGCCTCCGCCAGCCGGGACGACGGCACCCGCGTGGGCAGCGCGACCCAGGCCTGGATGCAGGAGAACCTGCACGTCACCGGTGGCCGGGCCCGCGCCGACATCGAGAACGCCAGGCTGGTGGACGTCGAGGACGGCGACCTGCGGCAGCTGGGCACGGCCCTGGCCCGGGGCGAGGTGTCGCCCCAGCACGTGGACGTCGCACGGCAGGCGCTGACGAAGCTGCCCACCCACCTCGTCAGCGCCCACCGCGCCGAGATCGACGCGTCGTTCGCCAAGAACGCCCGCACCTTCACCGCGAAGGACTTCCGCCTGCTGGCCAGCCAGGTCGCCGCCGTGCTGGCACCGGCCCGCGAGGACCGGCTCGACCCCTTCGCGCACGAGCGCCAGCAGGCCGTCGCCTGGAGGGACGCCACCGGCATGGTGCAGGTCAGCGGGCAGCTCGCCGGGGAGGGCGGCCTGCTGTTCAAGACGGTGCTCGACCACCTCGCGGCGCCCACCCGCCCCGCCGGGGACGGCGACCAGCTGAGCCTCGTCGGCACCGAGGTCGACGCCCGCACCCCGGAGCAGCGCACCGCCGACGCGCTCGTCGAGATGGCGCGGCTGGCGGCGTCGCACCCGGACGTCGGCACGCGGATCGGTGAGCCGCCGCGCCTGGTGGTGCACGCGACGGTCGACCAGATCTCGTGGGTCCCGGGCAGCGGCGCGACCCCGCCCGGACTGGCCACCTGCGAGGGCGGCGGCGTGATCTCCCCCGGCCTGCTACAGCGCGTCGCCTGCGACGCCGTCCTGCAGATCGTCGTCCTCGACAGCAAGGGCGCCATCGTCGAGATGCGCGACCCGGGCCGGCTCGCCAACCGCGCCATGCGCCGCGCCCTCGCGGCCCGCGACGGCGGCTGCGCCTATCCCGGGTGCTCGGCCCCACCGTCCTGGTGCGAGGCGCACCACGTTGAGATGTGGTCCCGCGGCGGCCGGACGGTGCTGCGCAACCTGGTGCTGCTCTGCCCGCGTCACCACACCATCGTCCACTGCGGCGAGTGGGTCATCGAGATGCGCCACGAGGTGCCCTGGTTCATCCCGCCACGGCACCTCGACCCCGGGCAGAGACCGATCCGCAACACGGTGCACACCGCGATGGCCGAGGCCACCGCCCTCGCGCAGCGCCTGTGGCATCACGGGCCCGAGCCACCTGCCCCCGGCGACTCGGGATAGCTCTGCCTCACCTCGCCGGCAGCTGGCCGGCGATCGCCTCACGCGCCTGCGCCGCGACGTCCACCGACGACGCGAGCTCGTCCAGCGCCTGCTCCACCTGCGGCAGCAGGTAACGCCGGTCGATCGCCTCGATGTCGGCCTGCGCCCGGGTGAGCGACGCGTCCAGCCGCTCCACGCCGTCCACCGTCGACTGCAGCGCCTCGGGGTCGAGGTCGCCGGACCGCAGCGAGGAGCCGAACTCCCTCAGCCCCTCGGCCGCGTCGATGAGCGCGGGCAGCCCGCCGGTCGTGACGTCGTCCGCCGCCGCGGCGGCCGTCGACACCGCCGCGAGGTTCTGCCCGCCGAAGGGGAAGGCGGCGAGCGAACGCCACACCGGGTCAGACGTCAGCCGGACGGTGGCCCCCGTGTCGTCCTGGACGCCGGCCAGCTCGCCGCGCGCGGTCTCCACGTCGCCGTCGGCGACGGCCGACTGGACGGCAGCCAGCCCGTCCGCGGCGTCCCGGGCATGGCCGTAGGCGAGGTAGCCGCGCACCCCCACCCACGCGGCGACGGCGAGCAGCAGCAGGACCAGCACCCCGAGAACCTTCGACATCGGCGCGGCCTCAGACCCGCTTCAGCCGGGCCGACGCGTGCGGCTGCAGCTCGTGACCGACCGCCGCCATGTCCATCACCCACATGAGGTCGCCCTCGACGAGGCCGTACATCCGCTGCGCGGCGGTGTACTCCTTCGCGGTGCTCGTGCGGGCCACCATGTCCGTGACCAGGTCGATGCGCGGACCGGCCACGCGACCCAGGTAGATCTCCACGAAGCCGGTCGGGTGCGCCAGCAGCACCTCGACGTCCGTGCCCGGCTGCTGCGCCTCCGGGCTGGTCTGCTCGTGCGCCGGCTCGCTCGGTCCCTGCGGCACTCGCCAGTACCCGGACTCCGACGCCAGCGGGCGCACCTGGTTGCCCTCGTCGTCCAGCAGCCACGTCTGCGACCGGTAGTGCAGGAACGGCCGGCCGTCGTGCCGGAACTCGATCTCCTGCCCGAAGCGGACCTCGTCCATCGTCGGGTAACCGACGACCCCGGCGCCCTCCCAGCGGCCGAGCAGGAACGCCAGCGGCACGAGCGCGGGCGGGGTGTCGGTGCTGATCTCGATGGGCACTTAGCGCTGGCCCTTGAACAGCTTGTACACCGCGTAGACGCTGAACCACCCGATGACGAGGGCGGAGAGCACGAGGAGCGACGTGTAGACCACTTCGAGCATGCGCCGATGGTAGCCGGGAGGCCTCCGACGGCCCCCTTGCCGTCGCCCGGCCGAGACCCGCGGGTCGCGCGTCCGCTTCGCACCATCTGACAGGATGACCGAAGCCGCCGGCGGGCGGCGCGGGTGCACCCTGACCGGGGGAAAGGCGAGACGCGTGGAACTGCGTGACTACATCCGCGTGCTGCGCAAGCGATGGCGCTTCATCGTGCTGCTCGCCGTGCTGGCCGTGGCCGGAGCCGTGGCGGCGTCCCTGCTCGCCACGCCGCAGTACGAGGCGCGAACCCAGCTGTTCGTCTCGACCCAGGCCTCCGGCAGCGCCGGGGAGCTGCTGCAGGGATCCAACTTCACCCAGCAGCGGGTCAAGTCGTACGCGACGATCATGAACACGCCGGCCGTCCTGCAGCCCGTCATCGACGATCTCGACCTGGACGTCACGCCCGCCCAGCTCGCTCAGCAGGTGAGCGCCGAGGCGCCGCTCGACACCGTGCTCATCAACGTGTCGGTGCGCGACGAGTCACCGGAGCAGGCCGCTGCCATCGCGAACGCCGTCGGGGCTGCCTTCGCCGAGCTGGCCGCCGGCCAGCTCGAGGAACCGGGTGCAGACGGCCGCTCCCCGGTGCGAATCTCCACCGTCGACCCGGCCGACCCTCCCAGCGCTCCGGTCTCTCCCGACCTGCGGCTGAACCTCGCCCTCGGCCTGCTCGTCGGCCTCGCGCTCGGCATCGGCGCCGCCGTCCTGCGCGAGACGCTGGACACGAGCGTGCGGGGTGAGGACGACGTCCGCCAGGTCACCGACGCCAGCGTCCTCGGCGGCATCGCCTGGGACGAGGAGGCGCCCTCCCGGCCGCTCATCGTGCAGGCCAGTCCCCAGTCGACCCGCTCGGAGGCGTTCCGTCAGCTACGCACCAACCTGCAGTTCGTGGACGTCGCCAACCACCCACGCTCGATCGTCGTCACCTCCTCGGTACCCGGCGAGGGCAAGAGCACCACGGTGGCCAACCTCGCCATCACCATGGCCGCCGCGGGCACCCGCGTGTGCCTCGTCGAGGCTGACCTGCGTCGCCCGAAGGTCACCGATTACATGGGCGTCGACCGCTCCGTCGGCCTGACCACCGTGCTCATCGGCCAGGCGGACCTGGACGACGTGCTGCAGCCCTGGGGCCGCAACGAGCTCTACCTGCTGCCGTCGGGCCAGGTGCCCCCCAACCCCTCCGAGCTGCTCGGCTCCGCCGCGATGGACAAGCTCCTGCGCCGGCTCGAGGACACCTTCGACGTCGTCATCATCGACGCGCCGCCGCTGCTGCCGGTCACGGACGCCGCCGTCCTGGCCAAGCTCGCCGACGGCGCCGTCGTCATCGTCGGATCGCAGAAGGTCAACCGCGACCAGCTCGGCAAGGCGCTGTCGAACCTCGAGACGGTCGGCGCTCGGGTGCTCGGCGTGGTCCTCAACCTGCTGCCGACCAAGGGGCCCGACGCGTACTCGTACTACTCCTACGGGTACGCCTCGTACGACGAGAAGTCGACCGGCTCGCCGCCGCCGTCCGGTCGCTCCCACGCCTCACCTCGGAGGGCACGGCGATGAGCTACCCCTGGCAGGACTCGGACGGCGAGGGGCGCCAGCCGGTGCGCCACCGGGACGGTCGGCGCCGCTACCGGACCGGCGACTGGGCGCTCATCATGCTCGGCTGTCTGCTGGCCCTGATCGGCGGTTACCTCGTGGCGACCGCGGCCCTCTGACCGTCGCTCCACGGTCAGGATGCGATAGTGAGAGAAGTGCCCGATTCATCCCATTCAGAGACGGTCACGGAAGGAGCAACACCATGAGGCGCACGGCCACCGCCGTCGCCCTCGGGCTGACGCCGGCGTCCGCTGCGAGCGCCGGCTCCGCTCCCGGCCTGCGCGGCTACGAGGGCAAGCCGGGTCACCAGGCCGGGCAGAACGGCCAGGAGGGCGGACAGCACGCGCCGGGCCTCAGGGGCTACGAAGGCCAGCCCGGCAACCAGGGGGCTGACCGGAACGAGCGGTGCTGCCGGCGTCCAGCGGGGTCGGCAGCACCGCTCAGTAGGCCCCGCGACTGCTGAC
Organism: Actinomycetes bacterium; assembly: GCA_046566185.1. Lineage (GTDB taxonomy): Bacteria > Actinomycetota > Actinomycetes > Actinomycetales > SCSIO-59966 > SCSIO-59966. The sequence goes on along the minus strand of JBKHXE010000008.1, from coordinate 1,654 downwards.
GACGGCGCGCAGCGTCTTCGCCAGGATGATGAGGTCCTGCGTGATCGACCAGTTCTCGACGTAGAAGAGGTCGAGCCGCACGCTGTCGTCCCAGGAGAGGTCCGAGCGGCCGCTGACCTGCCACAGGCCCGTGATGCCGGGTCGGACGAGAAGACGTCGCGCCACTCTGTCCTCGTACGACGCCACCTCGCTCGGCAGCGGAGGCCTCGGGCCGACCAGGCTCATCGTGCGGTTCAGCACGTTGAACATCTGGGGCAGCTCGTCGAGGCTGTACCGGCGCAGGACCCGCCCCACACGTGTGACGCGTGGGTCGTCACGCATCTTGAACAGGGGGCCGGCCGCCTCGTTGTTGCTCATCAGCTCGGCAATCCGCTGGTCGGCGTCCACCACCATGCTGCGGAACTTCAGCATGTCGAACGGCTTGCCGTTCAACCCGATTCGCTGCTGCCGGTACAGGATCGGGCCCTGGTCGCTGAACCGCACGAGCAAGCCGATCGCCAGCAGCACCGGGCTGAGCAGCACGACTCCGACGCCCGCCACCAGGACGTCGAAGACCGTCTTGCCGACCTTGTTCGCACCCTCGTAGCGCGGCGCCTCGACGTGCAGCAGCGCCAGGCCGCCGACCGGCCGGGTGTGCACGCGGGGGCCCGCCCCCTGCACGAGACTCGGGGCCACGACGAGGTCGGTGCCCCGGCCCTCGAGCTGCCAGCCCAGGTCACGCAGCGCCTGGTACCGCTCGACGCTCGCCACGGCGACCGCGTCGGCGTCCACCTCGTCGGCGAGCCGGACGACGTCCGTCGCGTCACCGAGCACCGGCACCGCCAGCTCGTCGAGCAGGTTCTGGCTCTCCTGGGCGTCGACGTCCGAGACGCACAACCCGACCACGTGGTAGCCTGCGTACTTCTCGCGCTGGAGGTCCTTGACGAGGGTGCGCACGTGCGGGGTCGAGCCCACCACGACGACACGGTCCGACCAGCGGTCGTGGCGCCGTTGCAGGTGCAGCCACTTGCGCCACATCCAGCGGCTGACCAGCAGCATCGCGAGGCCCGCCGGCAGCGCCAGCAGCAGGAAGCCGCGGGCCACCTCGATGCGGCCCAGGTACGCGACGATCGCGATGGCGCCGAACAGGCCGAGGCTGCCGCTGACGACTCGGCGGTACTCCTCGTCGCCGACGCCGATGATGCGCGCGTCGCGGGTGTCGAACACCGTGAGGACGGCGAACCAGACCACCCCGAGCACCAGCGAGATCAGCAGGTAGCTCGGAGTGGTGCCGCCCAGCTGCAGCGCGGCATGGTCGGTCGTGCCGAAGCGCGTCACGTACGCACCGAGCACCGCCCACAGCAGGACGAGTGCGTCGGTCACCGCCAGGCGGCGCTCGTAGCGTCTCGCCCACGAAAGGCGTCGCCATGCCTTGCGGACAGCCACCCGTCGTCATCCCCGTCCCGCGCCGAGCCCCCGACGTCACGTGCCCCATGACGCTGGGGACGGTACCAGCGGGATGCCGTCTGCTAGCTTGCCCGCCGTCGGCGCGGCGCGTGCGGCAAGCCGGACGACGACACCGCCGACAGGACGTCGACCAGCGCGACCTGATTGTCGTTGCAGTACCAGCTGCGCCACTCGCAGTTGCCGCACCGACGGAGCTCGGCGAGGTCCC
>JBKHXE010000007.1:0-20753 GCA_046566185.1 Actinomycetes bacterium | reverse complement strand
CGAGCACGGCGTCGGCGTCCTCAAGCGGCGCTGGCTCGCCGAGGAGCTCGGCGAGGTGGGCCTGGACCTCCAGAGGCGCCTCAAGGCCGTCTTCGACCCGGCCGGCATCCTCAACCCGGGGAAGGTGCTCCCGCCCCTCACGCCGGCGACGCCATGACGAACGCCTCCCTCTCCGCCGGCGGAATCGGCCGCGCGAAGAGGGAGCCCTGAGCCTGCTCGCATTCTCGAACGCGCAGGGCGTAGGCCTGGGACTCGTCCTCCACGCCCTGCGCCAGCACCGGGATACCCAGCGCCTGCCCGAGGGCGATGACACTGCCGGCGATCATCGCGTCCGGTCCGTTGCCGGTGATCCCCGCGACGAACGACCGGTCCAGCTTGGGCTGGCCGAACGGGAACCGGTGCAGGTGCGCCAGCGACGAGTGGCCCGTCCCGAAGTCGTCGAGCGCGAGCCGGACGCCGTGGGCGGACGGGCTCTGAAGCACCTCCGCCGCCGGCTTCTTGGTCACGCATGATTGCTGGACTCGGGGGCACCCAAACGGGGCGCACCGACCTGCCCCGAGCTTCGCGCACGCAGTGGTCGTGATCGAGCGTGCTGGCACCCGCCATCACGACCACTGGGTGTGCGAGCCCCACAGCTCAGGCCTGGAGGAGGGCTCTCATCTCCTGGGCGGGGACCGGTTCCCCCAGGTCGTCGGTGGCGAGCAGCGCGTTGCGCGCCAGCCGGTGCCCTGCGGCGAGCGCGACGCGGGGTGGCGCGCCGTTGCCGCGGGCGTAGAGGTAGCCGGCCGCGAAGGCGTCACCGGCACCGACGACCTCGACCACCCGCACCACGTCGGGGGCCAGGGTGACACGATCCCGACCCGACCACACCGTCGCGTCCCGCGCGTCGTCCTTCACCACGAGCTCGGGCACGTTCGGCAGCACGTCGTGGACGTCGTCCGCCGTCGTCACGCCCCACAGCCTCTGGGCCTCGTCGAGCCCGACGAGCACGAGGTCGGCGCGCTGCGCGATGCCGCGCAGGAGCGCGTCGGCGTCCCCCCGCTCCCAGAGCTTCTCGCGGTGGTTGACGTCGAACGAGACCGTGTACGACCGCGTCTCCCCGGTGAGGGCGTCGACGAGCGCGAGGCAGTCCTCGGACAGGGACGCCGTGATACCCGAGACGTGCAGGTGCGAGACGCCCGCCAACGCGTCCGGCGGCAGCTGCGACAGCCGGGACGTCGCGGTGCCGGCCCGCAGGTACACGACGTCGCGGCGCTCGCCGGACCAGTCCTTGACGTAGGCACCGGTGCGCTCGCCGTTGCGCACCTGCAGCCGCGTGGTGTCGACGTGCTCGCGCTGCAGCCTCGCGACGAGCCGGCGGCCCAGGACGTCGTCCCCGACGGCGCCGACGAAGCGCACCGGCGTCCCGAGGCGCGCCAGGTGCACGGCGACGTTGAGCTCAGCGCCGCCCTCGCTGACCTCGGCAGTGAGGCTGTCCGCGAGCGACGCGCCGGGCGGGGAGGAGAAGCAGACCAGCGGCTCACCGACGCACGCGACCACTCCCCGCAGGTCGACGACGGTCACGAGCGCGTCCCTCGACCACCGGACCGGACCTCGGCCGAGGCGTCGAGCGCGGCCGCCAGGGCCTGCAGCGCGAGCCCCTGGCCCCAGGGCTGGGGTCGGTCGTCCCGGATCACCGAGTACCCGAACGGCACCAGCTGCAGCACGGTCCCGGCGCTCACGCGCGTCAGCACGCCGTGCTCGAGGTACGCCAGCGCCCCGCGGACGGCCAGGGTCCCGGCGTCGGTCAGCCGCGTCCGCTCCTCGGCCGGAAGGTCCAGAGCGCTCACCGCACGCAGCATCGCCGCACCGATCCCCGCGGCCGCACTGGTCTCGAGGATGCCCCGGTTCTCCGGCTGCCCGTCGACGAGCACGTCCCAGACGCCGTGCTCGGGCTGCAGCTCGGCGAGTGCCAGCAGCTGCGCGCGAAGGCGCTCCCCCACCTCGCTGGCACCCGGCGCGTCAGGTGCGGCGGCGCACAGCTCGGCCCCCGCGAGCGCGGTCCACGCGTTGGCGCGCCCCCAGAAGCTCCAGATCGTCTCGTCGCGGTGCGAGCCGTGGGCGAACAGGTGCGACGTCGGGTGCTGCAGCACCTCGGCGTGAGCCACCCACTGACGCACCGCTTCGTCGACGAGGTCGTCGCGCGACAGGAGCCGCCCGGCGTGGAGCAGGAACGAGCCGGCCATGAACACCGTGTCCGCCCAGACACCACCGGGCCAGTGCTCGAGCGCGCCGTTGCGGGCCCGCCCCGGGCTGGCCTCGCCCTCCAGCCAGGTCAGGCAGTCGATGACCACCTGTCGCAGCTCCGCCCTTCCGGTGTCCGCGGCCGCCACCGCGGCCGCGGCCGCGGGTGCGAGGTTGTTGACGTGGTCGAGCGTGATGCCGCGCCGCGCGTGGTCGGTGATGAAGTCGACCACTCGCTCCGGGGTCGGCTCGCCGCGTGCCGCGGCAAGCCTCAGCATCCCGAGCAGGCAGACACCCTCCCCCCAGAACCATGCGGGCAGCCCGAGGGCCCAGGTGGCGTCGACGACGTCGTCACCGAGCGCTCCGAGGTGGCCGGGCTCGAGCGCGTCCTCGGGCAGCGGCGGTCTGGGCGGCTCCGCCAGCGCGGACGAGGTCAGGTCCTCACCGGCCACGGGAGCCTCCCGCCTGCACGTCGTGCCCGTGCCCCACCGCGCTGGCCGGTTCCAGCCGACGACCCGCGTCCAGGTCGAGGACGAGCCGCTCCCCGTCCCACTCGGCCTCCAGGCGGGCGTCCCCGAACCGGCTGGTGCACGAGGGGTTGTCCAGGTGCGGCGGGTCCTCGGGGAGCCCTCGTCCGTCGAGGTCCACGGCCACACCGTCCCGGAGGAACGCACCGTCCCACGACAGCTGGAGAGTGCGACCGTCCGGCGCCGTCCACGACACGCGGTCGCCCTCCTCGACCGGCTCGGCCAGCCGCGACGACCAGGCGGCGAACGCGGCGGACGGGTCGTCCTGCGTCGTCGAGGCCACGGTGGCCACCCAGGCGGTCCCGGGGCCGACCGGCGTCCACTCCTGCCACGCGGTGTCACCGGCCTCCACCGGCCGCACGCCCCCTGGCGTCGCGACGGCGACGAAGCCCCGGCCCACACGCGCGGCGAGCCAGGCTCCGTGGCGGCGCCACTCGTCGCACAGCGCCACGGGCAGCCACAGGTGCGTGCGCGCCTCGGGGTCACCCTCGGGGAAGCGGTGGACGGCGAGCACCGCGTCGCGGTCCTGCCGGGCGTGGGGCAGGACGCGCTGCCCCGCCCAGGCGTTGGGCCGCGCGGAGCTGCCGTTGTCGGCGTTGGCGGGGTGGGTGGCGAACACCTGCACCTCGGACCCGAGCGTCGCCCCCCAGATGTGCTCCTGGAGGCCCGGCAGGCCGGCCCGGTAGTCCTGGACGCTGGAGAGCATGGCGCCCGGGGTGCGCCACACGCGCAGGTCGGAGCCGTACGGCCGGGAGAGAAGGTCGCGTTCGAACGCGTACTCGCCGCGGTACACCTGACGCCCCCACCACTGCTCGGGCTGGTCGCCGGCGAGCCGGCGCACGATCTGCGGCGCCCGGTAGGTGCGGGCCGTCGCCAGCGCGGTCACCGGCAGCACCGCCGAGTTGAGCGCCCCGACCCCGGCCAGCAGCCAGAGGATCGGCGCGGTCTCCTCGAAGCGGGAGCTGCGCAGGGTGTGGACGTAGGACCGGCCGTGCGCGGCCCCGTGGACGCCGCGCCACGAGTTGGACGCCAGGGTGAGCAGCGTCTTGTCGAGCAGGGCCTCCGCCGCGGACCGGAGGTCGGGGTCGTCGTCGAGCTCGACCAGGCTGACCAGCGCCAGGGCGTCGATCGCGAGGTAGGCGTTGGAGTCGAACTCGCTGAACCCTCCGTCGAGCTTGCGTCGGATCCACGCGGCGGCGCGGCGGCCGCCCTCCTCGGCGTGCTCGGCGCCGGTGCGACCGTCGACCTCGAAACGAGTGTCGGGCCAGGTGCCGCCGACGAGCCGTTGGGCGACGTGCCAGACCAGCTGGTGGTTCTCGGTGAAGTAGCACATCGCGTCCAGGCCGGGCTGGGTGATCCAGTACTTCATGCCCACCAGCGCGGACTCGACGCGGTTCCTCAGCTCCGTCGGCCATGCCTGCTCGGGGACCCGGTGCCACAGGTGCATCAGCCCGACGACCTCGAAGTCGGCGCAGTCCCCGCGCGTCGTGATGCGCGACAGCGCGGCCTCCACGTCGGTCGCGTCGAGCTCGGCGACCTGCGCGTGCGACTCCGCGCCGAGCACCGCCTTGGCGAGCGCCGCCGCGCTCGTGCCGGCATGGCCGGCGACGTGCTGGAGGACCTCCGCCCGCCACTGGTCGGGCCCGCCGGTCGGCTGGGAGCGGTGCCGCCGGGGGAGCCTGGCGACGAACAGGCGCCGGGTCACCGGGGTCTCGTCGTCGTCCAGGCGGACGTCGAGGACCGTCTCCCCGGTGGACAGCATGGATGCCGACGCGACGTCCTCCCCCTCCGCGGACGCGGGGACGGCGGGCCCCGGGCGCACGGCGTCGTCCCGCTGCTGCACGATCGCGACCTCGGCCCTGCCGTCGGCGGCGAGGCTCACCCGGTGGGTGTCGCGCCCGTCCACCGTGACGCGCAGCGCGGCCCCGGGCGGCCCGGTCAGCTCGGCGCTGTCTCCGCTCACCGCCCACCGCGGGCTGCCGACCTGCTCGAGCACCCGCTCGGCGACCGTGCTGCGGTGCTCGTCCGCGGCGGGGTTCGGCACGACGACGCGAACGGGTAGCCCGAGGACCCGCAGCCTGAGGATGTGCCGGCACTCACGGAACGCCACCTGCCAGGTGGAGACGACGATCTCGGTGGTCCCCGAGCTCAGGCGCAGGCGCACCGAGCTCGTCCTCGGCTCCATGTAGGAGAAGCCGTCGTCCTGGAGCACCAGGCGGCCGTCGACCCAGCACGCGAAGGGCCCGGTGCACGACACCTCGAGCACGCGCTCCTCGGCCTGGTCGACCTCGACCACCGTGGCGGCCACGGACTCGCGGTACTCCGGCGTGAAGCAGAACTCGCTCCAGTCGACGTAGCCGTCCGAGGCCACGTGCCGCCTGGCCCACGTGGCCTCTCGCATGCCTCCGACGGTCTCCCAGCGCAGCGGCGCACCCTCGACCACGGGGCCGGGCGTCTGGTCGACCACCAGCGGGTGGAGCCGGTGCAGCCGGCCCTTGAGCGGAGCCACGTCGGGCCCGTTCGTCAGGACCCACCGGCCGTCCGGGCCCCACGGCTCGCCCTCGGCGTCCAGCAGGTCGTCGAGGTCGCGGCAGGGTCGCGACCAGACGGGCGAGACGAGCCAGTCGCGGACGGTGCCGTCCGGGTCGGTGCGGTGGACGGTGCGGCCTGTCGGGGCACGGCGGCCGTCGCGGACGCGTGCTGCCTCGGTCATGGTGCGGGGTGCTCCTTCGGACGGTCGTGGGGAGGGCGGGTGCGGACGTCGGTCAGCGCAGGCCCGTGGTGGCGATGCCCTTGACGATCTGCTTCTGCGCGAAGAGGAAGACGACGATGACGGGGACCATGCTGACCACCGACATCGCCAGGATGAGGTTGAACGGCACCACCTGCTGGCCCGCGAATCGCGCCAGCGCCACCGGCAGGGTGTAGACGCTCTCGTTCTGCGCCACCACCAGGGGCCAGAGGAAGTCGTTCCACCGCCACACGACACTGAAGATGGCGACGACCGCCAGCGCCGGCCGGCAGAGCGGCAGCACCACGCTGAGGAACACGCGGAACTCCCCCGCGCCGTCGATGCGAGCGGCCTCGATGAGCTCGTCCGGGATCGTGAGCATGTACTGGCGCAGGAGGAACACACCGGTCGGGGTCGCGGCCGTCGGGATGATGAGGCCCCACAGGGTGTTCACCAGGCCCAGCTGCGCCGTGACCTGGTAGACCGGGATGAGGATCACCTGCAACGGGATCATGATCGTGGCGAGGGTGAGCAGGAAGAGCGCGTCCCGGCCGCGGAAGTTGTACTTCGCCAGCGCATAGGCCGCCATCGAGTTGATGGTCAGCGTCAGCAACGTCGCGCCGACGACGACGATCACGCTGTTGCGCAGGTAGACGCCGAAGTCGAACGAGCTCAGGGCCGTCGTGTAGTTGTCCAGCGAGAAGGTGTCGGGCAGGACGCTCGGTGGCCGCTCGGCCAGCTCGGACGACGTCTTGAACGACGACAGCACCGTCCAGACGATCGGCACCAGGACGAGCAGCACCATGGTGACCAGCACGGTGACGCGGGAGACGTCGGCGACGGACGGCGCCCTGCGGCTCGTGGTGGTCCAGCCCCGCTGGGGCGCGGTCACGGTGGTCATACCGCCTCCTGCCGTCGTCCGATGAGCCAGTTGGCGAGCGTCGCCGAGAAGACGGTGACGAAGAGCAGCACGCTGCCGGCCGCGGCGAGCCCGTACCGGATCGGCGACTGGAATGCCTTCTCGTAGATGAACTGGACGATCAGCGTGGTGGCACCGACCGGCCCGCCTCCGGTGAGGCTGTAGATGAAGTCGAAGGCCTGGAAGCCGTTGATGGTGGCGAGGATCAGGACGACGAGGGACGTCGGTCGCAGGAGCGGCAGAGTGATGAGCCAGAAGCGCTGCCAGGCGGTCGCGCCGTCCAGGCCGGCCGCCTCGTAGAGCGAGCGGTCGATGCCCTGCAGCCCGGCCAGCAGGATGAGCGAGTAGAAGCCGAGGTGGGTCCAGACGCCCACCGCGACGACCGCGCCCAGGGCCAGGCCGGGCTCGACGAGCCACCCCGGCTGACCGAGCCCGACCGCTGCGAGCAGCGTGTTGACGAGGCCCGTCCGCCGGTCCAGGAGCCATCCCCACAGCAGACCGACCACGACGGGCGACAGCAGGACGGGCAGGAACAGGACGGCCCGGAAGAAGGACCGGCCCCGCTGCTGCGCGTCGAGCAGGACGGCGAACAGGATCGCCAGCACCGTGCTCGCCACGACGAAGGCGACGACGAACAGGATCGTGTTGCGGGCGACGGCCAGGAACTGGGCGTCGGCGAGGATCCGCTCGTAGTTGCGCGTGCCCACCCAGTCGAACGTCCTGCCGTTCCGGCTGTCGTAGAGGCTGATGTTGAAGCCGTTGACCGCCGGGAAGATCGTGAACACGCCGAAGATCAGCATGTTCGGCAGCACGAACAGGTACGGGGCGAGGCGCCGGCCGAGCGGCCGGGGGGAGCGCCGGGGCGCACCCCCCGACCGCTTGACGGGCCGTCGGGAGACGGCGGGTGTCGCGCTGGTCACGACGCGAGGTCCTCCAGGAAGGCGGCGGTCGCCGTCTTGGTGTTCTCGACCGCCGTGGCGACGTCCTGCTGCCCCGCGACGACCTTGGACATCTCGTCGACCAGGGCCTGGGCGCTGGGGCCGAAGGCGGGGCTGGCCACGGTCGAGTACGCCTCGTCCTGGGTGCGCTGGACGTCGGCCAGGAAGGTGGCCATGTCCTCGCTGCGCTTCGGGTACTCGATGCCCTGCTCCACGAGGTCCTTGCGCGTCGGCAGGAACTGCGCCGTCTTGGCGAACTCGGCCTGCTGCTCGCTGCCGTTGGCGAACTCGATGAAGGCGGCCGCCAGGTCCGGGGTGTCGGACTCGGCCAGCGCCGCCATGTACTTGCCGCCGGGGAAGCCGCCGCACTGCTCGGCGCAGGGGTTCGGGATGGCGCGCCACTCGAACTCGGCCGCCTCGTCGAACTGGGCCACCTGCCAGTTGCCGGACAGGTACACGGGGGTCGCCTCGGCGAGGAAGATCTCGTTGGCGCCCTTGTACTTCGAGCCCGACGCGAGCCAGAAGTCCTTGTCCATCTTGCCGGCGGCCATCAGGTCGGTGAGCATGCCGATCGCCTCACCGGCGGCGTCCGGGTCCAGGGTCTCCTCGCCGTCCGTGATGAGCCGGGTGCCGTACTGGCTGAGGACGGTGCTCACGCGGTGACCCGACTTGTCCATCGCGAAGGTGAACTCCGAGCCGCTCGCCTGCGCGGCCTTCTCGGCGTTGGCCAGCAGCTCCTCCCAGGACCACGGCTCGTCGTCGGTGGGCAGCTCGATGCCGGCCTCGGTGAACATGTCGACGTTCACGAACGGCCCGTTCATGGTCAGGTCGCTCGGGACGGCGATCAGGCCTTCGTCGGTGCGCGCCGCCTGGGTCATGCCGTCGATGAAGTCGTCCGCGTAGTCCTCGCCGAGGAACGGCGCGAGGTCGAGCAGGTCGTCCCGGAAGGGACCCAGGTTGGCCAGCCGGACGACGTCCGGCGCGTCGCCGCCGGAGAGCCGGGCCTGCAGAGAGGCCTCGAGGTCGGCGAAGGGAATGATCTGCAGGTCGACCGTGGCGCCGGTCTCCTCCTCGAAGGCGGCGATGGTGTCGCGCGTCGCCTGCTCGTCGGGCCCGTCGGTGAAGTACAGGTACGTGAGCGTCTGGCCCTCGAAGTCGACCGACTCCTGCGGGGCCGGCCCCTCGGCCGCGTCGTCGCCGGATCCGCCGCCCGGCGCGCAGGCGGCGGCCAGGAGCGCCGTCACTGCGGCGGCGGTGACTGCCCGGGTCATGCGGGTTGGTGCTCTCACTGCATCCTCCGATCGTTCGTGCCGGCCAGGGACTGGCGGGCGACGGCGTGTTCGAGGCATAGTGCTGCCGTTTCCTTCCGATGGGAAGCAGTTTTCGTGTGACGGAAAAAGGAGCGACGATGGACATCCGGTTCGCCACTCATCCCGACGAGATGCCGGGACTGGACGCGGCAGGTCTGCGGCAGCGCTTCCTCGTGGAGGACCTGTTCGCGCCCGGTGAGGTGCGCCTGACGATGACGCACCACGACCGCATGGTCGTCGGTGGGGCGAGCCCGGCCGGTGCGCCGCTGCCACTGCCCGTGCCCGACCAGCTGCGGTCCGAGACGTTCACCGACCGGCGGGAGCTGGCGGTGGTCGGGATCGCCGGGGACGCCGAGGTGGAGGTCGGCGACGAGCGGCATGCCGTGACGGCGGGTGACGTGCTGTACGTCGGCCGCGGGCCGCGGCCGGTCGTCTTCCACGGGGACGCGAGGCTCTACCTGCTCTCGGCCCCGGCGCACCACGAGCGTCCGGTGACGCTGGTGCGGCAGGCGGACGCCGAGGCCGTGCACCTCGGCACCCAGGCCGAGGCCAACGTGCGGACCATCCGCAAGTACGTCGGCGCGGCCGGCGCGACGTCCGACCAGCTGACGGTGGGCATCACGACACTGGAGCCGGGCAGCGTCTGGAACACGATGCCGTGCCACACCCACGAGCGCCGCACCGAGGTCTACCTGTACTTCGGCCTCGGCGAGGGCCGCGTCCTGCACGTCTGCGGCCGGCCGACCGAGACCCGCTCCATGGTCGTCGCGGACCAGCAGGCCGTGATCTCCCCGGCCTGGTCGGTCCACTTCGGTGCGGGCACGCGCAGCTACTCGTTCGTCTGGTCCACGGCGGGGGAGAACATGTCCTGGGACGACATGGACCTCGTCGACACGACGGCACTCCGATGAGCGGTGTGGCGACCGACTTCACGCTGGACGGGCGCACGGCTCTGGTCACCGGGGCCCGCAGCGGCATCGGCCGGGCGTGCGCGCTGGCCCTGGCCGCCGCCGGCGCGGACATCCTGTGCTGGGGCCGTTCGGGCGACGTGCAGGAGACCGCCGACGCGGTGCGGGCCACGGGCCGCCGGGCCTGGCAGGTCGGGCACGACCTGGCCGACCTGGAGGGCGCCGGGGCCGAGGCGGAACGGGTCATGGACGAGCACCGGGTCGACGTCCTCGTCAACAACGCCGGCATCATCCGGCGGGCACCTGCCGCTCAGACGACGCTCGCCGACTGGCGCGACGTCCTCGGGGTCAACCTGGACGCCGTGTTCCTGCTCTCCCGCCTGGCGGGCAGCCGGATGCTCGCCCGCGGGGAAGGCCGGATCGTCAACATCGCCTCCCTGCTGTCCTTCCAGGGCGGCATCAACGTGCCCGCCTACGCCGCGAGCAAGCACGCGGTCACCGGGCTCACGAAGGCCCTGGCGAACGAGTGGGCGGCGCACGGCGTGACGGTGAACGCCGTGGCACCGGGGTACATCGCGACCGACAACACCGCCCCCCTGCGCGACGACCCCGAGCGTGAGCGCGCCATCCGCGGCCGGATCCCGGCCGGCCGGTGGGGTGAGCCGGAGGACGTCGCAGGAGCGGTCGTCTTTCTCGCTTCTCCGGCGGCGCGGTACGTCAACGGTCATACGCTCGTGGTGGACGGCGGATGGATGGCGCGATGAGCACGACGGGCGAGATGAGCACCACGGCGGCCCGGGACGAGGCCGGACGCCAGCAGACGGCGATCGGGAAGGTGATCGCCGTCCTCGAGGCGCTCGCGGACGACGACCGTCTGACCGGCGTCGCCGAGGCCACCGGCCTGCCGCCGAGCACGGTGCACCGCATCCTCACCGAGCTCACGCACCTGGGCTGGGTGCACGTGTCGGACCGCTCGTACACCCCCGGGCCCGGCCTGCTGTCGCTGTCCCGGCGTCTCGACACGGACGGCGCGCTGGCCCGGCTGGCGTTCGACCCGGTGCGACGGCTGTGCGACCGGACGGGCTACACCGTGCACTTCGGAGTGCTGCACGGAGACGTGGCGATCTACGCGCTGAAGCGCGAGGGTCGCCGCGCCTACCTCATGCGGTCCCGCGTCGGGGACTCCCTCGCCCTGCACTGCACGGCGATCGGCAAGGCCGCCCTCTCCCGGATGCCGGAGGCCCGGGTCCGGGAGGTCGCGGCCCGTACGGGCCTGCCGGCCGCGACCGAGGCGACCATCACGGACGTCGAGGCCCTGGTGCAGCACCTCGACCAGGTGCGCCGCCGGGGCTGGGCCATGGACGACGGCGAGAACGAGGACCACACCCGCTGCGTCGGCGCCGCGGTGGTGGACTCGAGCGGGACGCCGATCGGCGGCATCAGCCTGTCGGCGCTGGACTTCGACATGTCCCGCGAGGCGGCGCAGCAGATGGCCGACAAGGTGGTGGCGACGGCACGCGAGATCTCCGCCGCCGTCTCGGCCTGAGGCCCCGAACCTCGCACACGCACCGGTCGTGATCGGGCGCTCCCAGAGCCTTCATCACGACCACTGCGGGTGCGAACCTCAGACCTCCGGGCGTCCCAGGGCGCGGTAGGTCCACCCGGCGGCCTTCCAGGCAGCGGCATCGAGGGCGTTGCGGCCGTCGACGACGGCCTTGCGGCGCACGACGTCGCCGAGCGCCTCGGGGTCCAGCGCGACGTACTCGGGCCACTCGGTGAGCAGCAGGACGACGTCCGCCCCGGCGCACGCCTGCGACGGCGTCGTCGCGTAGGACAGCCCCGGCCACAGTCGGCGCGCGTTGTCCAGGGCCTGCGGGTCGGTGACCACGACGTCCCCGCCCTGCAGTTGCAGCTGGGCGGCGACGTTGAGGGCCGGGGAGTCGCGGATGTCGTCGCTGTGCGGCTTGAACGCCGCCCCCAGTACCGCGACCTTGTGCCCGATCAGCGACCCGCCGCAGGCCTCCCGGGCCAGGTCCACCATCCGCGAGCGGCGCCGCATGTTGATCGCGTCGACCTCGCGCAGGAACGTCAGCGCCTGGTCGGCGCCCAGCTCACCGGCGCGGGCCATGAACGCGCGGATGTCCTTGGGCAGGCACCCTCCCCCGAACCCCAGTCCCGCGTTGAGGAACGCCCGGCCGATGCGCTTGTCGTGCCCGATCGCGTCGGCCAGCTGCACGACGTCCCCGCCGGCCGCCTCGCACACCTCGGCCATCGCGTTGATGAAGGAGATCTTCGTGGCGAGGAACGCGTTGGCCGACACCTTCACCAGCTCCGCGGTGGCGTAGTCGGTCACGACCACCGGCGACCCCTCGGCGATCGGGGTGGCGTACACCTCCTGCAGCATCCGCTCCGCCCGTGGCGAGGCCACCCCGAACACCAGCCGGTCCGGGTGCAGCGTGTCGGCGACCGCGTGCCCCTCGCGCAGGAACTCGGGGTTCCAGGCCAGCTCGAGGTGGGACGCCGACGACTCGAGCCCGCGCGCCAGCCGCGCCGCGGTCCCCACCGGCACCGTCGACTTGCCCACGACCAGCGCCGGCACCTTCACGTGCTCGGCCACCGTGGCGACCGCCGCGTCCACGAACGAGGTGTCCGCCGCCAGCTCGCCCGCGCGCTGCGGCGTCCCGACGCACACGAACACCATCTCGGCGTCCGACAGGTCATCGGGGTCGGTGGTGAACGAGAGCCGCCCCGTCGCGAGCGTCCGCTCCAGCAGCGCGTCCAGGTCGGGCTCGAAGAAGGGCGAGGTGGCCTTCGCGAGCCCGGCCACCTTGTCGGCGTCCACGTCGTACCCGACCACGGTGTGGCCGAGCTCCGCCATCGACGCCGCGTGCACGGCTCCCAGGTACCCGCACCCGACGACTCCGACCTTCACGGCAGCTCCTTCACCCCGCTGGCTGGTTCGGGCGACAGTGTGCCGGACGGCGGGAGGTCACCCGGCGGTGGTGTCGGCCTCCTCGGCGGGAAGCAGCCCGTCGGCGACCCGCCGCTCCACCTCGACGCGCAGGGCGTCGAGCACCGAGAACAGCTCCCGCCGGGTGGTGGAGAGAGCGTGCTCCAGCGACTCCAGGCGGCCGATGACGTCGGCGAGCTCGTCGTCGTCCAGGCTCGCGGGGTCGGAGATGCGGACGTCGGACACGGCGGCCTCCGCCTGTCGGCGGCGGTCGGCGACCTGTGGGGCGGCGGCGTCGGTGTACCGGACGTCGGCCGGCCCGCCGGTGCGCGGAGTGTCGGCGAGGATCCGAGCGAGGGCGGCGACGAGTTCCTCGTCGTGCTGGGTGCTCGGGGCCGTGGAGGTGTCCCCGGTGCGCCGGGCCGTCTGCTCGCCGCGCAGCACGTCCAGCCGTCCCTGCAGCAGTCGCCGCACGTACGACACGTCCTGCTCCTCGGCCTGCACGTCGGCGCGGCGCGAGCGCAGCTCGTCGTCGTCCAGCGCGGCGAGGTCGGCCACGAAGCCGGGGGCGAGCACCCGGTCGATCCGCCGCCGTCCGGTCGGGGTGTCGGTCACGCGCCAGCCCTCCTGTCCTTGACCCCGAGGAGACTACGCGTCTCGTCGGTCGTCAGGGGCGGTCTGGCCATCTCGTGCGCCAGCCGCGCCGCCCGCTCGACGAGCTCGACGTTGCCGGTGACGGGTCGGCCGCGGCCGTACATGAGGTTGTCCTCCATGCCGACCCGCAGGTGCCCGCCCATCGCCAGCGCGCTCGCCATGATCGGCAGGTGGGCACGGCCGATTCCGGTCGCCGACCACGAGGTCACCTCCGGCGGCAGCATCCGGACGCCGGCCACCAGGGCCTCGGTGGTGCCCGGCATGCCGCCCGGGACGCCGGTGACGAAGTCGACGTGCACCCTGCCGCCGTAGGGCAGCCCGTAGGTGTCGACGAGCCGGCGCAGGGCGGCGACGTGGCCGAGGTCGAACAGCTCGAACTCCGGCACGACCTCCCGCTCCAGCGCCTGGCGGTACAGGTCGATCATCAGGTGCCAGGGGTTCATGAAGACGTCGTCGCCGAAGTTCACGGTGCCGCAGGTCAGCGAGCACGAGTCGGGCTCGGCCTCCAGCACCCGCAGCCGCGCCTCGTAGGGGTCGTGCACGCTGCCGCCGGTCGAGAGCTGGACGACGAGGCTCGTCTCGGAGCGCAGCGCCTGCACGGTGTCGGTGAGCCGGCCGATGTCGAGCGTAGGCCGGTGCTCGTCGTCCCGGACGTGCACGTGCACCAGCGACGCCCCGGCCGCCTCGCAGGCCTTCGCCTCGGCGACGAGCTCCTCCAGCGTCGTCGGCAGCTGCGGCCACTGGGACTTGTCGACCTCGGCGCCGGTCGGCGCGACGGTGATCAGCGTGCCGGTCATGGGCGCATCCTGGCAGACGGGCCGGGGACGCCGGACGCACGCGACGAGGCGGCCGGGGCGCCTTCGAGGACGGCCGACACCGTGGCGTACCGGTTCCTGCCCACGTACGCCGTCTCGGCACTGATCGGCCGGTGCGACCGGGCTCTACTGTGGCCGGGACGTCACCCGAACGGCGAGGAGGAGCCCGTGCCCGACCCCGGCCCGCTCCAGGGGCTGCTCGTCGCCGACCTGAGCCAGGCGGGCTGCCGCAGGTCCGTCACCCGATCACCTACTCCCGCACGGAAGGTCCTGCGATGACCACCTCGTCCACGCTGCCGCCCTTCGACCCGCTCGACCCTGCGGGCATCGACGACCTGCTGAGCGCCGACGAGAAGGACGTGCGGGCCGCCGTCCGCACCGTCTGCGACACCGCCGTGCGGCCGTACGTGGCCGACTGGTTCGAGGCGGGCGAGATCCCCGACATCAGGGGGCTGGCCAAGGAGCTGGGCTCGGTCGGCCTGCTCGGCATGCACCTGGAGGGCTACGGCTGCGCCGGCATGAGCGCCGTCGACTACGGGCTGGCGTGCCTCGAGCTGGAGGCCGCCGACTCCGGCGTCCGGTCCCTGGTGTCGGTCCAGGGCTCGCTGGCGATGTTCGCGCTGTGGCGGTTCGGCTCCGAGGACCAGAAGCAGGCGTGGCTGCCGTCGATGGCGGCCGGCGAGGCGATCGGCTGCTTCGGGCTCACCGAGCCCGACGCCGGCTCCGACCCCTCCTCCATGCGCACCCGGGCCCGCCGCGACGGTGACGACTGGGTGCTCGACGGCCGCAAGATGTGGATCACCAACGGCTCGGCGGCCGACGTCGCGATCGTCTGGGCGCGCACCGACGAGGGCGTGCGCGGCTTCGTCGTCCCGACCGACACCCCGGGGTTCTCGGCGCCGCTCATCAAGCACAAGCTCTCCTTGCGGGCATCGGTGACGAGCGAGCTGGTCCTCGACGGCGTCCGACTGCCCGCCGACGCCGTCCTCCCTGCAGCTCGTGGCCTCGGCGGCCCGTTGTCGTGCCTCAACGAGGCCCGTTTCGGCATCGTGTGGGGCGCGATGGGCGCCGCCCGCTCGTCGTTCGAGGCCGCGTTGCGGTACGCCAACGAGCGCAGCCAGTTCGGGCGCCCGATCGCGGCGTTCCAGCTGACGCAGGCCAAGCTGGCCGACATGGCCCTCGAGCTCACCAAGGGCACCCTGCTGGCCCTGCACCTCGGGCGCCGCAAGGACGCCGACACCCTGCGCCCCGAGCAGGTGAGCATGGGCAAGCTGAACAACGTGCGCGAGGCGCTCGAGATCTGCCGCACCGCGCGAGGCGTGCTCGGCGCCAACGGCATCTCGCTGGAGTACCCCGTCATCCGCCACATGACGAACCTCGAGTCGGTCATCACGTACGAGGGCACCACCGAGATGCACACCCTCGTCGTCGGGCAGGCGCTCACGGGGCACGACGCGTTCCGCTGACCTCCCTCCCCCTCCCCGGGGTTCGCACACCTGCTGGTCGTGATCCGGCCTCTCCGAGCCGCTTTTCGCAGCCGCTGGGTGTGCGAACCCCGAGCCTGTGGACGACGCTCGACCCGCCGGACGCCGATCGGGCCACCCTGGCGCGCGTGGACGCACGGCTCGGGGCCCTGGCGGCACAGCACCACGGCCTCGTCACGGCGACCGACGCCGAGGCAGCGGGCGTCACGCGCGCGTGCGTGCGCTGGGCGGTGGAGCGTGGTGACCTCATGCGCCTCGCGACCGGGGTGTGGTGCCTGCGTCAGGTGTGGGACGCCTCCGACACCCGTGGTCGCCACGTCTTGCGGTTGCGCGCCGCGCAGCATCGCCGTCCCCGTGCCGTCGCATGCGCCGAGTCGGCGGCCGTCGTCCTCGGGCTGCCGCTGCCCGTCGTGCCGCCCGACCCGCGGCTCACCGTCGCTCGCCAGCCGCCACGGCACGGCGGCTCGGGACGCCGCGGGTCCGCGCGCGGCCGTCGGGCATGGCTCACGGACGACGAGGTCGTCGTCGTCCGTGGCCTGCGGGTCACCACCCCGGCGAGGACCGTCGTCGACCTGAGCCGCCACGTGTCGTTCCCCTGGGCGCTGGCGGCCGGCGACGCCGCGATGCGCTTCCTCGGCGTCGACGCCGACATGCTCCGCGACGCGACCCGGCGCAACCCGTGCGCACCGGGCCACCCCAAGTCCGTGCTCGTCGCCAGACACGCCGACCCGAGGCCGGAGTCGGCGCTCGAGTCGGTCACCCGCGGCGTGATGATCAAGCTCGCTCTGCCGGTGGCCGAGCCGCAGGTCGTCGTGCAGCGCTACCGGGTCGACCTGCTGGTGCGCGAGTGCTGGACCGTCGTGGAGGCCGACGGCAAGGTGAAGTACAACGACAACGACCCGACGGCCGCCGAGCGGGTGTGGCTCGACAAGCGGCGCCGCGACGACCTGCACGACTGTGGTCACGAGGTGGTGCGTTTCGTCATGGACGACCAGCGCGCGCCCATCGCGTGGGGACGTCGCTGCGTGCGGTCGTTCGACCGTGCCTACGAGCGACGCGGCCTTCCCACCCCCGACTGGGGTTCGCGCCTGCCGTGGCTGTGATCAGGCCCCAAAACGAGCTACATCACCACCACTGAAGGCGCGAACCCGCGTGCGGAGCTGCGCCTCGCCCAGCACCTGAAGCCGCCGAGCCCGCCGACGCCCTCGTGCTCGCACGCGAACGTCACACCGGCACGACGAAGCCGCCCTCGCCCTGGATCGGCTCGATGAGCACCGCCGCGACGTTGGTGGCGCCGACCAGCTTCTCGATCACGTCGAGGGCACGGGCCGATGCCTCCTGCCCCGAGGGCCCGTCGCGAAACGGGTACGACGTCGGAAGCCCCGGGCGCGCGCCTCGTCGAGCACAGGGGGCGGCGGGTCGTCGGCGACCGCGCGACCCGGCCACGGACGTCGGCCCGCTGGTGAGCGCGGACGCCGCGGTGCGGGTGGAGTCGTGGGTGCAGGAGGCCGTGGCGATGGGCGCGACGCCGCGGGCGGGAGGCACGCCGGACGGCGCGTCGGTCGAGCCGACCGTGCTGACCGACGTCCCGCCGGAGGCGAAGGTCTGGTGCGAGGAGGTGTTCGGCCCGGTGGTCGTCGTGGCGTCCGTCGACGGCGTGGACGAGGCGTTCGCCGCCGTCAACGACAGCGTGTACGGCCTGCAGGCTCAGCGGCCTCGCCCTTAGCCGACCCACCCCCTGCCGTGGTTCGCGCCTGCCGTGGCTGTGATCCAGCCCGAAAACGGGCCACATCACCGCCACCATGGGCGCGAACCCCGGTCGATCGCCCTTCACCGACCGGACATGCCATGGCGGACCAACAGACACGGGGGCGCCGCCCGAAGGCGTCACGCTGCCGAACCATGAACCGCCGCAAACACCTCATCCCGACCATCGCCGTCCTGCTGGTCACCGGCTCGGCCTTCAGCCCCGCGGCAGCCGACGGAGCACCGTCGCGACCGGGCGGCGACGACCGGCCCGGCTACGGCAGCGAGCGCTTCGACCTCCAGGCGCACCGGGGCGGCCTGGGCCTCGTCGTCGAGAACACGCTGCCCGCGTTCGCCAACGCGCTCGAGCTGGGCGTCACGACGCTCGAGCTCGACGTCCAGATCACGAAGGACGGTCACGCCGTCGTCACGCACGACCGCGACCCGTCGCCCGCGAAGTGCGTCGACACCGAGCCCGCGTTCGAGGGCGACCCGCAGTTCCCTTACGTGCCGGGCACCACGTACATCAAGGACCTCACGCTGGAGCAGGTGCGGACGATCGACTGCGGCTCGCAGAGGCTCCCGCAGTTCCCCGCGCAGGAGCTCGCACCGGGTGAGCAGATGCCGCTGCTGAGCGAGGTCTTCGACCTGGTGAAGAGCTACCGGGCGCACCGGGTGATGCTGAACGTCGAGACGAAGGTGGAGGCGGGTGCGCCGTGGCAGACGGCCCCGCGTGAGGAGTTCGTGCAGGTCGTGGCCCGTGAGGTGCGCGACGCCGGGATGGTCGACCAGGTGACGATCCAGAGCTTCGACTGGGGCGCGCTGATGCGGATGCGCGAGGTGGAGCCCCGGCTGCCGATCGTGGCGCTGACCAACGGCCAGCAGTTCCTCCAGGTGGGCGAGCCGGGGGCGTCGCCGTGGCTGGGCGGCATCGACATCGACGACTTCGACGGCTCGCTGGTGGACGCCGCCGCGTCCTTCGGTGCGGACGCGATCTCCCCGGTGCACGGCTCGCCGCAGAACGGCTCGGTGCTCGACCCCGGCTACGAGCCGTTCACGACGGCATCACTGGTCGAGCAGGCGCACGCTGCCGGCATGGCCGTCGTCCCGTGGACGGTCAACGACGTCGCCACGATGGAGTCCTTGATCGACGCCGGCGTCGACGGGCTCATCACCGACCGGCCCGACGTGCTGCGCGACGTGCTGAGCGAGCGCGGGCTGAAGCTGCCCAAGGCGTTCCCCGCACCCCGCCCCTGACGGACGACGCGAGGGCCCGCCCGGCAGAGGGGACCGGGCGGGCCCTCGCGTCCTGCGTTCGGGTCCACTGCCGTCGGTAGGGTCCGTGGCTGCGAGGACGCCGCACCGAGGGAGCAGCCGTGATCGTCGTCCATGGGTGGTGGTCGCCGCGCGACGGCGACGGCGTCCTGGTGCTGTGGGCCGAGGACGCCGACGCCCCCGCCGAGCCGCCGACCCGGCGCGGTCGCCGCCCCAGGGTCGTGGACCACCCCTTCGCGCTGCCGGCCGAGTACCTGCCCAAGGTCCTCGAGCTGCCGCACGGGACGTTCGATACCGGCACGGCGGCGCTGGCCCTGCCAACGGCCGGCCGGGCGCCCACCGCCGCCCCCGAGCTGGGACGCACCGCGCCGGAGCCGGAACAGCTGACGACCGCGCAGTGGCGCGTCCCCGTGATCGAGCTGGACCCGGACGCCGCCCTGGAGCTCCTGCTCACCGAACAGTTCCCCGAGGCGGGCGGCGTCCTCGGCGCCGACGTCCGGGCACTGCGCGCCCTGGCCGGCTTCGCCGCCGACCTGGCCGCTCGGGGTCGGGTGCTGCCCACGGCGGACGCCGCGGGTCCGGGCCGCGCGCGCGCCGTGTGGCGGCCACTGGTCACCGGCTCGGACGCCGAGTGGCTGCGGGCCGCGGTCGCCGGCCTGCCGGCGTCCCTGACCTGCGAGGTGACGAGCGGGCCGGTGGGAGCACAGGTCGCCGCCGTGGTGGACGCGCTGGTCGACGCGGCGGTCCGGGAGGCGCTGGGACCCCCGCGCGGCCGCCGGCCGTCCCGCACCCCGGCCGCGGCGTGGCGATCGGCCCTGCTCGGGACGCAGCGGGAGTTCGCCGCCTCCGCGGGTGAGCTGGCCGCGCTGCGGTCGGCGCTGGACGACTGGCAGCGGGACGCCGTGCGCGGCGGCGCCGTCCGGGCCTGCTTCCGCCTGGTCGAGCCTGCCGGGAACCCCGAGAGCCCCGATGACGCCGACGCCGACGGGTGGTCGCTGGACTTCGCCCTGCAGGCCGCCGAGGAGCCCAGCCTGGTCGTGGACGCCCAGAAGGTCTGGCGGGGGCGCGGCCTCACCGCGCTCCGGCGGCACGCGGGCGACCCGCAGGAGACGCTGCTCGCGGAGCTGGGTCGCGCCGTGCGGCTCTACCCGGCGATCGAGACGGCGCTGCGCACGGCCCGTCCGGCGTCCCTCGCCCTGGACACCGCCGGCGCCCACGCGTTCCTCACCGAGACCGCTCCCCTGCTGCTCGGCGCCGGCTTCGGCGTGATCCTGCCCGGCTGGTGGACCCGGCCGGGCGCGCGGCTGGGCGCCCGGCTGACGGCGTCCACGCCCAGCCAGCCGGGCGCCGCCGCCCGTGCCGCCGGCATCGGGCAGGAGGGCCTGGTCGAGTTCGACTGGCAGCTCGCGGTCGGCGACCACACCCTGTCCGAGCGAGAGGTCACCGAGCTGCTCGAGGCCCACCAGCCGCTGGTCCGCGTGCGGGGCCAGTGGCTGCAGGTGGACGCCGACCGGCTGGCCCGCGCGCGCAGCTTCCTCTCCCGTCGCGGCCGGGGCCGGTCGATGACCGTCGGCGAGGTGCTGCACGCGCTGGGCGCCCCGGACGAGGGGCCGGGCGGGCTGCCGGTGCTCGGGGTGGACGCCGACGGCTGGCTGGGTGACCTGCTGTCCGGCGAGGCAGAGCGGCGGCTGGAGCCGGTGCCGGCACCGGACGGCTTCGTCGGCACGCTGCGTCCCTACCAGCAGCGCGGGCTGTCCTGGCTGTCGTTCCTGGAGTCGGTCGGCCTGGGCGGCCTGCTCGCCGACGACATGGGGCTGGGCAAGACCGTGCAGCTGCTCGCGCTCGTCGCGCGGGACGCCGGCGGTCCTGACGCGGGGCCGACCCTGCTGGTGTGCCCGATGTCGGTGGTCGGCAACTGGCAGCGGGAGGCCGCCCGCTTCGCCCCCGGGCTGCGCGTGCACGTGCACCACGGCGCGGAACGCCCGCGCGGCAAGGCGTTCGACGAGGCGGTGGCAGGCTCCGACATCGTCGTCACCACGTACGCGCTCCTCGCCCGCGACGCCGCCGCGCTGCGCAAGGTCGCGTGGCACCGGGTCGTCCTGGACGAGGCGCAGGCCATCAAGAACGCCGCCACCAAGGCGGCCGCCGCCGCGCGCTCGATCCCGGCGCCGCGGCGGGTCGCCGTTACCGGGACGCCGGTCGAGAACCGCCTCGCCGACCTGTGGTCGCTGATGGAGTTCGCCAACCCGGGCGTGCTGGGCAAGCCGGCTGAG
>JBKHXE010000006.1:0-30405 GCA_046566185.1 Actinomycetes bacterium | reverse complement strand
GCGTACGCCTCGCCGTCGCCGCCGGCGAGGTGGGTCGACAGCTCGACCAGCGCCTGCCGCAGCGCCTCCGCAGGACGGCCGAGGTCGTGCAGCACGAGGGCACGGAAGGCGGCTGCTGCGGCCGACGGGTGCTCGGCCAGGACGGCGTCCAGCTCGGCCAGGGCCTCCTCGGGACGCCCCTGCGACCGCAGCGCCACGGCGAGCTGCACCCGCGCCCGGGTCCGGCGCGGCTCGGGCAGCCCGGCGTCCAGCGCCTGCCGGTAGCGCCGGACGGCGTCGGCGGGCCGCCCCGCGGCGTCCAGCGCCTCGGCCCGCTCGAAGGCCAGCCGCGGGTCGGACGGCGACGCCTCGTGCAGCGTGGTGACGGCTGCCAGCCGCTGCGGGACGCCGAGCGCGCGGGCCGAATCCAGCTCGTCCTCCCGCGGGTGCAGGCCCCTCGCGGCCACCACCTTGGCGCGCACGTCGCCGGGACCGTCCGGCCGGGCCCCGTTCTCCCGCAGCCAGGCGTCGAGCTCCTCCCGGTCGGCGTGCGCCATCACCGCGACGACGTCACCGGGCGCGGCCTGCGCCACGAGCCCCTGGAGGCCGGCCAGCTCGCTCGGGTAGGACGGGACGTCGTGCACGCCCACCTCCGCGGCCCCGTGCCGCAGCGGCGCCTCCAGCTCCGCCGCGGTCCGGCCGCGCAGGTAGCGCTCCTTGTGCACGATCGCGACGTGGTCGGCGCCGCGTGCCGCCAGAGCCCCCATGGCCTTCAGCAGGTCGTCGGTGCGGTCGCCGACCGCCCCGAGCCCCAGCAGCAGCCGCCCGCCGGGCGCCAGGACGCCGCGGGACACGACGAGCAGCGCCTCCAGGCCGGCCTCGTTGTGCGCCAGGTCCATGACCACCGTGGCGGTGCCCCCGTCGACCGGCAGGCTGTAGAGGTTCATCCGTCCGAAGTTCATCGCCGGGTCGCTCCGGAACGACCGCAGGCCCTCGACGACCGCCTCGCGCGGCAGGCCGATCCCCAGGGCCGCTGCCGTCGCGGCCAGCGCGTTCGCCACGTTGTGGCTGCTCAGACCGGCGAGCGTCACCGGCACGTCCACGACCGGGACGAGCTTGTCGGGGTCGGTGCCGCGGGAGAGCACGGTGATGTGCCCGTCCAGCACCGTGAGGCCCCGGCCGCCGTGGTTCAGCGCGTCGCGCAGCGACGGGGACGTCGGGTCGAGACTGAAGACGAACGGCCGAGCGGGAGAGGCCTCCCGCATCGCCAGGACGCGCGGGTCGTCGCCGTTGAGCACCACCCAGCCCTCCGGCTTGGTCACGTGCGTGACGACCGCCTTCACCTCGGCGAGCTGGTCGAGCGTGTCGATGCCCATCAAGCCGAGGTGGTCGGCACTGACGTTCGTCACCACCGACACGTCGTTGCAGACCACGCCCATCCCGCGCAGCAGCAGCCCGCCGCGCGCGGTCTCGAGGACCCCGATCTCCAGGCCCGGCGTGGCAAGCACCCGGCGGGCCCCGGAGGGGCCGGAGTAGTCCCCCGGCTCCACCAGCTCTCCCATCACCACGACGCCGTCCGTGCTGCTCCAGGCGGTGCGCCGTCCGGCCGTCATGGCCAGGTGCGCCAGCAGGCGGGTGGTGGTCGTCTTGCCGTTGGTGCCGGTCACCGACACGACCGGGACGCGCGGGCGCAGAGCCGCAGGGGCGCGGCCGGGGTCGGCGGCGACGACCCGTTCCCCGGCAGCACGGACGGCGGCGGGCAGGTCGAGGTCGTCGGTGCCGTCGGCCAGCCGGTCGAGCAGGTCGCCCAGGCCCTCGGCGAGCGCCGTGGCGCGCCCGGACCAGCGCCACGGGTAGGCGACGACCACCTCGTCCGGCCCCGAGCCGGGGCGCACCCGGACCGCCAGCCGCCCGGTGCCGGCCGCCCGGGCCACCGCCCGGACGACGAGCCGCAGCACGCGCAGGACGGCGAGCCGCCGCTGGTCGCTCCCCGGGGCGCCCGCGCGCACCCGGCCGAGCCCGAGTCGTTCGGCGACGTCCCGGAGGCGCTCGGCGTCGGTCTCGGTGAGGCCCGAGCCGTCGAGCGTCACCTTCGCGGCCGCGCGCGGGAAGTACAGGTTCGGGCCGTCGAGCAGGCGGACCTCCCGCAGCGCCGGGGTCACGTCCCCATCGCGTGGAAGCCGCCGTCGACGTGGACGATCTCGCCCGTCGTCGCGGGGAACCAGTCCGAGGCCAGCGCCACGCAGGCGCGGGCGGCCGGCTCCGGGTCCTTGACGTCCCAGCCCAACGGAGCCCGCTCCCGCCAGCGTTCCTCGAAGACCTCGAAGCCGGGGATGGACTTGGCCGCCGTGGTGCGGATCGGACCGGCCGCCACGAGGTTGCAGCGAATGCCGTCCGGCCCGAGGTCGCGGGCGAGGTAGCGGCTCGTCGACTCGAAAGCGGCCTTGGCCACGCCCATCCAGTCGTAGACCGGCCACGCGTAGCGCGCGTCGAAGGTGAGGCCGATCACGCTGGACCCCTTGCCCATCAGCGGCCGGGTCGCGACGGCCAGGGCCTTGAGCGAGTACGCGGACACGTGCAGCGCCGTCGCGACGTCCTCCCAGCCCGCCGTCATGAACTCGAACGCCGCCTGCGGCGCGAACCCGATCGAGTGGACGACGCCGTCCAGCCGGTCGACGTGCTGGCCGACCGCGCCGGCAAGGGCGTCGAGATGACCCTCGTCCGCGACGTCCATCTCGACGACCGGCGCCTCTGCCGGCAGCCGGCGGGAGATCACCTGGGTGATGCGCATCTGGCGGCCGAAGGACGTGAGGACGACCTGTGCGCCCTCCTCCTGGGCCAGCCGCGCGACGTGGAAGGCGATCGACGTGTCCGTGAGGACGCCGGTCACCAGCAGCTTCTTGCCCTCGAGCAGTCCCATGTCGGTGCCTTCCTCAGTGACCCATGCCGAGGCCGCCGTCGACGGGGACGACCGCCCCGCTGATGTACGCCGCGTCGTCGCTGGCCAGGAACGCCACGACCCGCGCGACCTCGTCGACGTGGCCGAAGCGGCCGGCCGGGATCGCGGCCCGGTAGGACGCCTGGGTCTCCTGCGGGAGGGCCGCCGTCATGTCGGTCTCGATGAAGCCGGGGGCGACCACGTTCGCCGTGATGCCCCGGCCCCCGAGCTCGCGGGTGACCGAGCGGGCGAGGCCGACCATGCCGGACTTGCTGGCGGCGTAGCCGACCTGACCCGGCGACCCGTAGAGCCCGACGACACTGGAGATGAGGACGATGCGACCGCGCTTGAGCCGCAGCATGCCCTTGGTCGCGCGTCGCACGCAGCGGAAGGCGCCGGTGAGGTTCGTGTCGACGACGTCCGCGAAGTCCTCGTCGGTCATCCGCAGCATCAGCGCGTCGCGGGTGATGCCCGCGTTGGCGACCAGCACCTCGACGGGGCCGTGGGCCTGCTCGACCTCGGTGAACGCGGCGTCCACGCTGGCGGAGTCGGTGACCTCGCAACGGACGCCGAGGGCGCCCTCGGGCGGCTCCCCGGAGCGGTGAGTGACCGCCACCTTGTCGCCCGACCGTACGAAGGCCTCGGCAATGGCGCGCCCGATGCCGCGGTTTCCCCCGGTCACCAGCACGCTGCGCGGCTCGCCCACGCGGTCCCCTTCCGTCGTCCGTCCTGTGAACCGCTGGAGACGCTATCCACTACCGGCGGGTAGGTTGGCACCTCGTGCGCGCCATCCAGATCACCGAGTTCGGCGGCCCCGAGGTCCTGCGCCTGACCGAGCTGCCGGACCCGACGCCCACCGGCGACCAGCTCCTCGTCGAGGTGGACGCCGCAGGCGTGAACTTCGCCGACACCCATCAGACCGAGGACTCCTACCTGGCGCCGCAGCGGCTGCCCCTGGTGCCGGGCGCCGAGGTGGTGGGCCGCGTCGCGGGCAGCGACCGTCGCGTCGTCTCGCTGCTGCCGGGCGGCGGCGGGTACGCGGAGAGGGCGGTGGCCCATCCGTCCGCGACGTTCGACGTCCCGGACGGCGTGGAGGACGGCGAGGCGCTCGCCCTCGTGCTGCAGGGCACCACGGCGTGGCACCTGCTGCGCACCAGCACCCGCCTGCAGCCGGGCGAGAGCGTCGTCGTCCACGCCGCAGCCGGCGGGGTCGGCTCTCTGGCCGTCCAGCTCGCGAGGCGCTGGGGCGCCGGGCGTGTCGTCGCGACGGCCTCGTCGCCGGAGAAGCGGCGCCTCGCCACCGAGCTCGGTGCGGACGTCGCCGTCGACGTCTCGGCGACGACGACCGCGGACGAGGTGCGCGAGGTCCTGGTCGAGGCCAACGAGGGCCGACCGGTCGACGTCGTCCTGGAGATGACCGGCGGCCACGTGCTCGAGGGGTCACTGGCCGCCCTCGCGCCGCTGGGCCGGATGGCGGTGTACGGCATGGCTTCCCGTACGCCCGCCTCGCCGGTCGACCCGCGTCAGCTCATGGCCACCTCGCGGGCCGTCGTGGGGTTCTGGCTCGTCCACGCCCTGCGCGCGCCCGGCGGGCTCGACCACGCGATGGAGGAGCTGCTGTCGCTGGTGCACGCCGAGGCGCTGTGCCCGGTCGTCGGGGGCCGCTACCCCCTCGCCGACGTCGCGCGCGCTCACCGTGACCTGCTGGAACGGCGGTCGACCGGCAAGCTCGTCCTCGACGCCCGCTGACGTGCGCCGCGGCGCCCGCTCCCCGCTGGTGCGGGAGCGCCGAGAGCGACGTAACGTGAGGTGGTGAGGTCCCTCCGACGCGGTCGCGCGGCCCACGAGGAGCCGGTCCACCGCATCACCGACGCGCGCCGCTCCGCAGCCGACGACCAGCACTCCCGGTTCGTCAAGTACACCGTGTCGATGTCCGTCCGGATGGTCTTCATCGTCCTGGCACTGATCGTCGACGGACCGCTCCTGTGGGTGTGCATCGCGGGCGCCGTGGTGCTGCCGTACGTCGCGGTCGTCATCGCGAACGCCAGCCGCGAGCAGGCGCAGCCGGCACCCGAGGCATGGGGAATGGCACGTCCGGCGCTGGGCCCCGCGGGGAGCGACCGGCCCGATCCCGGGGACGCCCAGCGCGACCTCGGCGACCGATCGTGATTTGACGAGTTCTTGACCATCGTTGAGGCTGGTCCCGAACAACGGTGACATCCCGGCGTGTCATCATCCTGCCAACGCGTTCTGCATCCCCCGTCGGAACGCGTGAAAGGACGCCGGGCGGCTCCCCCCCGTGGCCGCCCGGCGTCCGCCTCTCTCCCGCGGTCGCGCCACGCCCCCTGGCCCGGCAGCCGGTCAGCCGCCAGACTGCAGTCATGGCTACCGGGCGGGACACGAGTCACGAACCTCCCTCCGACCTGGTCTGCAGCGCACGTGGCTGCCGGATGCCGGCCGTCTGGGCCCTGCGGTGGAACAACCCACGGCTGCACACCCCCGACCGGCGCAAGACGTGGCTGGCGTGCGAGGCGCACCGTCAGGGCCTCGCCGACCACCTGTCGCTGCGTGGCTTCCTCAAGGAGACGATCCCCACGGCCGAGCTCGACCGCACCGCCTGAGGTGCCGGGGATCCCGGCGGTTACCGTCGTCGCGTGTACCGGTTCCTGCTGACCCCGCGCTGGCTCGGGGGGCTCGCGCTGGCGGTCGCGCTGGCCGCGGCGTGCGTGGTGCTGGGCACGTGGCAGTGGGACCGGCGCGAGCAGGCCCGTGAGCGCAACTCCCCGGTGCTCGCCAACTACGCGTCGCCACCGGTGACCCTCGACGACGTCCTCGACGACCCCACCGGAGAGCCCCTGCCGCGGTCGCGAGAGTGGACGCCGGTCGAGGCCTCCGGCAGCTACCGACCGCAGGACACGCTGCTGCTGCGCAACCGCTCCCTGCACGGCCGCCCGGGATACCACGTGCTCGTCCCCCTCGAGCTGGACTCGGGCGGCGCGCTGCTCGTCGACCGCGGCTGGGTGCCGACCGGGGCGACCGGGGCCGGCCCGGACGACGTGCCGCCTCCCCCGACGGGCCGCGTCGACGTCGTGGCGCGCCTGAGGCCGCCCGAGCCGGCACTGGACCGGGACGCGCCGCCCGGCCAGGTGCAGAGCATCCACCTCGCCTCGATCGCCGCGACGCTGGAGGACCCCACCCTCGCGACGGCGGCCTACGCCGTGCTCGCGAGCGAGGAGCCCTCGCCGTCCAGGGCCCCGGTGCTGCTGCCCCGGCCGGTCATCGACGAGGGTCCGCACCTGTCGTACTCCCTGCAGTGGTTCGTGTTCGCGCTCGGCGCCTTCGTCGGCTACGGGTTCCTCGCACGGCGTACGGCGCACGACCTGCGGGCCGTCGCGGGGCCGACGCCTTCGGCAGGGCGCCCCGCACGGCGCCGGCCCACGGCAGAGGACGAGGAGGACGCCCTGCTGGACGCCGCGGAGCGCGACGGCGCCCGGCAGGGGTAGTGCCCTTGAGGCGGGCAGGGTACGGACCTACGGTGTGGACGGTGATCGACGTCCTCGTGCCCCTCCGTGTCGAGTACGACCCCGACGCCGACGCGGCCTACATCTACCTCCAGCGTGAGATCGCCGCGGGCGAAGCGGTGAGCACTGTGATCGCGATCGACGAGACGGAGTCGACGAGCATGGTCAATCTCGACCTGGACACGTCCGAGCGGCTGCTCGGAGTCGACGTACTGGATGCATCGACCCGCCTGCCGGTCGAGCTGCTTCGCGCGCTCGGGGCGACGCACGGAGCATCTGCGACCTGACCTCGGGTTGCCGTCCTGCGGCAGCCGTAAAGTGGCGGACAGACAGGACGTCCACGGAGGACCGCTCGGTGACGATCGACCTTTGACGCCCGGTGTGAGAACTCCCTGAGGCACGCTAGCCGTCAGACGATGGCTGCTTCCTCGGCAGAGGGCTCCACGTCGCCAGTGCGCCCGGACTCCGCGAACTGGGTGCGGTAGAGCTCGGCGTAGAGGCCGCCGCGGGCGAGCAGGTCCCGGTGGGTGCCGCGCTGCACGATCCGGCCGCCGTCGACGACGAGGATGAGGTCGGCCTGGCGGACCGTTGACAGGCGGTGCGCGATGACCAGGGCGGTGCGGCCGGCCAGCGCCGTGTCCAGGGCCCGCTGCACGGCGGCCTCGGACTCCGAGTCCAGGTGAGCCGTCGCCTCGTCGAGCACGACGACGCCCGGCGCCTTGAGCAGCAGGCGCGCCAGTGCGATGCGCTGCTTCTCCCCACCCGAGAGCCGGTGACCCCGGTCCCCGACGACGGTGTCGAGCCCCTCGGGCAGCTCCTCCACCAGCGACCAGACCTGCGCCGCGCGCAGCGCCTGCTCCAGCTCGGCGTCGGTGGCGTCGGGGCGCGCGTACCGCAGGTTGGCGCGCACGGTGTCGTGGAAGAGGTGCGCCTCCTGCGTGACCACACCGACCCGACGGTGCAGCTCCTCCTGGGCCACGTCGCGGACGTCGACGCCGCCGAGGCGCACGACGCCGGACGTCGGGTCGTACAGCCGCGCCACGAGCGCGGTGATGGTGGTCTTGCCGGCCCCGCTCGGCCCGACGAGAGCCACCATCTGGCCCGGCTCGGCGCGCAGGCTCACCCCGCGCAGCACCTCCTCGCCGCCACGGCGGTCGAGCTGCTCGACCTCCTCCAGCGAGGCCAGCGACACCTCGTCAGCGGTCGGGTAGCGGAAGCGGACGTCCTCCAGCTCGACCGACAGGGGGCCGTCGGGCAGCCGGCGGGGCTCCTGCGGTTCGGCGACCAGCGGACGCAGGTCGAGCACCTCGAAGACCCGCTCGAACGACACGAGGGCGGTCATCACGTCGACCTGCACGTTGCTGAGCGCGGTGATCGGGCCGTAGAGGCGCGCCAGCAGCAGGGTGAGGGCGATGAGGGTGCCGACGCTGACCGCGCCGCCGATCGCGAGCAGGCCGCCGACGAGGTACACCAGCGCGGTCGCGAGGGAGGCGACCGCCGTCAGCGCGGCGAAGAACAGCCGGTTGCTCATCGCGATGCGCACGCCGATGTCGCGCACGCGGCCGGCCCGGTCGCGGAACTGCTCGTCCTCGCGCGACGCCGTGCCGAACAGCTTGACGAGCAGCGCGCCGGCGACGTTGAACCGCTCGGTCATCCGGTTGCCGAGCTCGGCGTTCAGCTGCATCGACTCCCGGCTCAGCGTCGCCAGCCGTCGGCCCACCCGCCGCGCGGGCAGCAGGAACAGCGGGACGAGCAGCAGGGCGACGACCGTCACCTGCCACGACAGCACGAGCATCGTGGACAGCACGACCAGCAGCGAGATGACGTTGGAGACGACGCCCGACAGCGTCGAGGTAAAGGCCTGCTGCGCCCCGATGACGTCGTTGTTGAGGCGGGACACCAGCGACCCGGTCTGGGTGCGCGTGAAGAAGGCGATCGGCTGCTGCTGGACGTGCGAGAACACCTGCGTGCGCAGGTCGTAGATGAGGCCCTCGCCGATGCGGGAGGAGAACCAGCGCTGCGCGAGCATGACGGCCGCCTCGGCGAGCGCCACGACCGCCACCAGGCTGCTGAGCAGCACGACCAGCCCGCGGTCACCCTGGGCGACGCCCTCGTCGATGACGCGCTTGAGCAGCAGGGGCGGGACGGCCACGAGCACGGCGTCGACCACGACCAGCACGAGGAAGGCGGCGATCTGCCGGCGGTAGGGCCGGGCGAAGGCGGTGACGCGGCGGATCGTGCCCGGCGCGAGGCGGCGGTCGGCGACGCCCTCGTCGCGGCGGTACGACCGCATCATGTGCCAGCCGCCCATCGGGCTCATCGACACGGGCCCACCTCCGTCGTCCGCGGACATGCCGGTGGGCACGCCCTGACGGTTCCCAACGTCTCAGGAGCCTCCGACAGTCCCACGGGCCAGGGCGCGCATCCGGGTGCGCTGCTCGGCGCGCTCCGCGGCGAGCTGCTCACCCCGGGGCCGGTGCTCCGCGCCCCTCAGGAGGCGCTTGACGGCCGCCACGGCACCGTCCGGTGGCTCGAGCAGCGCGGCGACGAGGTCGTCGACGGTCTCGTCGAGCTCCTCCCGTGGCACCGCCGCCGCCGCCAGCCCCCACCGCACGGCCTCCTCGGCCCCCACCCGACGACCCGTGGCGCAGATCTCCAGGGCGCGGGCGTACCCCACGGCGCGCACCAGGGGCGTCGTGCCGCCGAGGTCCGGCACGAGGCCCAGCGAGGTCTCCCGCATCGCCAGGGCGACGTCGTCCGCCACCACGCGCAGGTCGCACGCCAGGGCCAGCTGGAGTCCGGCGCCGACGGCGTGCCCCTGGACGGCGGCCACCGTCACGGCGTCCACCTCGCGCCACCACGTGAACGCCCGCTGGAACCCGGCGATGCGGTCGTCGAGCTCGTCGTCGGGAAGGGCGGCGAGCGCGCGCAGGCCCGGTTCGCCGTCCACGCCGTGGGTGAGCATGGCGCGGTCGAGGCCGGCCGAGAACGAAGGACCGTTCGCGCGCAGGACGACGCAGGCGACGTCGTCGCCGGCGGTGACCGCCTCACCCACCGCCTCCAGGGCCCGCCACGTCGCCGGGGTCTGCGCGTTGCGACGGTCGGGCCGGTCGAGCGTGACCGTGACCCGCCGTCCGGCCGACTCGACGAGCACGCCGGCGGCTGCGGCCTGCTGGACGACGGCTGTCGGCAGCGGGGAGGTCAGGTCCGCGCCGCCTTGCCGCGGGTCGCGCCGCCGCGGCCGCGCAGGCTCACGTCGTTCTCGGTGAGGATGCGGTGCACGAAGCCGTACGACCTGCCGGTCTCCGCGGCCAGCGCACGGATGCTCGCGCCCTGGGAGTACTTCTTCTTCAGGTCGGCCGCGAGCCGCGAGCGCTCGTCCCCGGTGATGCGGGCGCCCTTCTTGATGTCTGCCACAAGTGCCTCCTCGAGCGGGGGTCGACCTCTGGCGCCTATCGTGCGCCCGCGCCCGTCCGTCGGCCACCCGAAACCGATCATGCCGACCGGCTCAGGCCAGGGACACCAGCTCGAGGTAGTCGCGGTTCCACAGGTCCTCCACGCCGTCCGGCAGCAGGACGACGCGCTCGGGCTGCAGGGCCTCGACCGCACCCTCGTCGTGGGTGACCAGGACGACGGCCCCTTCGTACCCCCGCAGCGCGCCGAGGACCTCCTCCCGGCTGGCCGGGTCGAGGTTGTTGGTGGGCTCGTCGAGCAGCAGCACGTTCGCCGCCGAGACCACGAGGGTCGCCAGGGCGAGCCGGGTCTTCTCGCCGCCGGAGAGCACCCGCACCGGCTTGTCGACGTCGTCCCCGGTGAAGAGGAACGAGCCGAGCACCTTGCGCACCTCGGTGTCGTCGAGGTCGGGGGCGGCGGTGCGCATGTTCTCCAGCACCGTGCGCTCCACGTCGAGGGTCTCGTGCTCCTGGGCGTAGTAGCCGAGCTTGAGGCCGTGACCGGGCTCGACGGCCCCCGTGTCCGGCTCCTCGGCGCCCGACAGCAGCCGCAGCAGCGTGGTCTTGCCGGCGCCGTTGAGGCCGAGGACGACGACCCGGCTGCCCCGGTCGATGGCCAGGTCGACGTCGGTGAAGACCTCGAGCGAGCCGTAGGACTTCGACAGCGCGGACGCCGTCAGCGGCGTCCGGCCGCAGGCAGCCGGCTTCGGGAAGCGCAGCTTGGCGACCTTGTCGTGGGCGCGCTGGTCCTCCAGCCCCGACAGCATCCGCTCCGCTCGTCGCGCCATGTTCTGGGCGGCGGTGGCCTTGGTGGCCTTGGCGCGCATCTTGTCCGCCTGCGCCATCAGCGCCGCGGCCTTCTTCTCGGCGTTCGCGCGCTCGCGGTGCCGCCGCCGCTCGTCGGTCTCACGCTGCTGCAGGTAGGCCTTCCAACCGACGTTGTAGACGTCGAGCACCGCGCGGTTGGCGTCGAGGTGGAACACCTTGGTGACGGTGGCCTCCAGCAGCCCGACGTCGTGGCTGATGACGACGAGCCCGCCGTCGTGCGCGCGCAGGAAGTCACGCAGCCACACGATCGAGTCGGCGTCCAGGTGGTTGGTCGGCTCGTCGAGCAGCAGGGTGCGGGCGTCGGAGAAGAGGATGCGCGCGAGCTCGACGCGGCGGCGCTGGCCGCCGGAGAGGGTGTGCAGCGGCTGCCCCAGGACGCGGTCGTCGAGCCCGAGGTTCGAGGCGATCCGCGAGGCCTCGCTCTCGGCGGCGTACCCGCCGGCCGCCACGAACTCGGCGTCCAGCCGCCCGTAGCGGCCCATCGCCTTGTCCCGCGTCTCGTCGTCGGCGCTCGCCATGGCCTTCTCCGCGTCCCGCAGGCGGCGCAGGACGACGTCCAGGGAGCGGGCGGACAGGATCCGGTCGCGGGCCAGGACGTCGAGGTCGCCGGTGCGCGGGTCCTGCGGCAGGTAGCCGACGTCGCCGCTGCGGGTGACGGTGCCGCTCGCCGGCTGCCCCTCCCCCGCGAGCACCCGCGTCAAGGTGGTCTTGCCGGCCCCGTTGCGGCCGACGAGGCCGACGCGGTCGCCGGGGCCGACCCGGAAGCTGGCGTGCTCGAGCAGGAGGCGGGAGCCGGCGCGCAGCTCGACGTCGGTGGCAGTGATCATGGCGGGGCACCAGTCTACGGACGGCTCCGGCATGCTCCGAACGGCGTGCGGACCTACGCTCCGACCGTGAGCTTCAACGAGGGTGTGCGGATCGACCCGGGGCGGGCGTCCGGGGGCCGTGGCGCCGGGCTGGCGATCGGCGGCGGGGCCGGCGGCATCCTCATGCTCGTCCTCGCCCTCGTCTTCGGGGTGAACCCGGGGGACCTCGTCGGCGGCGGCGCGCCCGCGCCCGGCGCGCAGGAGCAGGGCGGTGACTTCGGGCACTGCCGCACCGGCGCGGACGCCAACGAGCACGTCGACTGCCGCATCATCGCCACCGCAGAGAGCCTGGACGCCGTGTGGGCCGAGCAGCTGCCGGCGGCGACCGGGGGGCGCACCGCGTACTCCGCGCCCGGCCTGGTGATCTTCGAGCAGCAGGTGTCGACCGGCTGCGGCGCGGCGTCCAGCGCGGTGGGCCCCTTCTACTGCCCCGCCGACACCACGACCTACTTCGACACCGGCTTCTTCGACGTCCTCCGGGAACGGCTCGGGGCTGGTGACGGACCGCTGGCCGAGATGTACGTCGTGGCGCACGAGTTCGGGCACCACATCGAGAACCAGCTCGGCTTCCTCGACGCCGCCCAGCAGGACCCTCAGGGCCCCGAGTCCGGCGCCGTCCGCGTCGAGCTGATGGCGGACTGCCTCGCCGGGGTCTGGGCCCACCACGCGACCCAGGCCGTGGACCCGGAGTCCGGCCAGGCCTTCCTCGAGCCGCTCACCCAGCAGGACATCGCGGACGCCCTGTCGGCGGCCAGCGCGGTGGGGGACGACCGCATCCAGCAGCAGGCGCAGGGCCAGGTCAATCCCGAGACGTGGACGCACGGCTCGAGCGAGCAGCGACAGCGCTGGTTCAGCACCGGCTACGAGAGCGGGCAGGCGGCGGCCTGCGACACGTTCTCCACGGACGACCTCTAGCCCGGGAGGCCCTACGATTCCGGCTCGTGAACCGGAGCCTTCGTCGTCTGCCCGCCCGCGACCTCGCCCTCGTCGCCACCTTCACCGCCCTGATCGCCGTGCTCGGCATCCCGGGGCAGCTCTACGTCCTCGGCAACAGCGTGCCGATCACCCTGCAGACGCTCGGCGTCATGCTCGCCGGGTCGATCCTCGGCTGGAAGCGCGGCGCGCTCGCGGTCGTCGTGCTGCTGGCGCTGACGGCCGCCGGGCTGCCGCTGCTGGCCGGCGGCCGGGGCGGCCTGGGCGTCTTCGTCGGGCCGAGCGCCGGCTACCTCGTGGGCTGGATCCTCGGTGCCGCCGTGATCGGCTGGCTCGTCGAGCGCCGGCTGCCCGGCTACGACGTCCGCTGGGGCTTCCTCGCCAACGTCGTCGGCGGCATCGGCGCCGTCTACCTCGTCGGCATCCCGGTGCAGGCCTTCGTGACCGGCACCTCGAACCTCGTGGCCGTGGCCGTGGCCTCGGCGGTCTTCCTGCCCGGGGACCTCGTCAAGGCGCTCGTCGCGACCACCGTCGCCGCCGGCGTCCACCGCGGGTACCCCGCCGTGACGCCGCAGCGCGAGATGGTGCGTCAGCGCTGACGACGCCCCTGGCGGGGCTGCTCGCGGCGCACGCCGCGGGCAGGCCGTACGCCGTCCTCGACCCGACGTGGCCGGCCTCGATGCTCCAGGCCGCCCGCCGGCAGGTGGACGACGCCGTGGCCGGCGGCCGGCTGGGGGCCGGCGACCTCGTCGTCCTCACCTCCGGGTCGACGGCACGCCCGCGCGGCGTCGTGCGGGCGATCGCGTCGTGGGAGGCGAGCGTCGTGCCGTTCGCCGAGCTGACGGGGCTCACCCCCGACGACCGGGTCTGGGTCCCCGGCCCGCTGTCCTCGTCGCTGTCGCTGCACGCGGCGTGGCACACCGTCCAGGCCGGCGCCTCGCCGGTGCTCGGCGCGGCGCCCGACCCGGAGGCCACCGTCCTGCACGGCGTCCCGGCGGCGCTCGAGACCGCGCTGGACGCAGCGGACGACGGGCGGCTGCCCGCCCTGCGTCTCGCCGTGGTGGCCGGCGACGTCCTGCCCGGACGCGTACGGGAGCGCGCGGCCCGCCGGGGCTGGGCCGTGCTCGAGTACTACGGCGCCGCCGAGCTGTCGTTCGTGGCGTGGCGGGCGGACGACGGACCGTTCCGTCCGTTCCCCGGCGCGGACGTCGACGTGCGCGACGGGGTGGTCTGGGTGCGCTCTCCCTACCTCGCGCGCGGCTACCTGGAGGAGGACGACACCGGGCCGCTGCGCCGCGACGGGGCGTGGGCGAGCGTCGGGGACCGGGCCGAGGCCGTGCCGGGCGGGCTGCGGCTGCTCGGCCGCGGCGGCACCGCCGTCACCACCGGCGGGCACACCGTCATGGTGGAGGAGGTCGAGCAGGTGCTGCGCGCGAGCGGGCTGGTCGGCGACGTCGCGGTCGCCGGCGCGCCCCACGCCGTCCTGGGCGCTGTGGTGGTGGCGGTCGTCGTCGGCAGCCTCGCGACGCGACGCGACCTGACCGCGGCCGTGCGCGACCTCCCGGCGCCCGCCCGGCCGCGGCGCTGGCTGGTGGCCGAGACGCTCCCACGCACCGCCGGCGGCAAGCTCGACCGCTCGGCGCTCGCCGACCTGGTGAGGGCCGGGACGCTGCCCGGCCTACCCTGACCGCGATGCCCTCCCCGACTCCCGTCGGCGACCGGACGCCGGTCGTCGTCGCCGCCCGCCGGACGCCGGTCGCCACCGCCGGTCGAGGGCTCGCGGGCGTGGCGGTGCACGACCTCGCCGCGCCGGTGCTCCGGGCCCTGGCCGACGAGCTCGGCGACGTCCGGGTGGACGACGTGGTCCTGGGGTGCGCGACCGACGGCGGCGGGAACGTGGCGCGGGTCGCGGCCCTGGCCGCCGGGCTGGGCGCCGGGGTCCCCGGCGCCACGGTCGACCGGCAGTGCGGCAGCGGGCTGGAGGCCTTACGCCTGGCGGCCGCGCTGGTGGCGGCGGGGCAGGCGGACGTCGTCCTCGCCGGTGGCGCGGAGAGCGCCTCGGCCAACGGCGGTCGGCGCGCGCCGTTCGCGCCGCCCGGGTTCGCCGACCCGGAGATGGGCGCGGCCGCGGACGCCGTCGCGCGGCTGCGAGGCATCGACCGCGAGCGGCAGGACGCGTACGCCGCGCGGTCGCACGCACGCGCCGTCGTGGCGGCGCGGGACGGCGTCTTCGACGCCGAGATCGTGCCGGTGGCCGCGGTGGCGGTCGACGACCGGCCCCGCGCCGGCCTGGACGCCACGCGACTCGCCCGCTTCCCGGCGGCTTTCACCCCCGGCGGCACGGTCACGGCGGGGTCGTCCTGCGGGGTCAGCGACGGCGCCGCCGCCGTGGCCGTCGTGCCGGAGGGCCTGCGCGCACGGCTCGGGGTCCCCGGGCTGGCGGTACGGAGCACGGCCGTGGCCGGAGTCGACCCGGCGCTACCCGGACTCGGCGCGGCACCCGCCGTCCGGGCCGCGTTGGCGCGAGCCGGCGCCGGTGTGGCGGACGTCGACGTCCTCGAGGTGACCGAGGCGTTCGCCGCCCAGCTGCTCGCCTGCACCGACGAGCTCGGCCTCGACGCGCTGGGCACCGACGCCCACCGGGTGAGCCCCGAGGGTGGCGCCATCGCCCTCGGGCACCCCTGGGGGGCCTCGGGTGCGCTGCTCGTGGTCCGGCTGTTCTCGTCGCTGGTGCGTCGAGGCGGTGGCCGGTTCGGGGTCGCCGCCTGCGCCGTCGGCGGCGGTCAGGGCGTCGCGGTCGTCGTGGAGCGGGTCGGATGATCCGCCTCGAGCACGTCGGGCACCGCTACGGCGACCGCACCGTCCTCGACGGCGTCGACCTCGAGCTCGCCGAGCACCGGGTCGGCGTCGTCGGCGCCAACGGCTCCGGCAAGTCGACCCTGGCCCGCACGCTCAACGGACTCGTCGTCCCGACGTCCGGCCGCGTGCTCGTCGACGGCCTCGACACGCGGCGCGACGGCGCCGCGGTGCGGCGCCGGGTGGGGTTCGTCTTCACCGACCCGGACGCCCAGATCGTCATGCCGACGGTCGCCGAGGACGTCGCGTTCTCCTTGCGGCGCAGCGGGCTCGGCGCGGCGGAGCGCGGCGCGCGCACGCGCGAGGTGCTGGAGCGCTTCGGGCTCGCCGAGCACGCCGACCACCCCTGCCACCTGCTCTCCGGCGGGCAGAAGCAGCTGCTCGCGCTCGCCGCCGTGCTCGTCACCGAGCCCGACGTCCTCGTCCTCGACGAGCCGACGACGCTGCTCGACCTGCGC
Organism: Actinomycetes bacterium; assembly: GCA_046566185.1. GTDB lineage: Bacteria > Actinomycetota > Actinomycetes > Actinomycetales > SCSIO-59966 > SCSIO-59966. The sequence continues at coordinate 14,574 of JBKHXE010000006.1, read as the reverse complement.
AACGCCCGCCGCATCGCCGCCCTGGTCGCCGACCTGCCGCAGCAGGTGGTGCTCGTGACGCACCACCTCGACCTCCTCGACGGGTTCGACCGCGTGCTCGTGATGGACGAGGGGCGGGTCGTCGCCGACGGCACCGCCCAGGAGTCGGTCGACGCCTACGCGAACCGGATGGCGACGCCGTGACCGGCCTGTACGTCCCGGGCTCCGGCTGGCTGCACCGGGCCCCCGCCGGCGCCAAGCTGCTCGGCCTCGCGGTGGCCACGACGCTGCTCGCGGTGGTGCGCTCCCCCGCCGCGGTGGGCGCCGGGGCGGTCGCGCTGGTGGTCGTGGTGGCCACGGCACGCCTGAGGCCGGGGACGGCGCTGGCGCCGGTCTGGTCGCTGCGCTGGCTGGTCGTCGTGCTCGTCCCGTTCCAGCTGTGGGCCGCCGGCCCGCGCACCGCCGTGGTGGTCGTCGGCACCCTCGTCGTCGCCGTCGCCGCAGCGAGTCTCGTCACGACGACGACGCGCGTCGCCGACATGCTCGACGTCCTCGTGCGCCTCCTGCGGCCGTTGCGCCGCGCGGGCGTCGACCCCGAGCGCATGGGGCTCCTGCTGGCTCTGGCGCTGCGCAGCGTGCCCGTGCTCGCCGCCACCGCGGACGAGGTGCGCCAGGCCCGCCGCGCACGCGGGCTGGAGCGGAGCCTTCGCGCGCTGCTCGTGCCGCTCGTCGTCCGCAGCGTGCGGCATGCCGACCGGATGGGCGAGGCGCTCGCCGCGCGGGGTGTCGACGACTGACGCAGGCTGCCCCGGATGCGGCGATTCGTCCGATGTGTCGTCGCGAAAGTCCTTGCTGTTCTTCCACTTTCGGTCAAGTGACGTATCACACCGAGTCCTCGGAGCATCCTCCGATGCGTCGCTCGGGGGAACGACTCATCTAGCTGGGGGACCACATGAACCGCATCGTCCGTACCGTCGCCGTCCTCGTCACCACCGCCGGCGTCAGCCTCGCCGGAGCGGGGTCGGCGTACGCGCACTACTGCTTCAAGCTCGACAAGACCGCCAACCGCGCCGCCGCGAACAGCGGCGTCTGGCTCGACAAGGAGGAGGCGTCCGCCGCGCTCGCGGAGTTCAACGCGATGGTCGGCGGGGCGTGCAGCACCGAGCTCGCAGCGGTCGAGGCGTTCCTCGCCGAGCAGCCGGACACCTGGCGGCTGCTGCTGTCCGGCCTGCTGGCCGGCGGCACCGAGGGCACCGATCGGACGCCGGAGCACTTCGGCTACTCCCTCGAGGTCGTCGGGCCGTTCTTCGGGTGCCTCGAGGAGAGGGTGCCGCAGGGCTGACCCTCAAGACGCCGGGCCCTCAGGGCTCGGTGAGCTGCACCCGCACCGCACGCGCCCGCTGCGCGGCGTCCTGCAGGACCACCAGACGTGGGTCCCGGACGTCGAGCAGCGGGCCGCGGGGCAGGGCGGCGACGTCGGGCAGCGCGTCCAGGACGGCGGCCACCAGCAGCCGGTCGCCTCCCGGCACGACGACGTCCGGTGTCCTCGGAGCGCGGCCCAGCACGGAGCGCACCGCGTCGGCGGCCGCCCGCTCGAGCTGGGCCGCCTGCCCGCTGCGGCGGCGCGCGAAGCGCTGCTGCGACCAGCCGCCGGCCGCCGTGCGGCCCTGCACGTACCGCGTGCCGACCCGGTGGTCGAGCAGCCGGCCGTCGCGCGCCAGCCCGGCGCCGTAGCCGCCGCGCCGCACCAGCACCAGCAGCGCGAGGCGCGGCTGCAGGGAGTGGCGCGCCAGCCCGGCGACGGTCCGCTCTGCGGGATCGAGCGGTGGCCAGGGCACCTCGAGGACGGCGGACGCCCCGTCCCGCGCGTCCAGGCGGACGGCGTCCGGCGTCGCGTCGCAGCGGACGTCGCCGTGCCGGTCGGCGAAGCCGGTGACCCAGCGCTCCAGGCGCTCGGGGGCGACCTCGAGGAGGCGGTGGCCGCTCAGACGTTGAAGCCGAGCGCGCGCAGCTGCTCCCGGCCGTCCTCGGTGATCTTGTCGGGGCCCCACGGCGGCATCCACACCCAGTTGATGCGGTGGCCGGAGACGATGCCGTCGAGCACCTGGGTCACCTGGTCCTCGATGACGTCGGTGAGGGGGCACGCCGCGGACGTGAGCGTCATGTCGATGACGGCGTGGTGGTGCTGGTCCACGGTGATGCCGTAGACGAGCCCGAGGTCGACGACGTTGATGCCGAGCTCGGGGTCCACGACGTCCCGCAGCGCCTCCTCGACGTCGGCGGCGTCGGTGGGCTTGGTGGCGGTGGTCTCGCTCATGGCCTCTCCTCGTCGGACTGCTTCCCAGGGTAGTTCTCGGCGCTGACGGCACGGGAGACGGCGTCCCGCATGGCCGCCCAGCCGAGCAGCGCGCACTTGACGCGGGCGGGGAACCTGCGGACGCCGGCGAACGCCGCGACGTCCCCGTCGGCCTCGGGATCGGCCTCGGCCCGGCCCTGCAGGAGGTCGAGCACGGCGGCGTAGCGGCGCATGGCGTCCTCGGCGGTGCCCCCGGTGACCTCGTCGGCCATCACGGAGGCCCCGGCCACGCTGATCGAGCAGCCGGCCGACTCGTACGACACGTCTTCGATGCGGTCCTGCTCGCCCATCCGCACGCGGAGGGTGATCTCGTCGCCGCAGGTCGGGTTCACGTGGTGCACCTCGACGTCGTACGGGTCCCGCAGCCCGGCGCGGTGCGGCGACCGGGCGTGGTCGAGGATCAGCTCCTGGTACAGCTGCTCCATGCTCACTGGGCGACCCCGAAGAAGGCGCGCACGCGGTGCAGCCCGTCGACGAGGGCGTCGACCTCGGCGTCCGTCGTGTAGAGGTAGGAGGACGCGCGGTTCGAGGCCTGGACGCCGAGGCGCACGTGCAGCGGCCGCGCGCAGTGGTGGCCGGCGCGGACCGCGATGCCGGAGGAGTCGAGCAGCTGTGCGACGTCGTGCGGGTGCACCCCGTCGAGGGTGAAGCTCACCGCTCCCCCCCGGTCGACCATGTCCGTCGGCCCGAGCACCCGCAGGCCCGGCACGGTCGTCAGTCCCTCGAGCAGCCGGGCCGTGACCCGCTGCTCGTGCGCGGCGACGGCGTCCATCCCGAGGGCCTCGAGGTAGCGGACGGCGGCGCCGAGGCCGACCGCCTGCGTGATCGGCGGGGTGCCGGCCTCGAACCGGTGCGGCGGCTCGGCGTACGTGGACGACTCCATGTCGACCACCCCGACCATCTCGCCGCCGCCGAGGAACGGGGGCAGCGCGGCCAGCAGGTCGTGCCGGCCCCACAGCACGCCGATCCCGGTCGGGCCGAGCATCTTGTGGCCGGTGAAGGCGACGAGATCGACACAGCCGGCGCCTCCGAAGGTCACGTCGACCGGCAGCTGCGGCACCGCCTGGCTGGCATCGACGACGACCAGCGCCCCGGCGTCGCGCGCACGGCGCGCGAGGTCGGCGACGGGGTTGACCGTGCCGAGCACGTTCGACACCCAGGTGACGGCGAGCACGCGCGTCCGCTCCGTCAGCAGGTCGTCGAGCGCGACGAGGTCGAGGCGGCCCTCGTCGGTGACAGGGACCCAGCGCAGGGTCGCGCCGGTGCGCTGGCACAGCAGCTGCCACGGCACGAGGTTGGAGTGGTGCTCCATCTGCGTGACGAGCACCTCGTCGCCGGGCCCGACCCGCAGTGGCGGCTCCGCCCAGGCCAGTACCGACGCCACGAGGTTGAGCGCCTCGCTCGCGTTCTTGGTGAACACGACCTCCTGCGGCGAGCGGGCGCCGACGAACCGGGCGACGTCCGCTCGGGCGCCCTCGTACGCCTCGGTCGCCTCGGTGCCGAGCTGGTGGACGGCGCGGGCGACGTTGGCGTTGTGGTGCGCGTAGTGGTCGGCGACCGCGTCGATGACCGACTGCGGCTTCTGCGAGGTGTTCGCGGAGTCGAGGTAGACCAGCGGGCGGCCGCCGTCGAGACGGCGCGCCAGGATCGGGAAGTCCCGGCGCACCACCTCGACGTCGTAGCCGCGCGTCACGTCGGTCACCGTCGCGTCAGACCGCCTGGGTGAGGAAGCGGTCGTAGCCCTCGGCCTCGAGCCGCTCGGCGAGCTCGGCGCCGCCCTCCTCGACGATGCGGCCGTCGACGAAGACGTGCACGAAGTCCGGCGTGATGTACCGCAGGATCCGCGTGTAGTGCGTGATAAGCAGGACGCCCACCTCGCCGGTCGAGCGCACCCGGTTGACCCCCTCGGAGACGATCTTCAGGGCGTCGACGTCCAGGCCCGAGTCCGTCTCGTCGAGCACGGCGATCCGCGGCTTCAGCAGTTCCATCTGGAGGATCTCGGTGCGCTTCTTCTCGCCCCCGGAGAAGCCCTCGTTGACGTTCCGCTCGGCGAACGAGGGGTCCATCCGCAGGTTCTCCATCGCCGTGCGCACGTCCTTGACCCAGTGCCGCAGGCTCGGGGGCTGCCCGTCGATGGCGGTCTTCGCCGTCCGCAGGAAGTTCGACACGGTCACCCCCGGCACCTCGACGGGGTACTGCATCGCCAGGAAGACGCCCGCGCGGGCGCGCTCGTCGACCGCCATCTGCAGCACGTCCTCGCCGTCGAGCGTGATCGAGCCGGAGGTGACGGTGTACTTCGGGTGCCCGGCGATCGCGTAGGCCAGCGTGGACTTGCCGGACCCGTTCGGGCCCATGATCGCGTGCGTCTCGCCCTGCCGGACGGTGAGGTTCACCCCCTTGAGGATCTCCTTGGGCTGGTCGTCCGCCTCGACGCTCACGTGCAGGTCGCGGATCTCGAGAGTGGCCATGCGGGTCAGTGCTCCTTGCTGGTGGCGGGGGCGGCGGCCGTGTCGACGGTGACGTCCACGTACACGCCGCCGTCGTCGTCCGTGGTCAGCCGGTAGACGGGGATGGGGCGGATCGCCGGCAGCGCGCTCGGCTGGCCGGTGCGCAGGTCGAAGCGCGAGCCGTGCAGCCAGCACTCGATCGCGCAGTCGTCGACCTCGCCCTCGGAGAGCGAGACCTCCTGGTGCGAGCAGATGTCGGAGACGGCGTGCAGCTCGCCGTACTCGTCCCGCACGACGGCGACCGGCACGGTCCGGCCGTCGGCGGGCACGTCGACGCGCAGGACGTTGGTGTCGGCCGGCACGTCGGTGACCGAGCAGACACGCACCGCGCTCACGCCCGCGCCCCCGCCGTCGCGTTCATCGCGAGGTCGAGCTCGGCCTCGATCGCCGCCATGATGCGCTCGACGACCTCGGAGACGCCGATCTGCTGGACGACGTCGGCGAAGAACCCGCGGACCACGAGGCGACGCGCCTCGGCCTCGGGGATGCCGCGCGCCTGCAGGTAGAACAGCTGCTCGTCGTCGAAGCGTCCGGTGGCGCTCGCGTGGCCCGCCCCGACGATCTCGCCCGTCTCGATCTCCAGGTTCGGCACCGAGTCGGCCCGCGCGCCGTCCGTCAGCACGAGGTTGCGGTTGAGCTCGTAGGTATCGGTGCCCTCCGCCTCGGCGCGGATGAGCACGTCTCCCACCCAGACGGTGTGCGCGGTGTCGCCCTGCAGCGCGCCCTTGTAGACCACGTTGCTGCGGCAGTGGGCGGGCCCGTGGTCGACGAACGAGCGGTGCTCGAGGTGCTGGCCGGCGTCGGCGAAGTAGACGCCGAGCAGGGTGGCCTCGCCGCCCGGGCCGGCGTAGCGGACGTTCGCGTTCATCCGGACGACGGCACCGCCGAGGGACACCGCGACGTGCTTGTAGCGGGCGTCCCGGCCGACGACCGCGTCGTGCTGGGCCAGGTGCAGGGCGCCGTCGTCCCACTGCTGCACCGAGACCACCGTCAGGTCGGCCCCGTCCTCGGTCACCACCGAGACGACCTCGGAGAGCTGTGCCGAACCGAGGTGCTCGACGATCACCGTCGCGGTCGAGAACCGGCCGGCCGTGACGACGAGGTGGCCCCGCACCACGCCGGCCGAGGCGCCCTCGAGGCTGACGCGGACGGGCTCGGCGAGGTGGGCCTCCGCCGGGATGTGCAGCCGGGCGGCGCCACCGGAGTGGGCCACGGCGAGGGCCGCCGGGCGGTCCGCGGGCGGCATGACCCCGAGCGAGCGGGCCTCCTCGGTGGAGATCTCGGTGAGCTCCACCCCGGCCGGCAGGCTCGTCTCCCAGGTCAGGCGGGCGTCGCTCGGCCGGTCGGCGAGGAGCGCGCCGATGCGGTCCACGGGCGTGAAGCGCCACTCCTCCTCACGGCCGGTCACCTCGGCGAAGTCGGCCGGGTCGAAGGAGGTGCGGCGCTCGGCCCGGGACTGCTCCGGCACGCCGGCGCCGTGGGAGTGCGCGGTGAGCCCGTGCCGGGCGTCACCCCCGGGCCCCGGGGTCGCCGAGGAGTCGAGGGTGACGGGGGCCGGCGCCTCGGCCGCGAGGTCCACGGCATGCTCCTGGCGCAGGTCGTCGTCCGCCGCCTGGTCGGTGGTGGCTCCTGTGGGGTCGACCATCGTCAGCCGACGGCTCCTTCCATCTGCAGCTCGATGAGCCGGTTCAGCTCGAGGGCGTACTCCATGGGCAGCTCGCGGGCGATCGGCTCGACGAAGCCGCGGACGATCATCGCCATCGCCTCGTCCTCGCTCATCCCGCGGGACATCAGGTAGAAGAGCTGGTCCTCGCTGACCTTCGAGACCGTCGCCTCGTGCCCCATCGAGACGTCGTCCTCACGGACGTCCACGTACGGGTAGGTGTCGGACCGGCTGATCTGGTCGACCAGGAGAGCGTCGCAGCGCACGGTGGACGCCGAGTGGTGGGCACCCTCGAGCACCTGGACGAGACCGCGGTACGAGGTCCGCCCGCCGCCGCGCGCCACGGACTTCGACACGATCGACGACGACGTGTGCGGCGCGGCGTGCACCATCTTGGCGCCGGCGTCCTGGTGCTGGCCCTCGCCCGCGAAGGCGATGGACAGCGTCTCGCCCTTGGCGTGCTCGCCGAGCAGGAAGATCGCCGGGTACTTCATGGTGACCTTGGAGCCGATGTTGCCGTCGACCCACTCCATCGTGGCGCCCTCGGCCGCGGTCGCCCGCTTGGTCACGAGGTTGTAGACGTTGTTCGACCAGTTCTGGATCGTCGTGTACCGCACCCGGGCGTTCTTCTTGACGACGATCTCGACGACCGCGGAGTGCAGCGAGTCGGTCTTGTAGATCGGCGCCGTGCAGCCCTCGACGTAGTGCACGTACGAGCCCTCGTCGGCGATGATCAGCGTCCGCTCGAACTGGCCCATGTTCTCGGTGTTGATCCGGAAGTAGGCCTGCAGCGGGATGTCGACGTGCACGCCGGGCGGCACGTAGATGAACGACCCGCCGGACCAGACCGCCGTGTTGAGCGCCGCGAACTTGTTGTCGCCCGGGGGGATGACGGAGCCGAAGTACTCCTTGAAGAGCTCCTCGTGCTCCTTCAGCCCGGTGTCGGTGTCGACGAAGATGACGCCCTTCTCCTCCAGGTCCTCGCGGATCTGGTGGTAGACGACCTCCGACTCGTACTGGGCCGCGACGCCGGCGACGAGGCGCTGCTTCTCCGCCTCGGGGATGCCGAGCCGGTCGTAGGTGTTCTTGATGTCCGCGGGCAGCTCGTCCCAGGACGTCGCCTGCTTCTCGGTGGACTTCACGAAGTACTTGATGTTGTCGAAGTCGATGCCCGACAGGTCGCTGCCCCAGCTCGGCATCGGCTTCTTGCCGAAGAGCCGCAGGGCCTTCAGCCGCGTGCGGAGCATCCAGTCGGGCTCGTTCTTGCGCCGGGAGATGTCCTCCACGACCTCCGCGGACAGGCCACGTCGTGCCGAGGCCCCCGCGTCGTCGCGGTCGGCCCAGCCGTACTCGTAGGTGCCCAGGCCCTTGAGCTCGGGGTTCCTGGCCTCGATGTCGGCAGTGGTCATCAGTGCGTCCTTCCCTGCTGCGGGTCGTGCTGGGAGTGGGGCCGGACGGCCGCCGGGGCGGTCGTCGGGACGTGCGTGGTGCAGACATGCTCGCCGTGCGCGAGAGTCGCCAGCCGCTGGACGTGCACCCCGAGGAGCCGGGAGAACGCCTCGGTCTCCGCCTCGCAGAGCTCGGGGAACTCCGCGGCGACGTGCTGGACGGGGCAGTGCCCCTGGCACAGCTGGGCCGCGGCCGCCGGGCCGGCGACCGGTAGGGGCCGGGTGCTGGCGGCGTACCCGTCGGCGGACAGCGCCTCGGCCAGCGCCTCGGTCCGCGAGCGTACGTCGTGCCCGGCGGCGTCGACGACCGGGGCGTACCGGCGCTCGAGGTCGGCGATGCGCGCCTTGGCGAAGGCCTCGACGGCCTCGCGTCCCTCGCGCTCGGCGAGGAACCGCAGCGCGGAGCTGGCGAGGTCGTCGTAGGCCGTGGTCATCGCCGCGTGCCCCGCGTCGGTGAGGACGAACTGTCGAGCCGGTCGCCCGCGACCGCGGGGCCCGAAGGACGGCGCCTCACGGGCGTCCACGAGGCCCTCGTCGAGCATCCGCTCCAGGTGCCGCCGGACCGCCGCCGGCGTGATGCCCAGCTCGGCGGCCAGCTCGCTGGCGGTGACCGGCCCCCGCTCGAGGACGGCGCGGGCGACGCGGTCACGCGTGCGGGCGTCGGTGTCGGGGTGGGTGGTGGCCGTGGGCGCCGCACCGGCGGGGGCGCCGGGCGCACGCCCGGTCTGCCGTTCGCCGGTGACGCTCACGTATTGCACAACACGAGCATGCCGTAATTCTTCCCGGCCCGGCAATTCGGGGGCCGGCCCGCGTCCCTAGACTTCCGCGGTGACCTCCCCCGGTGCCGCCCTCGAGGTGTCGGGGCTCGTCAAGCGGTACGGCAGGGTCGCGGCGGTCGACGGCGTCGACCTGCGCGCCGAGCGCGGGGCGGTCACCGCCCTCCTGGGACCCAACGGGGCCGGCAAGACGACCACGGTCGAGTGCTGCGAGGGGCTGCGGACGCCGGACGCCGGAGTCGTGCGCGTCCTCGGCCGCGACCCCCGCCGGGCGGACGCCGACCTGCGCAGCCGGGTGGGGGTGATGCTCCAGGACGGCGGGCTGCCGACGTCCGTCCGCCCGGTGCCCCTCCTGCGCCACCTCGCTCGGCTGCACGAGGTGCCCCGGTCGGTGGACGGCCTCGTCGAGCGCCTGGGCATCGACGGCTTCGCCGGCACGCCGGTCCGGCGGCTCTCCGGCGGGCAGCGGCAGCGGCTGGCGCTGGCCGCGGCGCTGGTGGGTCGGCCCGAGCTGGTGTTCCTCGACGAGCCGGGGGCGGGGCTGGACCCCCAGTCGCGCCTCGCCGTCCACGAGGTGGTCACCGACCTGACCGAGGAGGGCGTCGCCGTCGTGCTCACCACGCACGACATGGCCGAGGCCGAGCGGCTCGCCCAGCACGTGGTCGTCGTCGACCACGGCCGGGTGGTCGCCGCCGGCTCCCCGGCCGAGCTGACCGACGAGGCGCGGCACGGCACCACCATCCGCTTCGGCGGCCCGCCCGCCCTCGACCTCGCCGGCCTGGCGCGCGCCCTGCCGGACGGCGTCCACGTCACCGAGAGCGCCCGTGGCGCGTACCTGGTCGCCGGGCGGGTCGATCCGCAGGTGGTGGCGACCGTCGCCGCCTGGTGCGCGTCCCACGGCGTGATGCCGCAGCAGCTGACCGTCGGGCGCCGCACCCTGGAGGACGTCTTCCTCGACCTCACCGGCCGGAGGCTGCGGTGACGGCCGCCGCGCCGTCCCGCCGGGTGCTCGCGCAGGCGCGGTGGGAGACCGCCGTGCTGCTGCGCAACGGCGAGCAGCTGCTCCTGACGCTGGTGCTGCCCGCGCTCGTCCTGGTCGCGGTCTCGACCGGCGACCTCGTCGGTCTCGACGTGCCGGCCGGGCGGTCGCGGGTGGACGTCGTCGCCCCGGGCGTGCTGGCCCTGGCGGTGATGTCGACGGCCTTCACCGGGCAGGCGATCGGCACCGGGTTCGACCGCCGCGCCGGGGTGCTGCGCCTGCTGGGGACCACGCCGTTGGGCCGCGGCGGCCTGCTGGCCGGCCGGTGGCTGGCGGTGCTGGTCGTCGAGGCGCTGCAGGTGGCCGTGCTGGGCGCGACCGCCACGGCGCTCGGGTGGTCGCCCGACCCGGCGGGCCTGCCCGCCGCCGCGCTCGTCGTCGTCCTCGGCACGGCCGCGTTCACGGGCCTGGCGCTGCTGCTCGCCGGCACGCTGCGCGCGGAGGCGGTGCTCGCCGTCGCGAACCTGGTCTGGGTGCTGCTGCTCGTCGGCGGCGGCGTGGTCGTGCCGGCCGACGAGCTGCCCGGGCCGTTGGCCTCCCTCGCGCCGTGGCTGCCGTCCGGCGCGCTCGGCGACGGCATGCGCACCGCCCTGCTCGAGGGTCGTCTCGACGTCGGCCCCGTGGCCGTGCTCGCGGCCTGGGCTGCGGCCGCCGGTGGGCTGGCGGTCCGCCGGTTCCGCTGGTCCTGACCGCAGCCACGCTCGGGCGGGGCGCGGAACAGGAGGGAGGGCGGCGGCACGCCGTGCGCGCGGTTACCGTGAGCGGCGTGCGTGCTGACGACGCGATCAGCCGGCACCGCCGCCAGGAGCCCCCGGACGACGCGGAGATCGGGCGCCGGTTCGCCGCGGGCGAGGAGCAGGCGCTCGCCTGGGCCTACGAGCGCTGGGGCGGGCTGGTGCACGGGCTCGCCGTGCGTGCGGTGGGCGCCACGGACGCCGAGGACGTCACGCAGCACGTCTTCATCGCCGCGTGGCAGGGGCACGCGCGGTTCCGGCCGGAGGGCGGGGCGCTGGCGGCCTGGCTCGTCGGCATCACCCGCCACAAGATCGCCGACGCCCTCGGGCGGCGCCCGCGCCGCAGCGAGGTCACGACCGACCCGGTGGTCGTGGCGTCCGGCGCGGACCGCGTCGACCACGGGTCGGCTCACGAGGAGGCCGTGGCGCAGCGGCTCGTCATCACCGACGAGCTGTCCCTTGTCGGGCAGCCGCAGCGCACCATCCTCGAGCTCGCCTTCTACGAAGACCTCACGCACCAGCAGATCGCCGAGCGGCTCGGGCTGCCGCTCGGCACGGTGAAGAGCCACATCCGCCGCACGCTGGGCCGACTGAGGACGCGATTGGAGGTCGACGGTGCAGCACTGTGACCCCGACGACCTCGCCCTGCTCGCTCTCGGGGAGGGCGTCTCCGTGGACGGCGAGCACCTGGCCACGTGCCGTCGCTGCTCCGAGGAGCTGGAGGAGCTGCGGACGGTCGTCGCCGCCGCGCGCGCCGGGGAGGTCACCGAGGTGGTTCCCCCGGCGTCCGTCTGGGCCGGCATCGCCGCCGCGACCGGCGTTCGCGCCGTGCCGGCCGGCGTGGAGCCCCCGTCGCAGCCCGTGGCGTCCCCCGCGCCGGTGCTCGTGCCGGACGTGCCTCGTGCTCCGGGTCGCCGCTGGTCGACGTGGGCGCTGGCCGCGGCCGCGGTCGGCGGGCTGCTGGTCGGTGGGGGCGCGGCGTCCCTGGTGGGGGGCGGCATCGACGACGCCGGGCAGCAGCCCGTCGCCGCCGCCGACCTCGAGCCGCTCGTCGAGGGCGCCGGGGTGGGGCAGGCGGGTCTGCTGGAGTCCGAGCGTGGCACCGTGCTGCGTCTGACCGCCGCCTCCCTGCCGCCCGGCGAGGACGGCTTCTACGAGGTGTGGCTGCTCGACGAGAGCGCGCGGCGGATGGTGCCGCTGGGCGTCCTCGTCGGCGGCGAGGGCGAGTTCGTCGTCCCCGCCGGCCTGGACGTCGGGGACTACCCGGTCGTCGACGTGTCGGTCGAGCCGCTGGACGGCGACCCCACCCACTCGGGCAACAGCCTCCTGCGCGGGTCGCTCGGGTCGTGACCCGCCGTCCTCCGTGGACGGCGCCGACCTACCCTGGACGGGTGCAGCCCGCGCCCGGCCGGTGGACCCGGCGGATCCTCGTCGCCAACGTCGTCGTCCAGAGCGGCATCGTCGTCACCGGCGGGCTGGTGCGGCTCACCGGCTCCGGCCTCGGCTGCCCCACCTGGCCGCAGTGCGACCCCGGCTCCTACACCCCGGTACTGGAGCCCGAGGACGGCTGGCACCCCTACATCGAGTTCGGCAACCGGCTGCTGACCTTCCTCGTGGGCGTCGTGGCGGTCGCTGCGCTCGTCGCCGTCTGGCGCACCGGACGGCGTCACCTGCGGCTCCTCGGCGCCGCTCCGCTGCTCGGTGTGGTCGCCCAGGCGCTGCTCGGCGGGGTCACGGTGCTCACCGACCTGAACCCGGTCACGGTTGCGGCGCACTTCCTGCTGTCCATGGTGCTCATCGCCCTGTCGGTGACGCTGCTGGTGCGGGTGCAGGAACCGGACGGGCCGGTCGTCGTCACGGTGCCGTCCGCCGTCCGGCAGCTCGGCCGGCTGCTCGCGGTCGTCGGCGCCGCCGTGCTGGTCGTCGGGACGGTCGTCACCGGCTCGGGGCCGCACTCCGGGGACGCCGAGGCGCCCGCGCGCTTCGACCTGGACCCCCGCACGATGAGCTGGCTGCACGCCGACCTCGTGCTCCTGTTCCTCGGTCTGCTCGTGGGGCTGCTGGTGGCGCTCCGCGTGACCGGAGCCCCGCCGCTCGCGCTCCGTCGCGCGGGCTGGGTGCTCGGCGTCACGCTGGCCCAGGGAGCGGTCGGCTACGTCCAGTACGCCACCGACCTGCCGGAGCCGCTCGTCGCGCTGCACATGCTCGGCGCGTGCCTGCTGACGGTCACGCTCACCGGGCTCCTGCTGGCCCTTCGCCGCCACGAGCCGCTGCCGTCGGCCTCCCCCACCGCGCCGACCTCGTCCAGGGATCTCGCCCCCCACCCGTGATCTTGCACGTCCGGGTGATCGTGCAGTGACGGACCTGCATGATCACCACGGGGTGGGGACGAAGGGGTCGACGGCGATCGCGACGAAGAGCAGCGTCAGGTACGTGATGGAGGCGTGGAAGAGCCGCATCGCGCGCACCTCGTCGGCGCGCTCGGCACGGCGCGCCCGGCGCCGCAGCGCGTGCGCCTCCGCCAGGAACCACGCGCCGAGCACGGCGGCGGCGACGGCGTAGACGGCGCCGGTGGGCGCCACGGGCACGAGCAGAAGCGACGCCAGCACCATCGCCCAGGAGTAGACGACGACCTGGCGCGCCACCGCGGACGGCGTCTCGACGGCGCCGAGCATCGGCACCCCCGCGGCCTCGTAGTCGCGGCGGTACTTCATCGACAGCGGCCAGTAGTGCGGCGGCGTCCACAGGAAGATCACCGCGAAGAGCACCCAGGGCGCCCACGACAGCGAGCCGGTGACCGCCGACCAGCCGATGAGCACCGGCATGCAGCCGGCCGCGCCGCCCCAGACGATGTTCTGGCTGGTGCGCCGCTTGAGCCCGAGGGTGTAGACGACCGCGTAGAAGGCGATGGCCACGCCGGCGAGCAGCGCCGACAGGTCGTTGACCAGCCAGGCGAACCAGAGCACCGACCCGAGCGACAGCGCCAGGCCGAAGACCAGGGCCTCGCCGGGCCGCACCACGCCCGTGACGATCGCGCGGTTGCTCGTGCGGTGCATGAGGCCGTCGATGTCGCGGTCGATGTAGCAGTTCAGCGCGTGCGCGCCGCCGGCCGCCAGGGTGCCCCCGACGAGCGTGGCGAGCACGAGCCCGACGGGTGGGAAACCCCCCGCCGCCAGCACCATCGTGGGCACGGTGGTGACGAGCAGCAGCTCGATGATCCGGGGCTTGAGCAGACTGACGAAACCCAGGACGCGCTCACGGCGGCTGAACGGGCCGGTGCGCGCGGGAGTGGGCCGGAGGGCCTGCGGGTCGACGGCAGTCACGAGAGCAGAGACGTCCCGGGCTCGAGGGGGCGGACAGGCGTCGAGTCTACGCGGGGCCGGCTGCTGTCCATCGGTCGGTCGGCCCGGTCGCGGGGCCGTCCTCCGGCGATAGGCTCGCCGACCGGGAGACGGGCGCGGACCGCGGTGGCCGCGGCGCCCGTGGACGAGACAGACGGCCAGCGGGACGCCGACCCCGCGGGCCTCGCGAAAGAGGAGTCCGGTGAGCACCACGCAGACGACGTCCGCACCGCAGCACGCGTCGGAGCTGGAGTGGGGGGATCTCGACCGTCGGGCGGTGGACACCGTCCGCGTCCTGGCCGCGGACGCCGTCCAGAAGGTCGGCAACGGCCACCCCGGGACGGCGATGAGCCTGGCCCCGGCCGCCTACCTGCTGTTCCAGCGGATGATGCGGCACGACCCGTCGGACTCGCACTGGCTCGGCCGCGACCGGTTCGTGCTGTCGGCCGGGCACTCGAGCCTGACGCTGTACCTGCAGCTGTTCCTCGCCGGGTACGGCCTCACCATCGACGACATCGCCGCGCTGCGGACGTGGGGCTCCAAGACCCCGGGGCACCCCGAGTACCAGCACACCGACGGCGTGGAGACCACGACCGGTCCTCTCGGCCAGGGCGTGGCCAACGCCGTCGGCATGGCGATGGCCGCCCGCCGCGAGCGCGGCCTGCTCGACCCGGACGCGGCCCCCGGTGAGAGCCCGTTCGACCACCGCGTCTTCGTCATCGCCTCCGACG
>JBKHXE010000005.1:0-20209 GCA_046566185.1 Actinomycetes bacterium | reverse complement strand
ACGTCACGGCAGCCGGCGCCGTCGGGTACCGCTGCCCTGCCGAGCCGGAGGCCCTGTACCTGCGCAAGGGCGGCGACGCCGGGGACAGCCGGGCCCGCGCGTGCCTGTGCAACGCGCTCACCGCGGACGTCGGCGTCGGGCAGACACGGCGCGACGGGTTCGTGGAGCCGCCCCTGGTGACCCTGGGCGACGACCTCGCCGGCGTGCGGGACCTGGCCCGGCGCCATCCCGAGGGCTGGACGGCATCCGAGGCGCTTGCCTGGCTGACCGCGCCCATCGTCGTCTGAGCCCCGCCAGGTGGACTCGCCATTGTCGGAAGATACCCCCATGGGTATATTGGTCCCCGTCATGGCGACGACGGGGGAATCCGCCGTGTCCGGGGCCAGTTCACCCAGCCTCAACCAGCGACTCTCACAGGAGACAAGAAGCCCTATGTGCCGATCCGCGACCTGCAGGAACTGCGGCAAGACGACATGGGCTGGCTGCGGCCAGCACGTCGCCGAGGTCAAGCGCAGCGTGCCCGCCGGCCAGTGGTGTTCCGGCCATGAGACGAAGCAGAAGGAACAGGCGTCGTCGGGTGGGTTCTTCGCCCGCTTGTTCGGACGATGACCATCTGACCCGGCCGCGACGATCGGGCGCCGGGACCCTCCCGGACGGGACGTGACCGATGCGTCACGACATCGGGTCCCGGGCCCGTTCCACGAGCGTCAGCAGCGTCGCCTCGGGCGGGCACGCGAACCGCACCGGCGCGTACGGCGAGGTCCCCAGACCGGCGCTCACGTGCAGCCACGAGCGGTGCCGCCGGGTCCGCCACTCGTGCAGCCCCTTGGCGTACCGGGTCGGCAGGTCGCAGTTCGTCACCAGGGCCCCGTAGCGGGGGACGGCGAGCTGCCCGCCGTGCGTGTGGCCGGCGAGCACCAGGTCCACGCCGTCGTTCGTCATCGCGTCGAGCACCCGCCGGTAGGGCGCGTGCGTGACGCCGAGCGTCAGGTCGGCGTCCGGGGAGGCCGGCGCGGCGACGTCGAGGTACCGGTCCCGGCGCAGGTGGGGGTCGTCGACGCCCACGGCGTCCAGGCGCAGCCCCCGCACCGACAGGGTCGCCCGGGCGTTGTCGAGGTCGTGCCAGCCGGCCGTCGTCAGGCCCTCGACGAGGTCGCCGGTCGGCAGCTGCGTGAGGTGCCCCACCACCGCCGAGGGCCCGGCGAGGTACGCGGCGGGGTTCTTCGGGCGCGGGGCGTAGTAGTCGTTGGAGCCGAGCACGAAGACGCCGGGACGGTCCAGCAGGGGGCCGAGGGCCCCGAGCAGCGCGGGGACGGCGCCCGCGTGGGCGAGGTTGTCACCGGTGTCGACGACGACGTCCGGCTCGAGACCGGCCAGCCGCCGCACCCACTCCTGCTTGCCGCGCTGGCCCGGCGTGAGGTGCAGGTCGGACAGGTGCAGCAGCCGCAGCGGGTCGGCACCCCGCGGCAGCACCGGCACCTCCACGCGGCGCAGCCGGTACGACCGCGCCTCCCACGCCGCGTAGGCCACGCCGGCGCAGGCAACGGCGGCGGCGCCACGGGCAAGATCACGGGAGGAGGGCACGGGGTCATCCTGACCTGCTGCGAGACTGAGGGCCATGGCGACCCCCGAGCTCAAGGACCGGCTGCAGTCCGACCTCACCGACGCGATCCGCTCCCGCGACGAGCTGCGCGCCTCGACGCTGCGGATGGCGCTCACCGCGGTCAAGTCCGCCGAGGTGGCCGGTAGCGCGGCCCGCACGCTGTCGGACGACGAGGTGCTCGCGGTCCTGCGCACCGAGGTGAAGAAGCGGCGTGAGGCTGCCGAGGCGTTCGACGGCGCCGGTCGCCCCGAGCGCGCCGAGCGCGAGCGGGCCGAGCAACGCGTGCTGGAGGGCTACCTGCCGGCTCAGCTGTCCGACGACGACCTGGCGGCCCTCGTCGCCGACGCCGTGGCCCAGGCGGCCGCCGCGGGCCAGGCCGGGACGGCCGCGATGGGCCGCGTCATGGGCATCGTCAAGCCGGCGGTCGGTCAGCGGGCGGACGGCGCCCGGGTGGCCGCCGAGGTGCGTCGCCAGCTGCAGGGCTGACGCACGCGGTCAGTCGTCGCCCGGCGGAGGCTCGGGGTTACCGCCGCCGCCACCGCCACCGCGGCCGCGGTTGCCCTCCTCGTCCTTCGGTGGTTCCGGGGCGGGCTCAGGCTGCGGCGCCCGGGTCGCCGGCGGGGGCGGCGGGGGTGCGGGCTCGCGCAGGAACCGGCTCGGCGGAGTGGGGAAGTCCTCGGCCGGCAGGCCCTCCATCGCGCGGCTCATGTAGGCCTGCCAGATGGGTGCGGCGACCGTGCCGCCGTACACCCGGCGGTGCCGCTCGCCCGCGAACGTGAGGCCGTTGAGGGAGGTCGGCTCGGCGTTCGGCGTCCCGACCCACACGGCGGTGGAGATCTGCCGGGTGAAGCCGACGAACCACGTCTCCCAGCTCTCGTTCGTCGTCCCGGTCTTGCCGGCGGCCGGCCAGTCGATGTCGCTGCGGCGAGCCGTGCCCCGGTCCAGGGTGTTCGTCAGCGCGGTCGCCACGGCGTTGGCGATGTCCGGCTCCATCGCCGGCGAGCACTCCGGCTGCTGTCCGCCGATGACCTCGCCGGCCGAGTTCTTCACCTCGGTGATGGCGACGGGCCGGCAGTAGGTGCCGCTGTTGGCGAACGTCGCGAAGGCGGAGGCCATCGTCAGCGGGGCGATGACGTTGTCGCCGAGCACCGACGACGGGTTGGTGCCCAGCTCGCCGCCGTCGGTGCGGTGCACGCCGAGGCTGGCGGCCACGTCGCGGATCTCGCAGAGGTCCAGCTCCCGCGCCATCTCCGTGTACGCCGTGTTCACCGAACGGTAGGTGGCCTCGAGCACGGTGATCCGGCCGCCGCCCTGGCCCTCGCTGTTCCGGGGCTCCCACACCTCGGGGGCCACCCGGTCGACGCAGCTGCGCTCGAAGTCCTGGACGTCGTAGCGGGGGCTCCTCGGCGCCGCCACCCGCTCGGAGAGGCGGTTGCCGTTTCGCAGCCAGGTGGCGAGCACGAACGGCTTGTACGTGGACCCGACCTGGAAGCCGGTCGGGGGACCGCCCATGCTCGCGTCGACCGCGTAGTTGTACGACGTCCCCTCGGGGCCGGCCTCCTCGCTCGGGTCGTACAGCTTGCTCTGCGCCATCGCCAGGATGCGGCCGGTGCCGGCCTCGACGGAGGCGAGCGCGGACCCGGCCGGGTCGCCCGGCGCCACCTTCGCCTTGACTGCCTCGTCGGCGGCCGCCTGCTTGGTCTTGTCCAGCGTCGTGGTGATGGTCAGGCCGCCGCGGTACACGAGCTGCTGACGCTGCTCGGGCGTCTCGCCGAACGCCTGGTCCTGCAGGACGGTGGCGATGACGTACTCGCAGAAGAACGCCGCGTTGCCCGCGCCGGCGCAGCCGTTCGGCGTCTCCCGGACGTTGAGCATGGCCTCGAGGGGGATGGCGACGGCCTCGTCGTACTGGGCCCGGGTGATGTACTCCAGCTCGAGCATCTTCTGCAGCACGACGTCCCGGCGCTGCAGCGCCGTCTCCGGGTTCGCCACCGGGTCGTAGGCCCGGGGCCGCTGGATCATGCCGGCCAGCAGCGCCGCCTCGGGCAGCGTCAGGTCGGCGGGGTTCTTGCCGAAGAAGTGGTTCGCGGCCGTGGCCACGCCGTACTGCCCGTCGCCGAACAGCGCGATGTTGAGGTAGTTCTCGAGGATCTGGTCCTTCGTCAGCCGCTTCTCGGCCGCGATCGCGAGCTTCGCCTCGCGCACCTTGCGGCCGTAGTCGTCGTCCACCACCTCGCGGTAGGCCTCGACGCCGCCCTCGCGCAGCGCCCGGTCGGCGAGCACGTTCTTCACCCACTGCTGGGTGAGCGTGGACGCGCCCTGGGTGTCGCCTCCGCTGAAGTTGTTGACGAACGCGCGGCTGATGCCCCGGACGTCGACCCCGCCGTGCTCGTAGAAGCGCTCGTCCTCGATGGCGATGACCGCCTGCCGCAGCACCGGCGCCACGGAGGACAGGGGGACGACGATGCGGTTCTGGTCGTAGAAGGTGGCCATCACGCTGCCGTCGGCCCACAGGATGCGCGACTGCTGGGACAGCGGCTGGGGCTCGAGCTCCTCGGGGAGCGAGTCGAAGAAGTCCACCGAGCTGCGGGCCACCGTCCCCGTCGCCCCCACGGCCGGCATGAACAGGCCGGCGACCAGCACGCCGGCCACCACGCTCGTGGCGACGAACGCGGCGAGCAGCGCGACCAGCTTGCCGGCCGTACCGACGGCGGAGGAACCAGGCATACGGCCAGGGTACGTGCTGGGGCGGTGAGGGGTGCGACACGCCGCGAGTAGTCGGAAAGGACTAGCCGGAAATGGCCCGTCTGGGCCGTACCGGTGACGGTGGCGCGACGCCTAGCGTCGGGTGCGCTGGCGATAGCGGAGCGTGAGGTCGGGGTTCGAGGGCCCACGCTCCCACAGGGGGACGGAGGACGTCATGGACTTTGGGGAATCGGCTCGGGAGGCCGGCAAGCCGGTCGGGATGCAGCAGTGGGCCGCGCGGGGGGCGTGCCGGACGTCGGACCCCGACGCCCTGTTCGTCCAGGGGGCGGCGCAGAACCGCGCCAGGACGGTGTGTCTCGGGTGCCCGGTGCGCACCGAGTGCCTGGCCGACGCCCTCGACCACCGGATCGAGTTCGGCGTGTGGGGCGGCATGACCGAGCGCGAGCGGCGCGCCCTGCTCAAGCGGCGCCCGAACGTGAGGTCCTGGCGGCGGCTGCTCGAGGCGGCCCGTGAGGAGCACCTGCGGGCGCCGGCCCGCGTGTCAGCCTGACCCGAGGTCCGCGCCGACCGCGCGCAGGCCGTCGAGGTCGTGCACGTCCTCCGCGCGCACCGGCACCTCCACGACCGGCACCGTCGGGTGGGCCGCCGACGTCCGCCTGGCGAGCTGCCGCTCGCCGTCGTGCCGCGTCATCCGGTCCGCGTGCAGCCGCAGCAGGCCGGCCGTGACCGGGTGTACGCCGTCCTCCTCGAGCTGCTCGGCCGCCGCGAGGCTGCGCTCCACGTTGAGGTCGGCGATGACGGAGGTGTGCACCCGGTTCAGCACGAGCCCGGCGAGCGGCATCCGGTCCTGCTCCAGGCGCTCGACGAAGTAGGACGCCTCCCGCAGCGCGTCCGGGTCCGGCGCCGCCACGACGACGAACGCCGTGCCGGGGGCCTGGAGCATCGCGTACGTCCGCTCCGCGCGCTGCCGGAAGCCGCCGAAGATCGTGTCGAGCGCCCCCACGAACGCCTGCACGTCGGCCAGCACCTGCGCGCCGAGCAGCTTCGTCATCACCCCGGCCACCCCGCCGACCGCGGCGGAGAACACCCGCAGGTAGGCGCGTCCGCCGGCCTTCACCGGCGCCATCAGCACCCGGATGAAGCGCCCGTCGAGGAAGGACGACAGGCGCTGGGGGGCGTCGAGGAAGTCCAGCGCCGACCGGCTGGGTGGGGTGTCGACGACGATGAGGTCCCACGCCTGCTCGCCGGCCTCGGCCTGCGCCCGCAGCTGGCTCAGCTTCTCCATCGCCATGTACTCCTGCGTCCCCGAGAACGAGGACGACATCGCCTCGTAGAACGGGTTGGCGCGGATCTGGGCGGCCTTCTCGGGGCTGGCGGCGGACTCGACGAGGTCGTCGAAGGTCCGCTTCATGTCGAGCATCATCGCGTCGAGCGACCCCCCCGCCGAGGTGTCGACGCCGTCCACCGGCCGCGGCGTGTTGTCGAGCTCGGTGAGCCCCATCGCCTGCGCCAGGCGACGCGCCGGGTCGATGGTGAGGACGACGGCGCGCCGTCCCCGTTCGGCGGCGCGGACCGCCAGCGCTGCGGCCGTGGTCGTCTTGCCGACCCCCCCGGCCCCCGTGCACACGACGATGGCGGTCGACGGGTCGTCGAGGAGGGCGTCGACGTCCAGCCGCGGCGGGTCGCTCACGCCAGCCCCTGCCGGCACATCCGCTCGGCCAGCCCGTACAGACCGCCGAGGTCGACGCCCTCGGGCAGGAAGGGCAGCTCGTAGACGGGCCGCTCCAGTGCGTCGAGGTCGGCGCGCTCGCGCTGCTGCAGGGCCACCCGGGTCGCGTGCTCGGCCGCCTCGGCCAGCAGGCCGTCGACGAGCCGGCCGGCGCGCGGGCCGTCGGCGTCCGCGGCGCGCACGAGGCCGGAGGCGACGAGTCCGGCCCGCACGTCGTCCGGGTCCAGCCGGCCCCGGCCGGCCGCGGCGAGCGCCCGGGCGGGCAGCACGCGGTCCCGCACCTGGTTGACGACGATCCCGCCGACCGGCAGGCCCGCCTTGTGCAGCTCGTCGACCCCGTCGACGGTCTCCTGCACCGGCATCTCCTCGAGCAGCGTGACGAGGTGGACGACGGTCTGGGGGGAGCGCAGCACCTTCATGATCGACTCGGCCTGGTGGCGCACCGGGCCCACCTTGGCGATCCCGGCGACCTCGGTGTTGACGTTGAGGAACCGGGCGATGCGTCCGGTGGGTGGCGCGTCGAGGACGACCGCGTCGTAGACCGGTCGGCCCTGGTCGCGGCGCCTGACGGCCTCGTAGACCTTCCCGGTGAGCAGCACGTCCCGCAGGCCGGGGGCGATCGTGGTCGCGAAGTCGACGGCGCCCATCTTGTCGAGCACCCGGCCGGCGCGCCCGAGCCGGTAGAACAGCTCGAGGTACTCCATCAGCGCGGCGCGCGGCTCCACGGCCAGGGCGTGGACCTCGCCGCCCCCGGGGCCGACCGCGACCTTGCGCTCCTCGTACGGCAGCGGGGGCACGTCGAACAGCCGGGCGACCCCTTGACGGCCTTCCACCTCGCACAGCAGGGTGCGGCGCCCTCCGCCAGCCAGCGCCAGGGCCAGCGCGGCGGCGACCGTCGTCTTGCCCGTGCCGCCCTTGCCGGTGACGACGTGGAGGCGTACCCCCTCCCAGTCGCTGTCGTGCGTGGCCACTCAGGCGAGCGTAGCGGCGCGCCCGGTCGCACGCTCGACGGCCGACAGGACCCGTGGCCAGGCGGCCGACAGCGGGTCGACGAGCGCGAAGTGCCCGGTCCCCGGCAGCAGCTCGCACGTCACGCCGGGGTGACCCGCGGCGTAGCGGCGGGACTGCTCGGCGGGTACGCGGTCGTCGTCCAGCCCGTGCAGCAGGTGCACCGGCACCGCCGGCGGGCCGAGCCGGGCCGGGTCCAGGCCGGGGTGGTCGGACGCCGGTCCGTCGAGGAAGTCGCGGACGGCGCCGCCGCCCAGGCCGGCCGCCTCGGCGGCCGCCAGGTCGGCGACCGGTGCCAGCGCGACCACGCCGGTAGCACCGGGCCGCTGTGCGGCGAGCAGCACGAGGTGACCGCCGGCCGAGTGACCGACGAGCGCCGTGCGACCGGCGTCCACGCGGCCGGGCGCGGCTCGGTCGGCCAGGGTGGGCGCGGCGTCCAGGGCGGTCCGGACGTCGGACAGCAGGCGCTCGCGGTCACCGCGGCGGTACTCGATCGTCACGACGACGTACCCGGCGTCGGCGAGCGCGGCGGACTGCGGCCCGGCGTGGGCGCGGTCGTACTCGGGACGCCAGAAGCCGCCGTGCACGACGACGACGAGGGGCGCCGGACTGTCGCCGCCCGCGGGGAGACGGACGTCGACCACCTGCTCCGGGTACTCCCCGTACGGCAGCGTGACGTCGGGGCCGGGAGCCGGCCGGGTGAGCACCTCGCTCTCGTCGCCCATCGGCGCCCGACGGTAGCCTGCGCTGCCATGGCGAAGTGGGAGTACGCGACCGTGCCGCTGATCGTGCACGCGACCAAGCAGATCCTCGACCAGTGGGGGGAGGACGGCTGGGAGCTCGTGCAGGTCGTCCCCGGCCCGGACGGCAACGGCCTCGTGGCCTACCTCAAGCGCGAGAAGGCCTGACGTGGGCCGGGTCGACGACCGGCTGGCCGAGCTGGGGCTGACCCTGCCGGAGGTCTCCGCGCCGGTCGCGGCGTACGTGCCGGCCGTCACGACGGGCACCTACGTCTACACGTCGGGCCAGCTGCCGATGGTGCGCGGGTCGCTGGCGGAGACCGGCAAGGTCGGTGAGGGGGACGGGCTGGTCGCCCCCGACCGGGCCAAGGAGCTCGCCGCGACGTGCGCCCTCAACGCCCTCGCGGCGGTCAAGGCGCAGGTCGGGGACCTCGACCGGGTGCGTCGGGTCGTCAAGGTGGTCGGCTTCGTCGCGAGCGATCCGGCGTTCACCGGTCAGCCCGCGGTGGTCAACGGCGCCTCCGAGCTGCTCCGGGACGTCCTCGGTGACGCCGGCGTGCACGCCCGCAGCGCCGTCGGCGTCGCCGTGCTGCCGCTCGACGCGCCGGTCGAGGTGGAGCTCGTCGTCGAGGTCGTCTAGCCGCCGTCGCCGCGGTACCCGATGCCGACCCGGCGGGCGAGCACGTCGGAGAACGCCGTCGCGGCGAGCTGGACGACCAGGCCGGTGGTCTCGGCGTCCGCGGCCAGCTCCTCCAGCAGGGCGCGCAGCGGGTCGAGGGCCTGCTCGGCGGCCGCGGCGGCGACCCGCCAGATGCGCCCGCCGTCCTCGAGGCTGACGCCCCGGGCCACGAGCGCGCTGGTGAGGCCCAGCCCCGTCGCGCTCGCCAGCCACCGGTCCCCGTCGCGGACGACGATGCCCGCGTCGGCCATCGCCTGGTGCGTGCCGGGCGCCAGGGCCTCGATCGCCTCGACGTGGGCGCCGAGCAGCGGGACCAGTGCGTGCCGTCCCCACGTGGCGAGCAGCTGCTCGCTGGCCAGCCGGGCGAGCTCGGCCTCCGCGTCCCCCCGGTCGACGAGATCGCGGATGACCTTGAGCGACAGCCCGCGCTGGTGCAGCGACCGGACGAGGCGCAGCCGGGCCGCGTGCTGGGGGCCGTACCTGACGGTGCGGCCGCTCCGGAGCGGCGGCGGCAGGAGGCCCCGTGCCTGGTACGCGCGCACGTTCCGCGGCGTCATCCCCGCAGACTCCGCCAGCTCGTCGAGCGACAGCTCGCGGTTCCCCGTCACCCCGTGCACCTCCTGACGCCCCGCGGCCCGTCGGGACGACCGAACCGTACCGACTCGGCGCCCCTGAGGGCCCCACGCCGCGGCCGTAGGCTGACGCGGTGCGTCGCTCCTTCCCCCTCCCGGGCCACGCCGCCGAGGTGGCGGCCCGTCTCGGCGACCCCGACGCGGCGCCGCCCACCCCGCGACCCGCCGCGACCGTCGTCCTCGTGCGGGACGGCGACCGGGGCGTCGAGGTGTTCCTCCTGCGGCGCCGCGCGAGCATGGCCTTCGCGGCCGGCATGTCCGTCTTCCCCGGCGGCGGGGTCGACCCGCGCGACACGGCGGACGACGTGCCGTGGGCCGGCGCGGACGCCGACCGGTGGGGCGCGTGGCTGGGGTGCTCCCCCCGGGAGGCCCGGGGCTACGTCTGCGCCGCCGTCCGCGAGACGTTCGAGGAGTGCGGCGTGCTGCTCGCCGGTGCCGACGCGACCGGCCCGGTGTGCGCCGTCGACGCGCCGGAGTGGGAGGAGGAGCGGCAGCGGCTGCTCTCCCGGGAGCGGGCGATGTCCGACGTCCTGCGCAGCCGCGGGCTGGTGCTGCGCGCCGACCTGCTGCGGCCCTGGGCCCACTGGACGACGCCGGTGCACGAGCCGCGGCGCTACGACACCCGGTTCCTCCTCGCGGTGCTGCCCGAGGGGCAGCAGGCCCGGCACGTCGGCGAGGAGTCGGACGAGTCGGGCTGGTACGCCGCGTCCGACGTCGTCGACCTGGCCGCCCACGGCGACGTGCTGCTCATGCCCCCGACACTGGTCACCCTCGAGGAGGTGGCCGCCGCGGCCGACACCGAGGCGCTCTGGGCGCAGCCGCGCCGGCTGCGGGAGGTGCTGCCGGTGATCGAGCGCCGCGGCGAGGCGCTCGTCGTCGTCGCCGACCTGCCCGACCAGCCCCCGAGGGCGCCGTGAGCGCCCCCGCGCCGGGCTCGTGGCACGGCGGGCGGGTGGGTGAGCGCGCGGAGTGCGTGCTCGCCCCGAACCCCGGGCCGATGACGCTCGACGGGACGAACACCTGGGTGCTGCACGCCCCCGGCTCCGCCACCGCCCTGGTCGTCGACCCCGGACCGGACGACGAGGGGCACCTGCGCGCCGTCCTGGCGGCCGTCACCGGCCGGGGCGCACGGGTCGGGGAGGTGCTGCTCACCCACGGGCACCTCGACCACAGCGCGGGCGCCACGACCTTCGCGCGGCTCTCCGGCGCCCGCGGCGTCCGGGCCCTCGACCCCGCGCACCGGCTCGGGGACGAGGGGCTGACCGACGGGGCCGTCGTGGTCGCCGGCGACCTCGAGGTGCGAGTCGTGGCGACGCCGGGGCACACGTCGGACTCGCTGTCGTTCGTGCTGCCCGCGGACGGCGCGGTGCTCACCGGCGACACCGTGCTCGGCCGGGGCACCACCGTCGTCGCCCACCCCGACGGGCGGCTGGGCCCCTACCTCGACTCCCTGCGGCGGCTGCGGGCGCTCGCGGACGCCGGCGTGGGCACCGTGCTGCCGGGCCACGGGCCGGTGCTCACCGACGCGGCGGCCGCGTTCGACGGCTACCTGACGCACCGCGCGGAGCGACTGGACCAGGTGCGGCGCGCGGTGGACGCCGGTGCGGCGACGGCCCGCGACGTGGTCGAGGTGGTCTACGCCGACGTCGATCCGGTGCTGTGGCCGGCGGCCGAGCTGAGCGTGCGAGCCCAGCTGGAGTACCTGCGGGGGGAGTGACTCAGCGGGCGCGGCGGCGCAGGCGCTCGACGTCCAGCAGGACGACGGCGCGGGCCTCCAGCCGCAGCCAGCCGCGGCCCGCGAAGTCGGCCAGCGCCTTGTTGACCGTCTCGCGGGAGGCGCCGACGAGCTGGGCCAGCTCCTCCTGCGTCAGCTCGTGCGCGACGAGGACGCCGGAGTCGGTCTGCCGTCCGAAGCGCTCGGACAGGTCGAGCAGGGCCTTCGCGACCCGCCCGGGCACGTCGGAGAACACGAGGTCCGCGAGCGCCTCGTTGGTGCGCCGCAGCCGCTTGGCCAGCGCCCGCAGCAGGTGCTGGGCGACGTCCGGACGGGTCGACAGCCAGGCCCGCAGGTCCTCGTGGCCGAGCGCCACCAGCGTGACGTCCGAGACGGCCGTGCCCGTCGCCGTCCGCGGGCCCGGGTCGAACAGGGACAGCTCGCCGAACATCTCGCCGGGGCCGAGCACCGCCAGCAGGTTCTCGCGGCCGTCCACGGAGGAGCGCCCGAGCTTGATCTTGCCGGACGTGATGACGTACAGCCGGTCACCGGCCTCGCCCTCGGTGAACAGGGTCTCGCCGCGGTGCAGCTCGACCCGCGTCATCGACGAGAGGAGCGCGGCCGCCTGTTCGTCGTCGAGTGCCGCGAACAGCGGGGCCTTCCGCACGACCTGGTCGTCCACGCGTTCCTCCCATGCGCAGGGGTGTCCGTGCGCAGTCTGCCGTACTCAGCGGGAGGAGGCGTCCAGGCATCCTCCCGGCGCGGCCGCGTAGCGCTCGACGAGTTCCCGGGTCGCCGCGGAGGCAGCGGCCTGCACGCTGGCACCGTATCCCGACAGCGCGCGCTGGGCGTGGTCGAGCCGCCGCAGCAGTCCGACGGCGTCGTCGGTCGGGGCGGAGAGCAGCTCGGCCAGCCGGCCGGTGTCCGGAGGCTCGGGCAGGTCACCGCACGGCCGGGTGAGGTCGTCGGCGGGGGCGGCCTCCGCCACGACGAGGTCGAGGCGGGCCTGCACGAGACGCCGCCAGCGCGTGGTGCTCGCGGCCTCCGCGAGAAGGGCGTGCCGATGCGCCCGCAGCTCGGCCAGCGTGAGGTCGGCGAGCGGGTCGTCGGACACCGGGAGTGCCGCGGAAGGACTTGTCACGTCTGCCTGTTCGTCGTGCCGGGCCGGTGGCTTGAGCCGTCCGGGCCGCGCTCACCCGGGTGGAGGAAAGCCGTGGAACGGCCACCGTCGGGCCGTGCTCGTAGGCTGTCCCGCATGGCATCCCGCCCGCGCGCCCTCCGTGCGATCGACGTCACGGACGAGACGCCGCTGGCGCGGGTCCGCCGGGCCCGCCGCATCCACCGGGCGCTCGCCGAGCGGTACCCGGACGCCCACTGCGAGCTCGACTTCGTCTCCCCGTTCCAGCTGCTCGTGGCCACGGTGCTGTCGGCCCAGACCACCGACGTCCGGGTCAACCAGGTCACCCCGGCGCTGTTCGCGCGGTACCCGGACGCGCGGGCGCTGGCGGCGGCCGAGCGCGCCGACGTGGAGGAGCTGATCCGGCCGACCGGGTTCTTCCGCGCCAAGACCGACTCGCTGCTCAAGCTGGCGGCACGGCTGGTGGAGGACTTCGACGGCGAGGTGCCGAACCGGCTGGAGGCGCTCGTGACGCTGCCGGGCGTGGGCCGCAAGACGGCGAACGTGGTGCTGGGCAACGCGTTCGGCGTCCCGGGCATCACCGTGGATACCCACGTCGCGCGGCTGTCGCGCAGGTTCGGCTGGACCGACGAGACCGACCCCGTCGCGATCGAGCGCGAGGTGGGGGAGCTGTTCCCCCGCCGGGACTGGACGATGCTGTCCCACCGCCTGATCTTCCACGGCCGGCGGACCTGCCACGCGCGCCGCCCCGCCTGCGGCGCCTGCCCCGTCGCCCGCGACTGCCCCTCGTACGGCGCCGGAGAGACGGACCCCGTCAAGGCCGCCAAGCTGTTGAGGTTCGGGCCGGCCGAGGCCCCCGACGTCGACGCCGCGGAGGCCGCCGGGTGAGCGCGCTGCCCGACTGGGCGCGCCGCATCCACGACGTCCTGCCGAGGGTCACCGCCGACCAGCTGACGCGCTGGTCCGCGCCCCCGGGGACCGCGACGCGTGACGCGGCGGTCCTCATGCTCTTCGGGGACGAGGTCGACGGCGGCGACCTGCTGCTCATCGAGCGGTCCTCGACGATGCGGTCGCACCCGGGGCAGGCGGCGTTCCCCGGCGGCGCGCAGGACCCCGGCGACGACGGGCCGGTCGGCGCCGCGCTGCGCGAGGCCCGCGAGGAGACCGGGCTCGACCCGGCCGGGGTGCGGGTGCTCGGCACGCTGCCGCAGCTGTGGCTGCCGCCCTCGGGCTTCCTGGTCACGCCGGTCGTGGGCTGGTGGGAGACCCCGAGCCCGGTCCGCGTCGCGGAGCCCGCCGAGGTGGCACGCGTCGAGCGCGTCGGCCTCGAGGAGCTGCTCGACCCGCGGAACCGGTGGACGGTGCGGCACCCGAGCGGCTTCGTCGGCCCGGCGTTCACCGTGTCCGGGCTGTTCGTGTGGGGCTTCACCGCGGGCCTGCTGTCGCGGCTGCTCGCGGTCGCCGGCCTGGAGCGGTCCTGGGACGAGGCCCGGGAGCACCCGCTGCCCGACCACGTGGCCGGGCGGCCGACGATCGTGCGGGACGACGACCCGGCCCCGGACGTCGCCGACGACTACGAGGAGGGCGAGGTCCAGCCGTGAGCGAGGGTGCGGTGCTCGACGTCCTGCTGGTCGTCGTCCTGGTCGGCTACGCGGTCTCCGGCCTGCGCCAGGGCCTCGTCGTGGGGGTGCTGTCGCTCGGCGGCTTCCTCCTCGGGGCCGTGCTCGGGATGGCGGCGGTGCCGCAGGTGCTCGCGAACATGGAGCCCGGCCCGGGCCGGACGCTCGCCGTCCTCGCCGGGGTGCTGCTGGTGGCGTGGCTGCTGCAGCTGACCGGCCTCCTGGTCGGCCGGCGGCTGCGCGACCGCGTCACCTGGCGTCCGGTCCGCGTGCTCGACTCGGCGCTCGGTGCCGCGGCGGCGGTGGTGGCGGTGGCGCTCGTGGTCTGGCTCGTCGCCGGCGCCCTGCGGGCCAGCCCGGCCCCGGCGATCGCCCGCGCCATCGCGACGTCCAAGGTGGTCGCGGCGGTCGACTCGGTCGTGCCGCCGCAGACCGGCCGGGTGTTCGCGGACTTCCGCCGCGTCGTGGAGGGCCAGGCCTTCCCCCGCGTCTTCGCCGGTCTCGCGCCGGAGCAGATCCTGCCGGTCGAGGCCCCGGACCCGGCGGTCGCCGACCCGGTGGCCGCCGCGGCGGCGGGCAGCATCGTCAAGGTGACCGGCGTCGCCGAGGAGTGCTCGCGCGGGCAGGAGGGCACCGGCTGGGTGGTGGCGCCGCAGCGCGTCGTCACGAACGCGCACGTCGTGGCCGGCATCGACGAGCCGCGGGTGCAGGTGGGCGGTGAGGGCCCGGCGCTCGAGGGCCGCGTCGTGGGCTTCGACCCCGGCCGAGACCTCGCCGTCCTCGCCGTGCCCGACCTCCAGGCCCCGGCGCTGCCGCTGGGCGAGGACCTCGAGCGTGGCGACTCGGCGGTCGTGGCCGGCTTCCCCCTGGACGGCCCGTACCGCTCCGAGCCGGCCCGCGTCCGCCAGGTGCTGGACGCGACCGGGGAGGACATCTACGGCGAGGCGACCGTCGTCCGCGAGGTGTACTCGCTGTTCACGAGGGTGGAGCCGGGCAACTCCGGCGGTCCGCTGCTGAGCACCGACGGGCTTGTCGTCGGCGTCGTGTTCGCCCGGTCGCTGGACGACGCGAGCACCGGCTACGCCCTGACGATGGCGGAGTCCGCGCCGGTGCTGGCGTCGGCCGCGGCGCTGGCCGAGCCGGTCGACAGCGGACGGTGCGCCGCGGGGTGAGATGCCTCTGTCCGGTGGACGGACGTGGACGCCGATCGGGGTGAAACGAGGTCACTGGCGCGCATTCTTCATGTGCGGAGCGTGGCCGCTCGGCCAGGGTGGGCCGCGAGTCTCGGTCACCTCGAGGGGGTTGCATGTTCACGGTCCGACGTCGTCTCACCCAGTTGTTCGGTGTCGGCTGTCTGACAGCCCTGATCGCCGGGGGACTCAGCCCGGCGGCGACGGCCTCTGGGCCACTGTGGCGGGACGCGTTGGCGCAGTCCGTCAGCGATCGCGACTCGCGCACGGCGGCTGCGTACCGGACCGACGCGGCGTCCGCCTTGGCCCCGACGTCACCGGACGAAGCGGCCAGGTTGGCTGATGACGCCGAGAGTGGCTACGCGGACGGCGACCGGGTCCTGCCCGACCGCGCCGACGAGCTGAGGCGGAACGCGCACGCCGGCGCGACGACCATCCAGGCCGGGCTCAACGAGGACCCCTCGGACACGCGACTGGTCAGTGCCGGCAGGAGTCTGCTGGCCGGCGAGCGTCGATCGGCTCGCATCATGCTGAAAGATGCGAGGCTGCTGGCGACCAGCGATCGGGACGCGGTGGACGTCGACGGCGCCGCCAGGGCCGTCGAGCTCGCCGAGGAGGCTTGGACGGCGGGCAAGCCCGTCCCGGCGATCACCCACTACGGCCGGGCCATCGCCGCGACTCTCGCGGTGGTGCGTCGCCACGGCGTCTCCTACGACGACACTGCCGACCTGGACGGCGACGGCATCCCGGACCTCGCCGAGCTGCGGGCCGGCGCCGACCCGCGGGTGAGCGACACCGACGGCGACGGTCTCACCGACTTCTTCGAGATTTCCCGCGGCATGCCGTTCCACGACCCGGCGAACCCCGACACCGACGGCGACGGCGCCTCGGACAGCGCCCAGGACACCGACGGCGACGGACTGGACGCCGCTACCGAACAGCGCCTCGGATCGAACCCGCTGTCGCCGGACACGGACGGCGACGCGCTGGCCGATGGCCACGAGGCCGCGCGCGGCAGCTCACTGACCGACCGGGACACCGACCGCGACGGGCTGGCGGACGCCGCCGAAGTGTCCGGGGGTACCGACCCGCTGAACCCGGACAGCGACGGTGACGGCGTCCTGGACGGCGCCGAGGTCATCACGACGACCCGTGTCCACGACAGCGGCGTGACCGTCGCGCTGACCGGCGTGGGGGACCTGGCCAGTCGGCTGCACATCACCGAGCTGGAGGACGCCCCGCTCGTCTCCGGCGGCCCGGGCCGGGTCTCCGAAGCGTTCGACATCACCCTCGACCCCGGTGCCCGCGGTGCTCTGACGTCCGCCGACATCACCATGCCGTTCGACCCGACCCGAGTGGGCGGGTCGGAGACGGACCTGCGGTTGTTCACCTTCGACGAGGAACTGCACGCCTGGGTGCCGGCTGCGGACGACGCGCTGCAGCGCATCGACACCGACGCCAACACGGTGACCGCCACGGTCGAGCACTTCACCGTCTACGCCATCTTCGACATCGCCAACTGGCGCAGCACGTGGACGGCGCTGGGCGGTACCTGCACTCCGTCAGGCAGCGGGGACGTCGTGTTCGTGGACGTCGCCTTCACCTTGGACTCCTCCGGCTCGATGTCCTGGAACGACCCCCAGGGCCTGCGCCGGTCGGCAGCGAAGAGTTTCGTCGACGCCCTGGCGCCCCAGGACCGCGGCGCCGTCGTCGACTTCGACCACTGGGCGCGGCTGACGCAGCCGCTCACGAGCGACAAGGACGCACTGAAGGCGGCCATCGACCGGATCGACGACTGGGGCGGCACCAACATCGGCGCCGGCGTCAGCGTGGGCCTGAACGAGCTGGCCCGCGGCGACGAACCCGGCCGGGCGCAGATCATGATCCTGCTGACCGACGGCGAGGGCTCGTACTCGCACACCCTGACCGACCGCGCCGCGGCTGCCGGCGTGACCATCTACACCATTGGTCTCGGCCGGGCCGTCGACGCCACGCTGCTCCGCGGCATCGCCGAGCGCACCGGCGGCCAGTACTACGCCGTCGCCAACGCCGCCGACCTGCCCGAGGTCTTCCGCACCATCGAGGAAGACCACGGCGACGACGGCCGCGACACCGACGGCGACGGGCTGTCCGACTGCGCCGAGACCCAAGGTCTGCACGACAGCGCCACCGGCCAGGTCTTCACCTCCGACCCGCGGCTGAGCGACACCGACGGGGACGGCCTGTCCGACGGGGTCGAGGTCGGCGAGCCGTACTCCATCGGCAGCATCGACCCGCTGCTGGGCACCGGCGTCGTGTACCGGGTGTACAGCGACCCGCGCAAGGTCGACAGCGACTCCGACGAGCTGCCCGACCTCGACGAGGTGTACGCGCTCACCCGGCCACGGTCGGCGGACACCGACGGCGACGGCCTGACGGACGGCCGCGAGGAGGACCTCGGGCTCGAGCCGCTGTGGACCGACACCGACTTCGACGACCTCACCGACTCCTGGGAGCTGGCGCGCGCCGACGAGGGCTACGACCCGGCCGTCTATGACCGGCAGATGAGCACCTGGGACTACATCGGGGACTACTCCCGCGGAGTCCTGTGCGGCGACAAGGAAGGCGTGTGGGGCTTCTGCGACGGCGACAGCATCCCCTTCCTCGCCGGCAGCCTGACCCTCGGGTTCTTCGGCGTCGGCGACGTCCGAGACGCCCTGGCGAACCTCGTCGACGGCAACGTCGTCTCCGCCGCCGCCAGCGTCGCCTTCATCATCCCCGTCGTCGGCGACGGCGCCTCGATCGCCGCGAAGGTGGTCAAGCACCTCGACCGGCTCAACGGGCCCGCGCAGCGCCGTGCTCTGACCTGGGCGGTCAAGCAGGACGGACTGCCGGACCTGGCCAAGGTCAAGGCCCTTGAGCGCGTCCACGGCGCCGACGCGATGAGCCGGCTGCGAGGCCGCGGCATGGACGACGCCAAGCTCATCGCGCTGGCCAAGAAGGGCCAGAACTTCAAGGTCCTCGACGAGGCCGTCACCGGGGCCGCCCGGGTGGCACCGTCACCCGGCCGGTACGCCGACGAGAAGGACGCCCAGCGCTGGCTCTACGAGCAGACTCCCGGTAGCCGGATGGAGGCGTACCAGCCTCCTAGCGGCGGCAAGGACTCCCGGCGCATCGACGTCTACGTCGAGTCATCTCAGCAGGCGACCGAGGTCAAGAAGGGGCAGGTGCGCTACAGCTCCCGGGTGAAGAAGGAGATCACCAACGACGTCCGCAACCTCAACGACCCTGAGATCGCGGTCAGGGGTGTGGACTGGCAGTTCTTCCCCGACGCCGACGGGCGCGTGGGCCCCAGTGAGGACCTGCTGAAGCGCTTGCAGGACGAAGGCATCCCCTACACGATCTGGCTACCCTGACGCCGTGCTGTGGTTCCCAGATCTCACGCTGGCAGAGGCGGAGGCGTACTACGACGCCGACCTGGCGAGCCTGCCCGGCCTAGTGGAGCGGCTGCAGGCCTGGGTGGAGCGGACCGGGGGCCCGGGTCTGGACGGGTCGGTGGACGGCCTCGATCCGCTGGGGGAATGGTTCTCCCGTCAGTTGGCCGCCGACGAGCCGGACGGCCTGGAGGGCTATCCGGTGTGGTGGGTCCACGACCCGAACTGGAAGCCCAGCCCAGTGCTCACCGGCCCGCAAGGACGGCTGTCGGACCGCCAGCTGCGGCTGGTCGACGAGGTCGGGGCCTACTTCGCTCAGGTGCTGCAGCGCAACGTTCCGCAGCTGGAGTGGGTCGTGTTCCGACCACCCAAGCGGCAACGCAACGCAGCCGAGCACCGGACGATGCTGCAGGCCCCCAACGGCCTGGTCTGGGACCCGGTCAGGATGGTGTACTCGATGGCCATCGGCCAGGAGATCTACCGTCGCGACCCCGAACCCGACACGCTGCTCCGCATCGCCGAGCAGATCCGGGAAGAGGCGACCCAGGACGGACCAGACCGTGACTGACGGTTCACCGTCTTCCGTGTTCATGGTGTCGCGGGCATCCTCGACGCCGGCGACGTCCCGCCGAGACGGTGGGGATCATGATCCAGTCGACCCGGGAAAGGCACACCGGCTGCCCCTACATAGCATCTGGCTACCCTGACGCCGTGCTCTGGTTCCCCGATCTCACGCTGGAGGAGGCGGAGGCGTACCGCGACGCCTACCTGGCCAGCCTGCCCGGCCTTGTCGAACGGCTGCAGGCGCGGGTGGAGCGGACCGGGGGTCCGGCCCTGGACGGGTCGGTGGTCAGCCTCGGCCCGCTGGGGGAGTGGTTCTGCCGTCAGCTCGCCGCCGACGAACCGGACGGCATGGAGGGCTACCCCGCGTGGTGGGTGCACGACCCGAACTGGAAACCGAGCCCGGTGAGCCTAGGCCCGCAACGGCTGCTGTCGGACCGGCAGCTGCGGCTGGTCGATGAGGTCGGGGCCTACTTCGCTCAGGTGCTGCAGCGCAACGTCCCTCAGCTGGAGTGGGTGGTGTTCCGCCCGCCCAAGCGCCAGCGCAACGCCGCCGAGCACGAGACGATGCTGCAGGCCCCCAACGGCCTGGTGTGGAACCCGGTCAGCCTGGTGTACTCGATGGCCATCGGCCAGGAGCTCCACCGCCGGGCACCCGAGCCGGACACGCTTCTCGAGCTCGCCGAGCGAATCAGCGCCAAGTCAGCGCAGGAGGGGGCCGGCCATGGCTGAGGGATACACGATCTACCGTGCCCCCGGCACCGGTGGGGTGGGCACCTTCCGGGAGCCGCAGGACTGCCCGCGGATGGACGCCCGCCGCGCCGTGAAGCTGCTGCGCGAGGCCGGTTTCGACCTGGAGCCGGGCGAGGACACCGGGGAGTGGCAGCTCGAGGACGTCGCCGTCCTGGTCTACCTCACGCCGGACGAGGACGACGACTCCCGGATGGTCGAGATCGAGTTCGCGCTGCACGCACTCGAGCCGTCCGCCGCCGAACTGCTGCAGGTGATGTCCACCCTGCGCGGCATCGCCGACGCCCTCGACGCCACGCTCTGCCAGGAGAACCTCCAGCCCGTCGACGACGCCGAGATCGCCGACCTGCTGCGCGCCTACGCGGCCCGCCCCTGAGCGCCCACCAGGTGGCGGGACTGCAAGATCACGGCGGGAGCCAGGCCAGGAGGAGGCGGGTGACGTCGTCCGGCGCCTCCTCGGGCAGGAAGTGCCCGACCCGCTCGAGCAGCTCCCACCGGTAGGGGCCGTCGACGTACTGGGAGGAGCCGCGGGCCCGGCTGACCGGGACCGCCGGGTCCGCGGCTCCGTGCAGGTGCAGCACCGGTACGGGGATCGGCTTTTGCACCGCGCGGGCGAAGCGCAGCCCGTCGGGCCGCAGCAGGGAGCGCACCGCCCAGCGGTAGTACTCCAGCGCCGAGTGCGCGACGAACGGGATGCGCATCGCGGCGGCGTAGCGCTCCGCCTCCT
>JBKHXE010000004.1:0-14592 GCA_046566185.1 Actinomycetes bacterium | reverse complement strand
CGACGCGACGTCCGAGCGGCAGGCCCTCACCGACCGGGACGCCGGCGCCCTGCTGCTGCGCGACGCCGGGTCGGCCGCCGACACCCGCTGGGTCGACGACCGGGACGACCTGCCGCGCATCGTGCGGGCCGGCCGGCACATCGCCCGCACCCGCCGCTACATCCGCAACTACGCCCACGAGATCGAGCCGGACCAGCTGCCGGACGTCGTCCGCGCCGAGGCCCGTCGCGGCGACGGCTGGGTCAAGCTCGTCGGCGACTGGATCGACCGGGACGCCGGCGACCTCGCCCCCTGCTGGCCCCGCGACGCGCTCGAGGCGGCCATCGCCGCCGCGCACGACGAGGGCGCGCGGGTCACCGCCCACTGCTTCGGGGAGGACTGCCTCACCGACCTCGTCGAGGCGGGCATCGACTGCATCGAGCACGCGACCGGGCTGACGGAGACGACGCTGGAGCTCTTCACCGAGCGGGGCGTCGCGATCGTCCCGACCCTCGTCAACATCGCGACGTTCCCGTCGATCGCCGCCCAGGCCGAGCCGAAGTTCCCCGTCTACGCCAAGCACATGCTCGCGCTGCACGCGCGCCGCTACGAGACCGTCCGGCAGGCGCACGAGGCCGGCCTGCCGGTGTACGTCGGCACCGACGCCGGCGGGTCCCTCGCGCACGGCCTCGTCGGCCACGAGGTCGCCGAGCTCGTCGCCGCCGGCCTGCGCCCGACCGAGGCCCTGGACGCGGCGACCTGGGCGGCCCGCCGCTGGCTCGGGCGCCCCGGGCTCGCCGAGGGGGAGAGCGCCGACCTCGTCGTCTACCCGGCCGACCCGCGGCAGGACGTCGGCGTCCTGACCAGGCCGCGGGCCGTCGTCCTGCGCGGCCGCGTGGTCGGGCGCTGAGCGGCGGGTTCGGACCTGGCCGGTTCGGACCTGGGCGCGCCCTCTGGCAGAATGGCCCGCCGTACCGGCGTCCGTGGCCCCTCTCTCCACGGTCCGTCGTGTCCGCAGAGCACCGCGTGAGCCGCTGACCCCACCGGCACGCGTCCGGTGCTCACCCCACACCAAGAACCAGGAGACACCACAGACGTGGCCGTCAAGATCCGACTCAAGCGACTCGGCAAGATCCGGGCGCCCTACTACCGCATCGTCGTCGCCGACTCCCGCACCAAGCGGGACGGTCGGGCGATCGAGGAGATCGGCAAGTACCACCCGACCGAGGAGCCCTCGCTCATCGAGGTCGACTCCGAGCGCGCCCAGTACTGGCTCGGTGTCGGCGCCCAGCCGACCGAGCAGGTGCTCGCGCTGCTGAAGGTCACCGGCGACTGGCAGAAGTTCAAGGGCCTGCCCGGCGCCGAGGGCACGCTGCGGGTCGCCGAGCCCAAGACCGACAAGCGGGCCGTCTTCGAGGCCGCCGCCAAGGAGACCGCCGGCGAGCCGGGCAGCGAGGCCACCACGCCGCGCAAGAAGGCCGCCAAGAAGGCCGAGCCGGCCCCTGCCGAGGCCGCCCCGGCCGATGCCCCCGCCGACGTCACCGAGAGCACCGAGGCCTGACGTGCTCGCCGAGGCGTGCGAGCACCTCGTCCGCGGCATCGTCGACCACCCCGACGAGGTCCGCGTCAAGGAGAAGCGCCTGCGCCGCGGTCCGCTGCTCGAGGTGCGGGTGCACCCCGACGACCTCGGCCGGGTGATCGGGCGGGCCGGGCGCACCGCGAAGGCGCTGCGCACGGTGCTCGGCGCCCTCGCCGGTGACGGCGGCGTGCGCGTCGACCTCGTCGACGTCGACCAGGTGCGCTGACCACGACGCAACCAGCGGGCTTCTTGCGGCTACCGACCACGGACGGCCGCAAGAAGCCCGCTTCCTGCGTGGAGGGGCGAGGATGACGGAGCACGAGGAGGAGCGCATGGAGGTCGTGGTCGCGCGGATCGGCCGCCCGCACGGCGTGCGCGGCGAGCTGAGCGTCGAGGTGCGCACCGACGTCCCCGAGCAGCGGTTCGTCGTCGGGGCCCGCTTCACCACCGACCCGGGCGGCCGCACGCTCACCCTGGTCGGCGTGCGCGACCACAACGGCCGCACCCTGCTGACGTTCGCCGAGGTGTCCGACCGCACCGCCGCCGAGGCGGTCCGCGACGTGCTGCTGGTGGCCGAGGTGGCGGAGACCGACGAGCCGGACGCCTGGCCGGCCGCGTCGCTCGTCGGCCTGCGCGCCGTCACCGTCGACGGCCGGGACGTCGGCACCGTCGTCGGCCTGGAGCACCTGCCGGCGCAGGACCTGCTGGAGATCGAGCAGCCCTCCGGCCACCGGGCCCTCGTGCCGTTCGTCGCGGCGATCGTCCCCGAGGTGGACGTCGAGGGAGGCCGCGTCGTGCTCGACCCGCCGGGCGGCCTGCTGGAGGGCTGATGCGCGTCGACGTCGTCACGATCTTCCCGGACTACCTTCGGCCGCTCGAGCTGTCGCTGCTCGGCAAGGCGCAGCGCTCCGGCGTCCTGGAGGTCGCCGTCCACGACCTGCGCGAGTTCACCACCGACCGGCACCGCACGGTCGACGACACCCCCGCCGGCGGCGGCGCCGGCATGGTGATGCGGCCCGAGCCGTGGGGACTGGCCCTGGACGCCGTGCTGGCCGCCGGGCGGACGGCGCTCGGCCGGCCCGACGCCGTCCCGCGCCTGCTCGTGCCCACCCCGAGCGGGACGCCGTTCACCCAGGCGATGGCCCACGAGCTGGCCGCCGAGCCGTGGCTGGCGTTCGCGTGCGGCCGCTACGAGGGCATCGACGAGCGGGTGCTCGAGGACGCCGCGGAGCGGATGCCGGTGCAGCCGGTCAGCCTCGGCGACTACGTACTCAACGGCGGCGAGGTCGTCGTCCTCGCGGTCGTCGAGGCGGTCGGCCGGCTGCTGCCCGGCGTCGTCGGCAACCCCGAGTCGCTGGTCGAGGAGTCGCACGCCGACGGCCTGCTGGAGTACCCGGTCTACACCCGCCCCGCGACGTGGCGGGGGCGCGACGTGCCCGCCGTCCTGGCGTCCGGCCACCACGGACAGGTGGCGCGCTGGCGCCGGGACGCGGCCCTGCGCCGCACCGCCCAGCGCCGGCCCGACCTGCTCGAGCGGCTCGACCCCGCGGCCCTGGACGCCGCGGACCTCGCGCTGCTCGACGACCTCGGCTGGGTCGTCGAGCACGGCCGGCTGCGCCGCGCGATTTAGCCCGCGGCACGCCGCTGTGGCAGACTTGGCCGTCGCGTCACGCCCGAGGTCGACGGCCCTGCCACAGGGGGACCGGACCGTGGACGGTTTCGACGCCACACCAGACGATCAGCGGCCCCGGCCGCCGAGCAGCGCGCGCGTGACCTGTGGCACCGGCGCAGAAAGCGATGCGAGATGCACACCCTGGACGCCCTGGACGCCGCCTCCCTCCGGGACGACGTGCCCGACTTCCGCGCCGGTGACACCGTCAAGGTCCACGTCAAGGTGGTCGAGGGCAACCGCTCCCGCGTGCAGGTCTTCCAGGGCGTCGTCATCCGGCGTCAGGGCGGCGGGGTCCGCGAGACGTTCACCGTCCGCAAGATCAGCTTCGGCGTCGGCGTCGAGCGCACCTTCCCGGTCCACACGCCGGTGATCGAGAAGGTCGAGCTCGTCAGCCGCGGCGACGTGCGCCGCGCCAAGCTGTACTACCTGCGCAACCTGCGCGGCAAGGCCGCCAAGATCCGCGAGAAGCGCGAGAGCACGCCGGCCCGCTGAGCGGTCCGTCCGGGCGCCGGTCCGACCAGGACCGGCGCCGCCGTCGTCCGCTGGCCGAGCTGCTCGTCGCGGGCGTGGTCGCCGTCGCGATCAGCCTGGTGCTGCGGGCGTTCGTCGTCCAGGCCTTCGTCATCCCCACCGCGTCGATGCAGCCCCTGCTCCAGCCCGGCGACCGCGTGCTCGCCTGGCGGCTGCCCGCGTTCACCGGCGACGTCCGTCGCGGTGACGTCGTCGTGTTCGACGGCAGCGGGGTCTTCGCCGAGTCCGGCGACTTCGCGAAGCGGGTGGTCGGCGTCGAGGGGGACCGGGTCGCCTGCTGCACGCCCGACGGGCAGGTCACCGTGGACGGGGAGCCGTTGGCGGAGCCGTACCTCTACCCTGGGGACCGTCCGAGCGAGGTCCGCTTCGACGTGGTCGTCCCGCCGGGACGGCTCTGGGTGATGGGAGACCACCGCAGCGTGTCCGCCGACTCGCGCGCGTACCTGGGGCGACCGGGTGGTGGAATGGTCCCCGAGGAGCGGGTCATCGGCCGCGTCGTGGGTGTCCTGTGGCCACCCGGGCGCGCCGGCGTCCTCGACCGTGCCGCCGCCGACGG
This sequence comes from Actinomycetes bacterium, assembly GCA_046566185.1. Lineage (GTDB taxonomy): Bacteria > Actinomycetota > Actinomycetes > Actinomycetales > SCSIO-59966 > SCSIO-59966. The sequence continues at coordinate 10,275 of JBKHXE010000004.1, read as the reverse complement.
CACCGCAGCACCGGGAACGCAGGCACGGGGAAGGACGTCGTGAGCGAACGCACGCAGGACGCGTCGGCCACCGCCGGACGCGCGGGGGAGCCCGCGCCGCTGCCGCGCCGGCGCCGCAGCGGGTTCGTCGCCTTCGTGCGCGAGACCGTCATCGTCGTCGGCACCGCGCTGGTGCTGTCGCTGCTCATCAAGACGTTCCTCGTGCAGGCCTTCTACATTCCCAGCCCCTCGATGGAGCCCGCCCTCGTCGCCGGCGACCGCGTGCTCGTCAGCCAGCTGACGCCGGGGCCGATCGACCTGCAGCGCGGGGACGTCGTGGTCTTCAAGGACCCGGGCAGCTGGCTCGACCCCGTGCCGGAGCCGCAGCGCGGGCCGGTCGCCGACGCCGTCGTGGAGGCGCTCACCTTCGTCGGCGTGCTGCCCCAGGACTCCGGCGAGCACCTCATCAAGCGGGTCATCGGCCTGCCCGGCGACGTCGTGGCGTGCTGCGACTCGCAGGGGCGGGTGACCGTCAACGGCGAGCCCCTCGACGAGGGCGAGTACGTCTACCCCGGCAACGTGCCCAGCGACATGACCTTCGAGGTGACGGTGCCTGAGGGCCGGCTGTGGGTGATGGGGGACCACCGCGAGGCGTCCCAGGACTCCCGCTGGCACCAGGACCTCGACGGCCAGGGGACCGTGCCGCTGGAGAACGTCGTGGGCCGGGCGATCGCCGTGATCTGGCCGCTGTCGCGCACCGAGTGCTGGGCAACCACCCCGGCACCTTCGCGAGCGTCCCGTCCCCCTAGCCTGCTGGCCGTGAACCGCCCGCCTGCCGAGCCCCGCCGCGCGGCGCGCGTGCTGCTCGTCGACCCCGGTGGCGCCACGCTCCTCGTGGGCGGCACGGATCCCGCGCGTCCGCAGCGGCCTCCGGTCTGGCTGCCGCCCGGTGGCGGGCTGGAGCCCGAGGACGCCGACACCGCGGTCGCCGCCCGCCGCGAGCTGTTCGAGGAGACCGGGCTGTGGCTGGACGACGTCGGTCCGGTGCTCGCGTCCCGCCAGGTGGTCTTCGCCTTCGCCGGACGCCGGTTCGCGCAGGACGAGGACTGGTTCGCCGTCCGGGTGCCCCGCTTCGACCCCGTGCCGCACGCGTGGAGCGCGTGGGAGCGCGCGTCCCTGCGCGGGCTGTGCTGGTGGACGCCGGGCGAGCCACTGGACGGCGAGGTGCCGGCCGACGTCGTCCGGCTGCTGACGCAGGCCCACGCCCGCCTGCCCGCGCTCCTCGACGGCCCTGCGGCCGGCCGGCTGCCGCGCGTCCCGGTGCAGGTCGGCCCGTGACCGCCGCGACGGTGCGACACCCGGCGGGCCGCTCGACGGTGCCGACCCTGCGCGAGGAGCGCCGGCTGCTGCGCTCCGGGGCCCGGCTCGTGGCCGGCGTCGACGAGGTCGGCCGGGGGGCGCTCGCCGGGCCGGTCACCGTGGGGGTCGTGGTCGTCGACCTCGCCACGCGCAGCGCTCCGGTGGGTCTGCGCGACTCCAAGCTGCTCACCCCGTCGGCGCGTCAGGCCCTCGCGCCGCGGCTGCGCCGGTGGGCGGTCGCGTGGGGGGTCGGGCACGCCGAGCCGGACGAGATAGACGCCCACGGCATCCTGTCGGCGCTGCGGCTGGCCGGCATGCGCGCGATCGCGCGGCTGCCCGAGCTGCCGGACGCCGTCCTGCTCGACGGCTCCTACGACTGGCTGACGAGGCCGCCGGTTCCGCTGTCGCTGTTCGAGGACCTCGACGAGGTCGGCACGCCGGACGTCGAGCTGCGGCCGGGCTGCGTGCAGACCCGCGTCAAGGGCGACCTGCGGTGCGCGGCGGTGGCCGCCGCGAGCGTGCTGGCCAAGACCGAGCGGGACGCCCTGATGTGCGGGCGGGACGCGGTCTACCCCGGCTACGGGTGGGGCGAGAACAAGGGCTACTCGGCGCCGGACCACCTGGCCGCCCTCGGTGAGCGCGGCCCGTGCGAGCAGCACCGGCGCAGCTGGCGGCTGCCGGGGGTGCTGGCCGGCGGGGTGGCCGGCCTCGACGAGCCGGACGCCGCGGAGACGGTCGGCGGCGCGTCGATGCCGACGCTGTTCGACGAGCCGGGGGCCGCCGAGGGCATGATGGGCGCGTGAGCACCGAGGACCTGGAGAACTACGAGACCGAGATGGAGCTCGCGCTCTACCGCGAGTACCGCGACGTCGTGGGCCTGTTCTCCTACGTGGTCGAGACCGAGCGCCGCTTCTACCTCGCCAACCACGTCGACCTGGTGCCCCGGACGTCCGACGGCGAGGTCTGGTTCGAGCTCACCCTCACCGACGCGTGGGTGTGGGACGTCTACCGCTCGGCCCGCTTCGTGAAGTCGGTGCGCATCGTGACGTTCAAGGACGTCAACGTCGAGGAGCTCGCCAAGAGCGACCTGCAGGTGCCCAAGCCCGACGGCTTCACCGGCTGACCTCCCCTCCACAGCGGGTCGGTCGCGCTCGCCGTCCACAGGCGGCGCCGGCGGCCCTGGCCCGTGCCAGCCCCCGGCGGCAGCCTCGGCAGCCACCGGAGGAGGTGGTGGCGTGCGGGCGAAGGACGCGCTCGGGCGGTACGGGGAACGGGTCGCCGTACGGCACCTGGAGGACGCCGGGTACGCCGTGCTCGCGCGCAACTGGCGGTGCCGGCACGGCGAGCTGGACGTCGTGGCGGCCCACGGCGGCTGCCTGGTGGCGGTCGAGGTCAAGACGCGGCGCTCGACCGCGGCCGGGCACCCGCTGGAGGCGGTGACCCCGCTCAAGGTCGCGCGGCTGCGCCGCCTCGTCGCGGTGTGGCTCGCCGAGCACCCGGGGGGCCGCTGGCGCGACGTGCGCATCGACGTCGTGGCGGTGCTGCGGCCCGCGCGTGGCGCGGCCGTCGTGGAGCACCTGCGGGGGGTCGGCTGATGCTCGGCCGCACGCAGGCGGTGGCCCTCGTCGGGCTGGCGGGCCACGTCGTCGAGGTGGAGGCGCACGTCGCCACCGGCCTGCCGGCCTTCGTGCTCGTCGGGCTGCCGGACGCCTCGCTCGCGGAGTCGCGCGACCGGGTGCGGGCGGCGCTGACGAACGCCGGCTTCAGCCTGCCGAACCGGCGCGTCACGGTGAACCTGTCACCGGCGTCGCTGCCGAAGACCGGCTCGGGCTTCGACCTGGCGATCGCGGTCGTGCTGCTCGCCGCGGCCCAGCGGGTCGACCCGCTGGCCGCCGCGCGGGCCGTGCATGTCGGGGAGCTCGGGCTGGACGGCCGGCTGCGGCCGGTGCGGGGCGTGCTGCCCTCCGTGCTCGCCGCGGTGCGCGCGGGGCGCCGGCGGGTGGTGGTCCCGGAGGGCAACGCCGCCGAGGCCCGGCTGGTGCCGGGGGTCGAGGTGGTCTCGGCCGTGGAGCTCGCCGACGTCGTCGTCGCCCACGGCGGCGACCTCGAGGGGGTGCCGCGCCGGCGGGCCGAGCCGGTCTCGCACGTCGTCGTCGACGGCCCGCGCGGTGGCGCTGCACCGGACCTGGCGGACGTGGTCGGCCAGAAGGACGCGCGCAGCGCGCTGGAGGTGGCCGCCGCCGGCGGCCACCACCTGTTCCTGCTCGGGCCGCCCGGCGCCGGCAAGACGATGCTCGCGTCGCGGCTGCCGGGACTGCTGCCCGACCTCACCGACGAGGAGGCGGTGGAGGTCACCGCCATCCACTCGGTGGCGGGCACGTTCGACGCCGCGTCCGGGCTGCTGCGCCGGCCGCCGTTCGAGGACCCCCATCACACGGCCTCCCCGGCGGCGGTGGTCGGCGGGGGCAGCGGCCTGCCGCGCCCGGGGGCGGCCTCGCGGGCGCACCGGGGCGTGCTGTTCCTCGACGAGGCGCCGGAGTTCGCCTCGTCGGTGCTCGACGCGCTCCGGCAGCCGCTGGAGCAGGGCGAGCTCGTCATCGCCCGCGCCCGGGGGGTGGCGCGCTACCCGGCCCGCTTCCAGCTGGTGATGGCCGCGAACCCGTGCCCCTGCGGTCAGGCGGTCGGCAAGGGCACCGACTGCACGTGCAGCGCGCTGGTCCGGCGGCGCTACCTGCAGCGGCTCAGCGGACCGCTGATGGACCGGGTGGACCTGCAGGTGGAGGTGCTGCCCGTGTCGCACACGGCGATGACCGGCACGCCGGGGGAGAGCAGCGCGGACGTCGCGGCGAGGGTGCTGACGGCGCGCCGCGTGCAGGCCGAGCGGCTCGCCGGCACGCCGTGGCGCTGCAACAGCGAGGTGCCGGGACCGGTGCTGCGGGGACGGCTGCGGCTGCCACCGGGCTCGACGCGCCTCATCGACCGCTGCCTGGACCGCGGCTCGGTCACCGCGCGTGGCTACGACCGGGTGCTGCGCGTGGCGTGGACGCTGGCCGACCTCGAGGGCGGCACCCCGCACGGTGACCACGTCGACCGGGCCTGGTACCTGCGCACGATCGGGCATGCGGCGTGAGCGGCGGACGGCCCGGCTGGGCCCGCGACGACCGGCTGGCCCGCGCGGCCTGGACGCGCCTCGCCGAGCCCGGGGACCTCGTGGCCGGGGCGGCCGTGCACGTGATGGGCGCCTGCGAGGCGCTCGCCGCCGTGGTCGCCGGCCGGCCGCTGCCGGCGGAGGTCCTCGAGGTGCTGGACGACGGGAGCACGCCGCGGCGGCTGGAGACCGCCGCGGAGCGCTGGCGGTCACGGGTGCCGCAGCTCGCCCCCGAGCGGGACGTCTCCACCGTCGAGAGGTTCGGCGGGCGGCTGGTCGTGCCGACGGACGGCGAGTGGCCGCAGCGGCTGGACGACCTGCAGGTCGGTGCCCCGCTCGCCCTGTGGGTGCTGGGGCCGCTCGACCTCGCGGCGACCGTGGCCCGCTCACTGTCGGTCGTGGGCTCCCGGGCGTCGAGCGCGTACGGCGAGCACGTCGCCGGCGACCTGGCCGCCGGGGTGGCCGAGCGGGGCCTCACCGTGGTCTCCGGCGGTGCCTTCGGCATCGATGCCGCGGCGCACCGCGGGGCGCTCGCCGCGTTCGGGACGACGGTCGCGGTGTTGGCGTGCGGCGTCGACCGCTTCTACCCGAGGGCCCACGAGGGGCTGCTGCGCCGGGTCGCCGCTGAGGGCCTGGTGGTCGCCGAGGTGCCGCCCGGCTCGATGCCGATGCGCGCCCGCTTCCTGCAGCGCAACCGCCTCATCGCGGCCCTGACGCCGGGCACGGTGGTCGTCGAGGCGGCCTGGCGCTCCGGGGCCCTGTCCACGGCGGCGTCGGCGGCCGGGCTGGGCCGCGCGCTCGGCGCGGTGCCGGGCCCGGTCACGTCGGCGACCAGCGCGGGGTGCCACCGGGTGCTGCGCGACTTCGCGGCCACCTGCGTCACCGACGCGGCCGAGGCCGTCGAGCTGGTGGAGCCGGTCGGCGAGGTGCTGCCCGACGAGCCGGTCACCGCGGGGGCGGACCACGACGGGCTCTCCGCCGTCGACGTCCGGGTGCTCGACGCGCTGCCGGTGCGCCGCGGCGCCGGCGTCGACTCCCTGGCGGCGGTGGCCGGGCTGTCGCGGCGAGACGTGGAGGGAGCGCTGGCGCGGCTGCACCTGCTCGGCCTGGCGGAGTCCGGGGGCGGTTCCGTGGAGCGGCTCTGGCGGCGCCTGCGACCGGCCCCGCCGCCGCGGATGGAGGTGGTCGGACCGCGCACCGAGCCGCGTCGCGCGGTCCGCTGAGCGCGCCACGCCGGTGCGCCGGTGCTTGTGAACGGGGCCGTGGGCGTCCACCGTGTGCCCGTGGAGGCCGCGGGTGAGGCGGTGAGGGAGGACGGCGTGCCGTCGGAGCCCTCGGGCGCCGGGCTGCCCTCCGCCCCCGACTTGCCTGCCGGGCTGGCGGCCGCCCTCGACGCCTTCGGGCGGCACCTGGCCGCCGAGCGCGGCCGCTCGGCGCACACGGTGCGCGCCTACCTCGCCGACGTGGCCAGCCTGCTGCGGGCCGCCGCGGCAGCGGGCTGCACCTCGCCGGAGGACCTCGACTTGGCGCTGCTGCGGTCCTGGCTGGCCCGGATGGCGGCCACCGGACGCGCTCGCAGCACGATGGCGCGCCGGGCGTCGGCGGCCCGCACCTTCACCGCGTGGGCGGTCCGCACGGGCCGCGCGCCGAGCGACCCCGCGCTGCGGCTGCAGGCACCGCGCCGCGAGCACCACCTGCCGACGGTGCTGCGGGCCGACCAGGCCGCGCGGCTGCTCGACCTGGCTGCCGTCCGCGCCGACGACGCGGTACCCGCGCACCTGCGGGACCGCGCGGCGCTCGAGCTGCTCTACGGCAGCGGCATCCGCGTCGGCGAGCTGGTCGGGCTCGACGTGGACGACGTCGACCTCGACCGCAGGACGCTCCGGGTGATGGGCAAGGGCAGCAAGGAGCGCGTCGTGCCGTTCGGGGAGCCGGCCGAGCGCGCCGTCCGGTCGTGACTGGCCCGGGGTCGCCCCCGGCTGGCCAGCCACACGTCGGGGCCCGCGCTGCTGTTGGGGTCCCGTGGCGGCCGCTGGGGCGCACGGCAGGTGCGGGACGTCGTCCACCGGCTGGTCGTCGAGCTGGGGGAGGGCCTCGACGCGGCGCCCCACGCCCTGCGCCACAGCGCGGCCACCCACCTGCTCGACGGAGGCGCGGACCTCAGAACCGTCCAGGAGATCCTCGGTCACGCTAGTCTCGCGACGACGCAGGTCTACACGCACGTCTCGGTGGACCGCCTGCGTCGCACGTACGAGCGGGCCCATCCGCGGGCCTGACGAGCAGACGGGGAGTGACGTGTCGGAGCGCAGCGGACCGGTGGGTGAGGAGACCACCGACACCTCGTCCAACGACGCGCTGCTCCGTGAGCTGTGGGAGAAGTTCAAGGAGACCGGCGACACCGCCGTCCGAGAGCGCCTGATCCTGCACTACTCGCCGCTGGTGAAGTACGTCGCCGGCCGTGTCGGGGTGGGGCTGCCGCAGAACATCGAGCAGGCCGACCTGGTGTCCTACGGCATCTTCGGCCTGATCGACGCCATCGAGAAGTTCGACCTCGACCGCTCGATCAAGTTCGAGACCTACGCGATCTCCCGTATCCGCGGCGCCATCATCGACGAGCTGCGCGCGCTGGACTGGATCCCGCGGTCGGTGCGCAGCAAGGCCCGCGAGGTGGAGAAGACCTACGCGGCGCTCGAGGCCGAGCTGCACCGGACGCCGAGCGAGCCCGAGGTCGCCGAGCGGATGGGCCTGACGCTCGAGGACCTGCACCAGATCTTCAGCCAGGTGTCCTACGTCAACGTGCTCGCCCTCGACGAGCTGATGTCGCCGGGGGACAAGGGCGAGGGCCTCTCGCTCGGGGACACCCTGAAGGACTCCAAGGCCGAGGACCCGGTGCTCGCGTTCGAGGGCGAGGAGACGAAGTTCCTTCTCGCCCGGGCCATCGACCAGCTGCCCGAGCGCGAGAAGATCGTCATCACCCTCTACTACTACGAGGGGCTCACCCTCGCGGAGATCGGTCGCGTCCTCGGCGTCACCGAGTCCCGCATCTGCCAGATGCACACCAAGGCCGTCGTCCAGCTGCGAGGGAAGCTGCGCGAGGTCAGCTGACCGAGTGAGTCGTGCCGAGGCAGCCCACGGACTACACGGCCCACCGCAGTCCGGCCGGCACCGGCGACCGGGCGGGCGGCAACGGGAGCAGCACCGGCGGCTCGGGCGGACGCAGCAGCAGCAGCGGGTCGAGGTAGGTCTGGCCGCGGCGCACGCCCCAGTGCAGGCAGCGCCCGCCGCAGTGGCCGCCCGTGCCCTGGACGACGGCCACCGGGTCCCCGCGCGCGACCGGGCTGCCCACGGGTACGAGGGAGCGCACCGGCTCGAAGCTCGACCGGAGCCCTCCGGCGTGCGCGACGGTGACCACCCCGCGGTCCACCACGGTGCCGGCGAAGGCGACCGCCCCGTCGGCGGGGGCCAGCACGACGTCCCCGGCGGCCGCCGCGAGGTCGACGCCGCGATGGCCCGGCAGCCACGGCGCCGACGGCAGCACGGCCGGCGCCAGCACCTGGGGGACGGGACGCAGCGGCCAGTCCCAGCGCGGCCGCGCGCCGGCGGCACCCGGGGGAAGCGCCGCCGCCACGAGCAGCGCCAGCAGCACCGGCACCATCGCGCCGGACCGTCGACGGCCGCTGCGTCCCATGCCGTCAGCCTGCGCGCGAGGTGAGGCGCCCGGCGAGGGGCCGGCGCGGAGGCTGTGGACGACGGCTCCGGAGGGCCGTCTGTGGAGGGGAGGTCAGCCGCGCAGGCGCTTCAGCCGCCGCACCCCTTCTGCCAGGACGTCGTCCTGCTTGCAGAAGGCGAACCTCACGAGGGACCGCACGGGCGCCACGTCGTCCACGAACGCCTGCACCGGCACCCCGACGACACCGGCGAGCTCGGGCAGGCGGCGGCACAGGTCCAGACCGTCGTCGAAGCCCAGCGGGGCGGCGTCGGCCAGCACGAAGTACCCGCCCTGCGGCACGGCGACGCCGAACCCGACGTCCCGCAGTCCCTCGCACAGCAGGTCGCGGCGCCGCGCGAGGTCGGTCGCCTGCGCGGCGAAGAAGTCGTCCGGCGCGGCGAGGGCGGTGGCCACCGCGGGCTGGAAGGGGCCGGAGGAGACGAAGGTGAGGAACTGCTTGACCGCCGTCACGGCCGAGACCAGCTCCGCCGGCCCGTGCAGCCAGCCCACCTTCCAGCCGGTCACCGCGAACGTCTTGCCGGCCGACGAGATAGTCAGCGTCCGTTCCGCCATGCCCGGCAGGGTCGCCATCGGCACGTGCTCGAGGCCGTCGAAGACGAGGTGCTCGTACACCTCGTCGGTGACGACGAGCGCGTCGTGCTGCTCGGCGAGGCGGGCCACGGTCTCCAGCTCGGAGCGGTCGAGCACCCGCCCGGTCGGGTTGTGCGGGCTGTTCAGCAGCACCATCCGCGTGCGGTCGCTGAACGCGGCCGCCAGCGCGTCGCCGTCCAGGCGGAAGCCGGGCTGCGCGAAGGGCACCGGACGGCGCACCGCCCCGGCCAGCGCGATGGACGCCGCGTACGAGTCGTAGTAGGGCTCGAGGGTGACCACCTCGTCACCCGGCTCGCAGAGGGCGAGCACGGTCGCGGCGATCGCCTCGGTCGCGCCGCACGTGACGAGCACCTCGGTGTCGGGGTCGACGTCCAGGCCGTACCAGCGGCGCTGGTGCTCCGCCACCGCGGCGCGCAGCTCGCGGACGCCGCGACCCGGCGGGTACTGGTTGTGGTCGTGACCGCGGACGGCGCTGACGGCGGCCTCCAGCAGCCAGTCGGGGCCGTCGGCGTCCGGGAAGCCCTGGCCGAGGTTCACCGCACCGGTGGCCCGCGCCAGCGCGGTCATCTCGGAGAAGACCGTGGTCTCGAAGCCCTTCATCCGCTCGACGAGCATGCGGCGACCCTACGCGCCGCCTGATCACTCCCGGGGACAGGTGACCAGGGCGCGTTTGGGTGGGGCAGCCGGGGCCGCGTAGGATGGCCCGCGGTCGGCTCCGGTCGACCTACTTCGCGTGTCCGCACACCGCCGACGTCGGCGGGGCACGCCGCCTCGGTCCCGCGGCAGCGGGTGGACGGCGCGTCGCGGGCACCAGGCGCGGCGGCCGCGGTGGCCGTACGCGAGGAACCGAGAGTGCACCGGCCCGCGGCACGCGACCGGTGCGGAAGGAGTGCGTCGGCATGGCCGTCGTCACGATGCGCCAGCTCCTCGAGAGCGGCGTCCACTTCGGGCACCAGACCCGTCGGTGGAACCCCAAGATGAAGCGCTACATCTTCACCGAGCGCAACGGCATCTACATCATCGACCTGCAGCAGTCGCTGAGCTACATCGACCGCGCCTACGACTTCGTCAAGGAGACCGTGGCGCACGGCGGCTCGATCCTGTTCGTCGGTACCAAGAAGCAGGCGCAGGAGCCCCTCGCCGAGCAGGCCACGCGCGTGGGCATGCCCTACGTCAACCAGCGCTGGCTGGGCGGCATGCTGACGAACTTCCAGACCGTCTCCAAGCGCCTCCAGCGCCTCAAGGAGCTCGAGCAGATCGACTTCGACGACGTGGCCGCCAGCGGCCGCACGAAGAAGGAGCTGCTGATGATGCGCCGCGAGAAGGAGAAGCTCGAGCGCACTCTCGGCGGCATCCGCGACATGGCCAAGGTGCCGAGCGCGGTGTGGATCGTCGACACCAACAAGGAGCACCTCGCCGTCGACGAGGCCCGCAAGCTGGGCATCCCGATCGTCGCGATCGTCGACTC
>JBKHXE010000003.1:0-5870 GCA_046566185.1 Actinomycetes bacterium | reverse complement strand
CCGCTGATTCCGCTACCGAAGTGCGCGGCAAGCTGGTCGTCATCGGGCAGGGGTACGTCGGTCTCCCGCTGTCGATGCGCGCGGTCGAGGTGGGCTGGGACGTCGTGGGGCTGGACCTGGACGCCCGCCGCGTCGACCGGCTGGCCGCGGGCGACTCCTACGTCGAGGACGTCCCCGCCTCCGAGCTCCGGTCCGCGCTCGACTCCGGCCACTTCACGCCGAGCGCCGACTACGCCGACTGCGCGGACTTCGACGTCGTGGTGATCACGGTCCCGACGCCGCTGCGCGAGAGCGTGCCGGACCTGACCTACATCGAGGAGTCCAGCGCGGCCCTCGCGAGCCACATCCGACGCGGCGCGACGGTGATCCTGGAGAGCACCACCTACCCCGGCACCACCGAGGAGCTCGTCGCGCCGATCCTCGAGGCCGGTTCGGGCCTCAAGGCGGGCGTGGACTTCCACCTCGGCTACAGCCCGGAGCGGATCGACCCCGGGAACAAGGAGTGGACCTTCGTCACCACCCCTAAGGTCGTGTCCGGGATCGACGAGGCCTCGCTCGCCGCGATCCAGGGCTTCTACGACACGGTCGTCGAGACCACCGTGCCCGTGGCGTCGCCGCGTGAGGCGGAGCTGTCCAAGCTGCTCGAGAACACCTTCCGGCACGTCAACATCGCGATGATCAACGAGATGGCCATGTACGCCAAGGACCTGGGGATCGACATCTGGGAGGCGATCGACGCCGCGGCGACGAAGCCGTTCGGGTTCATGAAGTTCACGCCCGGTCCCGGCGTCGGCGGCCACTGCCTGCCGATCGACCCGTCCTACCTGTCCTGGCAGGTGAAGCAGGCGCTGGGCGCGTCGTTCCGGTTCGTCGAGCTCGCCAACGACGTCAACGACCACATGCCCGACTACGTCGTCCGCCGCGTGGCCGCGTCGCTGAACGCGCAGCGCAAGCCGGTCAACGGGTCGCGCCTGCTGCTGCTCGGCCTGGCCTACAAGAAGAACACCGGCGACGCGCGCGAGTCGCCCGCGCCCCGGATCGCCGAGATGCTCGTGCAGCTGGGCGGCGACGTCCGCGTGGTCGACCCGCTCGTCGAGGCGTCCGCGACGGGTGCCGGGCTCGCCGACCGGATGGTGGAGCTGACCACCGACGAGGTGGCCGCCGCCGACCTCGTCGTCGTGCTCACCGACCACGACGCGTTCGACTACGCGATGGTCGAGGACCGTGCGGCGCACGTGCTGGACTGCCGTCGCGTGCCCGAGCTGACGTCGGCCGAGCGGCTCTGATGGCGAAGCGGGGCTCGCGCGGGCGGATCGTCATGCTCGTCGACAACGGCGTCGAGGGCGACTCCCGCGTGCAGAAGCAGGCGCGTTCGGCCGCCGCAGCCGGCTGGGACGTCGTGCTGCTCGGCCGCTCCCCCGACAAGAAGGTGCACCGCTGGAAGTTCGGCGACGCACGTGTCCGCCTGGTGCCGATGCCGACCCCGCTGTCGAAGGACCGGCACCGCAACCCGCGCCGCTACGACCTGCACCTCGCGCGGGCCCGGGTCGTCGACACGGAGTACCAGCGCAACCGCGCCGCCTTCCTCGGGGGCGGTTCGTCGCTGCCGGTACGCGCGGCGTGGCGACTGCGCAAGGAGTACGCCGACCGGCGCCTCCGGCTCGTCGAGCGCCGCGGAACCGACGTCGCACTTGGCTCCGGTCGAGGGCTGACGGCCGGTCGAGCCCGTCGAGACCAGACCGACGAGCAGACGACGGCCTCGTGGGAGCGCAAGCTCGGCACGCGCGCCTGGCGACGGCTCGACCCCGGCCTGTGGGACTGGGAGCTGGCCTACGGGCCGGTCATCGACAAGCTCCAGCCCGACCTGATCCACGCCAACGACTTCCGGATGCTCGGCGTCGGCTCGCGCGCCAAGCTGCGGGCGTGGGCGGCCGGCCGGGACGTGAAACTCGTGTGGGACGCGCACGAGTACCTCCCGGGCCGCACGATCCACCACCAGAGCGAGATCTGGCACCGCGCCCAGATCCTGCACGAGAAGGAGCACGTCCCCTTCGCCGACGCGGTCACCACCACCTCGGAGATGATGGCCGACCTCCTCCGCGACGAGCACGGCCTCGCCGAGTTGCCGACGATCGTGCGGAACGCCCCCACCACGTGGCCCGAGACCGCCGTACCGTCGACGCCCGACGTCCGGTCGCTGTGCGGGCTGGCCGACGACGTACCGCTGCTGCTGTACCTCGGCGTCACCGCTCCGCAGCGCGGCGTGGACACCGTGGTCGAGGCGCTCCCGCAGCTCGACGGGGTGCACATGGCGCTGATCGCCCGGGAGACGCCGAACCGGCAGCGGCTCACCGACCTGGCGGAGTCGCTGGGCGTGTCGGACCGGCTGCACCCGCTGCCGTACGTGCCGGTCGACGAGATCGTGCCGCACATCCGCACCGCGTCCGTCGGGGTGTTCCCGGCGCTGCACAACCTGAGTCACGACAGCGACCTGCCGACGAAGTACTACGAGTACGCGCAGGCCCGGCTGCCGATGGTGGTCTCGGACGTGAAGACCAGCGCCGAGACGACGCAGCGGCTGGGGAACGGCGAGGTGTTCGCGGCCGGCGAGGTCGACGACCTGGTGCGCGCCCTGAAGGCGGTGCTGGGTGACCTGTCGCGCTACCGGTCCGCCTACGACGCCCACGAGGACGAGCTCGCCGAGTGGACCTGGGAGCACCAGGCCACCGTCCTGGACTCCGTCTACACCCGCCTGCTCACCCCGGGGGGCTGAGCGCGGCGTCCCCTCGGGTGGTTGAGGAGCGAGCGAAGCGAGCGTCTCGAAACCGCCCCTACCCCCGCAAGAACTCGTCGTAGACCGGCTTCACGACCTCCCAGTCCCACTTGTCCACCACGTGTCGTGACGCCGCCTGCCCGGTCGCGCGCCAGGTCTCCTCGTCCGCCGTCGCCGCGAGGATGCGCTCGGCCGCCCGCTCCGGCGAGTCCACCACCCACTCCTCCGGGAACAGCCGACGAGGAGCCCCCGGGAAGAACGGCCAGTCACGCACCACCGGGACGGCCCCGCTGGCCGCGCCCTCAACGAGGCCGATGTGGAAGCTCTCCCGAAGCGACGTCGACAGGATGACACCGACCTGCTCGAGCACCCCGGGCACGTCGTCGGTGTACCCGATCCGCTCCAGCGCTCCGATCTCCGCGAGCTCCGCCTCTTCCTGACGCAACGCCTCGGCGTACTCGTGCGTGGCCGGCGACGGGTCCTGGAACTTCCCACCGATCAGCAGCAGCCGGTACCGCTCGTCGTGCTCGCGCAGGCGATGCAGTACGTCGATCGCCCAGCGCGGGTCCTTCACCATCTTCGAGGCGCCTACGAGTGCCAGGTTGAAGCGAGCGTCCGACGCCTTGGGGCGCACCATCTTTCGCAGCTCCATGGCCAGCGGGAGGACGTGCAGCTCCGGCGCTCCGGGGTCCGACAGGCCAGGAATCGCCTTGTAGGCAAGGTCTCTGAGGTGTTCTGACACGAACACGACGTCGTCGACGTGCTGCCAGTTCACGAGATGTGGCCAGTTCGTGAAAACCTCGTAGCTGTGGATACGCATGACGATCCTGGTGTCGCCCGGGTCTATCCGCGTCATCAGCGCGGCCAGCGCCGTGCACCACTCGATCCACACCACGTCCGCCCACTCGAGGTGCTCCCGGAAGTGCTCCTCCGCCTTGCGGATCAGCTGCGGCTTGCCGGCGAGCACCTGCTCCACGAGCAGGGCCGGGTTCTTGCGGAACCGCTCCAGCCCCGGGAGCTCGTCGAAGTTCACAACCCGAGCGTCGAGATCCGCGGAGTCAGCGAGATGCTGCTCGATCTCCCCCAGGAAGTCCGCGTTCCGTCGGTACCCCACCAGCACCCGCACCGGCTCGGTGGTTGAGGAGCGAGCCCGCGAGCGTCTCGAAACCCGCCCGTCGGGACCCCGCACCGCCCGCGCCACGGTGCTGTCCCGGAACGGCCCGGAGAATCCCTCCGGGTCCGTCACCAGTGGCGAGATCGTGGAGTCGAAGTGCAGCACCCGATGACCAGCCAGCTCGAGTGCCCGCGCGAACCACTCACCCGCCCCCTCGGCGTCTCCTGTCGCATGGAGTCGATCAGCCTCGCGCAGCGCCTGCTGGACCGCTACCTCGACCTGCTCCGGGACCGCGCCCGCCCCGAGACGTTCCAAGGTGTCATCGACCAGGCCGGGGTTGGTCGCCTCGCCCTGGGGCCCCGCACCCGCAAGCCGGCTCGCTGCCCGCTGCAGCCGCGATCGGAAGTCAGGCACAGTCCTCGCGCCTCACTCGGAGCCGGCGTCGTAACGCAGCTCAGCGACCTCGGTGCCGGCTGAGTCCCGCAGCTTGAGCACGTCCGCCTCGTCGTCGAGCACCTCGACACCGGTGCAGGCGAAGACCGCCTCCTCGGTGCTCTCGCCGCAGCTGCTGTAGACCCGGAGCTCCTTGCCCACGTCGATCTGGCGGCCGATGCCGAGGTTGAGCCGGTTCCCGTCGGCGTCGTCGATGTACCAACCGCCCATGTCGACACGGATGTCGGCGTTGTTCGCGATCACGACGTACTCGCCGCCACCGTCGGTCAGGTCGTCGCCGTCCGGGGCCGGCTCGACGCGCAGGAGGTACGCCGTCGCGTACTGCTCCGCCTCATCCTCGGGAAGCACGAAGGGGTCCTGCTCGGCGCCGCACCCCGCCACGGTGCTCGTGGCGAGCACGGCCGCCAGGGCTACGGCTCGGGATACGCGGGCACGCATGGGGTCAGTCTCACAGGTGACCCGCCGAGGTCAGCGACCTGGGTGTACGCGTCGCGGCACCGAGCGGTCCGGTCGGAGCCTGTGCGCGCGACAGCCCGGCACGCGTGGGGGCGTGCCGGGCCGTCTGCCGGTGTTCACTCGTTATTCCTCGTGGCGTCGGGGCAGGTCACCCGCGCGGGCGACGCTCTCGGATCCACTCGTCTTCTCTTGTTGTCCCACCGGCAGGCATCACCTGCCCGAGTAATCGCTGCGACAGCGGTCGCGACTCCGGAGGCGGCCTGAACTCGGGGCGCTGGTCGACCGGATTCAGCCTGACTTCCCAGGCGGTGTGGTGGATCAGCGTGTGGTGCAGCCGGCACAGCAGCACCAAGCCGTCAAGGGACGTGTTCCCGCCGTTGATCCAGTGGATGATGTGGTGGGCGTCGCAAGCGCTCGGGGGCCGTCGGCAGCCGGGGAACGCACAGGTCCGGTCGCGGACCACCAGGGCGTCCCAGATCCCGGGTGTCACCAGGCGCGAGGCACGGCCGACGTCGAGGATGACGCCGTCCTTGGACATCACGACCGGGATGATCTCGGCGTCGCACGCGAGCTTGCGCACCGCGGTCGCCGAGAGCCGGTCCCCGGTGTCCAGGGTGGCCATCCCGACCCCGTCGCGGAGCTTCTCCCACTCCACGATCACCGAGACCCGCGGCTTGCGGCCGTGGTCCGACGGCAACTGCTCGGAGTCCAGGGCCCTCTGGCAGGTCTCGACCAGCGCGTCCCACATCCTCGCACCGTGGTCTCGGGTGTCCTTGCCCGAGCATCCGCTGTCAGGGTCGGTGTCGGCGAAGTCCTCCGCCGCCGGCGCGGCCAGCGTGGCGAGCGCCTTCTTGATCACCGCGGCGTCCTCGACCGTGCCCCTGCCGCGGACCTTCACCCCGCCCAGCCCGTCCTCGACGATCTTGAAGAACCGGTCCAGGTGGGCGGAGCGCTCGGACTTCTTCACCTTCGACTCGAGGTCGCGGGCGTACCCCTCGGGGTCGATGACCTCCCAGAGGTGCTCCCCGGCGACCTTCAGGTCACTGGCGTTCAGCGACGCCGCGTGCTCGAGCA
>JBKHXE010000002.1:0-7455 GCA_046566185.1 Actinomycetes bacterium | reverse complement strand
CGACGACGAGCCAGCAAGGCCTCCCCGTGACGTCCTTCCCCTGCCCGACGCGGGCGCCGCACCCGAGGAACTGGGACTGGTAGACACGCCCGGCGTGTCTGCTCCCAGAGTCACACTCGGCGCGGCGGAAGGGGTCAGCGGGTGGTGACGTGGGCGTCGGCCGCGGACAGCGCGACGTCCAGCGCGGCCAGGCCGTCCTCGGCCTCGTCGGGCGTGATGGTGCACGGCGGCACGACGTGCAGCCGGTTAAAGTTCGTGAACGGCAGCACCCCCGCCGCCTTGCACGCGGCGACGAGGTCGGTCATCGCCTGGCTGGTGCCGCCGTACGGCGCGATCGGCTCGCGGGTCGCGCGGTCGGCGACGAGCTCGAGCGCCCAGAAGACGCCGAGGCCGCGCACCTCCCCCACGCTGGGGTGCCGCTCGGCGAGCCGGCGCAGGCCCGGCCCGAGCACGGTCTCGCCGATCTCACGGGCGTTCTCGACGATCCGCTCGTCGCGCATCGCCTCGATGGTGGCGACGGCGGCCGCGGTGGCGAGCGGGTGCCCGGAGTACGTGAGGCCGCCCGGGTACACGCGGGAATCGAAGGTGGCCGCGATGCGCGGGTGGATGATGACGCCGCCGAGCGGCACGTAGCCGGAGTTCACGCCCTTGGCGAAGGCGATGAGGTCCGGGACGACGTCCCAGTGCTGGACGGCGAACCACTCGCCGGTGCGGCCGAAGCCGGCCATCACCTCGTCGGCGACGTAGACGATGCCGTGGCGGTCGCACAGCTCGCGGACGCCGGCGAGGTAGCCGGGCGGCGGCGGCATGATGCCCGCCGTGCCGGGCACCGTCTCCAGCACGATCGCGGCGATCGTCGACGGCCCCTCGAAGGCGATGACACGCTCGAGGTGCTCGAGCGCCCGCTCGCACTCCTGCTGCTCGTTCTCGGAGTGGAACGGCGAGCGGTACAGGAACGGCCCGTCGACGTGCACGACGCCGGCGCTGCCGGTGTCGGACGGCCAGCGGCGCGGGTCGCCGGTGAGGTTGACCGCGAGGTGCGTGCCGCCGTGGTAGCTGCGGTAGCGGGAGAGCACCTTGTGACGGCCGGTGTGCAGCCGTGCCATCCGCACCGCGTGCTCGACGGCGTCCGCACCGCCGTTGGTGAAGAACACCCGGTCGAGCTCGCCCGGCGCGAGCTCGGCGATGAGCTGCGCGGCGCGGCCGCGGGCGGCGTTCGCGTGCTGCGGCGCCACGGTGCACAGCCGGTCGGCCTGCTCCTTGATGGCGGCGACGACCCGCGGGTGCTGGTGGCCGATGTTGGTGTTGACGAGCTGGGACGACAGGTCGAGCAGGCGGTTGCCCTCGCCGTCCCAGACGTAGGAGCCCTCGGCGCGCGTGACGACCATCGGCCGGATCGCCCCCTGCGCCGACCAGGAGTGGAAGACGTGCGCGCGGTCGAGCTCGTAGACCTGCTGGGGGGTCAGGGCGTCGAGGTCGGTCGTCGTCGTGGTCATGGCGGTCACTGCTGCGTCGGGAAGCCGAGGTTGAGGCCGCCGTGCGACGGCTCCAGCCACCGCGACGTGACGACCTTGCCGCGCGTGTAGAAGTGGACGCCGTCCATCCCGTGCGCGTGCGCGTCACCGAACAGGCTGTGCTTCCAGCCGCCGAAGGAGTAGTAGGCCATCGGCACGGGGATCGGCACGTTGACGCCGACCATGCCGACCTCGACCTCGTTCTGGTAGCGGCGCGCGGCTCCCCCGTCGTTGGTGAAGATGGCCGTCCCGTTGCCGTACGGGTTGGCGTTCACCAGCTCCAGCGCCTCGTCGTAGGAGCCGGCGCGGACGACGGACAGCACCGGCCCGAAGATCTCGTCGGTGTACACCGACATGTCCGGGGTGACGCGGTCGAACAGCGTGGGCCCGAGCCAGAAGCCGTTCTCCTCGCCGTCCGGCCGGACGTCGCGGCCGTCGACGACGAGCTCGGCGCCGGCCTCGACGCCCGCGTCGAGGTAGGAGGCGACCTTGTCGCGGTGAGCCTGCGTGACGAGCGGGCCCATGTCGCAGCCGCGCCGGCCGTCGCCGGTGCGCAGCTGGCCCATCCGGCTCGTGATGCGGGCGACCAGCTCGTCGGCGACCGGCTCGACGGCGACGAGCACCGAGATCGCCATGCACCGCTCGCCGGCCGAGCCGAAGCCGGCGTTGACGGCGGCGTCGGCGGCCAGGTCGAGGTCGGCGTCCGGCAGCACGACCATGTGGTTCTTGGCGCCGCCGAGGGCCTGCACGCGCTTGCCGTGCCGGGTGCCGGTCTCGTAGACGTAGCGGGCGATCGGGGTGGAGCCGACGAACGACAGGGCCCGGACGTCGGGGTGCTCGAGCAGCCGGTCGACGGCGACCTTGTCGCCGTGGACGACGTTGAAGACGCCGTCCGGCAGGCCGGCCTCGGCCCACATCTCGGCGAGCAGCACCGCGGCCGACGGGTCCTTCTCACTGGGCTTGAGGACGACGGTGTTGCCGGTCGCGATGGCGAGCGGGAAGAACCACATCGGGACCATGGCCGGGAAGTTGAACGGCGAGATGATGCCGACGACGCCGAGCGGCTGGCGGATCGAGTAGGTGTCGACCCCGGTGGACACGCCCTCGGAGAAGCCACCCTTCAGCAGGTGCGGTGCGCCGCAGGCGAACTCGACGACTTCCAGACCGCGCGTCACCTCGCCGAGAGCGTCGGAGACGACCTTGCCGTGCTCGGAGGTGATGACCTCGGCCAGCTCCTGCTTGCGGGCGTTGAGGATCTCGCGGAACGCGAAGAGGACCTGCACCCGCTTGGTCAACGAGACGTGGCGCCAGGTCTGCCAGGCCTGCTCGGCGGCGGCGACGGCGGCGTCGACCTCGGCGACGCCTGCCAGGGCCACCCGGCCGGTCACCTCACCGGTGGCGGGGTCGTAGACCTCACCGGTGCGCTCGGGCTCGCCGGTCCAGGGCTTGCCGCCGATCCAGTGGTCGATGCGTCGCTCGGTGCGTGCGTCCGTCATGGCTGGCAGTCTGGGTGTCGCCGGCGGCCACCGACAAGGAGCACGCTGTCAAGACCTCTCCTGCCTGCTTTACGGTGTGTCAGTGCAGCCGACGCTTTCCGACGTCCTGGCGCTGCCGGTCGTCGAGAGCGGCCGGCCGCTGGTGCTGGCGGGCACCGAGCACCTCGACCGCCCGGTGCGGTGGGTGCACGTCGGCGAGGTCCCCGACCTGGCGTCGCTGCTGCACGGCGGGGAGCTCGTGCTCACCACCGGCGTGGCGCTGCCCGAGTCGTCGCGTGAGCTCGCCGCGTACGTTCGCGACCTGGCCGAGGCGGGCGCCTGCGGGCTGGTGATCGAGCTGGGACGGCGCTTCGCCCAGGTGCCGGCGAGCATCGTCGCGACCGGCCGGCAGCACGGCCTGCCGGTCATCGCGCTGCGCCGCACGGTGCGGTTCGTGTCGGTCACCGAGACCGTGCACGCCCTCATCGTCGACGCCCAGCACGAGGCGCTGCAGCTGTCGGAGCGGGCGCACCGCGAGTTCACCCGGCTCAGTGTCGCCGGCGCGTCGGTGCAGCAGATCCTCGACCTGCTCGCCGAGCTGGCCGGCGTCCCCGTCGTCCTCGAGGACCCCTCGCACCGCGTCGTCGCCTACGCCGCCGACCCGGCGCAGGTCGCGGACCTGCTCGAGGGCTGGGAGGCCCGCTCGCGCCTGGCCGGCCCGACGTCGTCCACCGACCTGGTCGGGCCCGAGGGATGGCTCGTGACGCCGGCGGGGCCGCCGCACGAGAGCTGGGGCCGGCTCGTGCTGCCGCTCGCCTCGGACGACGCGCGGCTGCGGATGCTCGTCGAGCGAGCCGCCGACGCCCTGGCGATCAACCGCCTGCTGGAGCGCGACCGCGCCGGCCTGGTGCAGCAGGCGCACCGCGGGCTGCTGACCGACCTGACGAGCAGCGCGGCGCCGGACGCGCGGGGGCTGCGGGCCCGGGTGGAGGGGCTCGGCCTCCCCACGGCGCGGCAGACGTTCGTCGGCGTCGCGGTGCACTCGCCGCCCGCCGCGCCGCTGGAGCCGATCGCGGCGCAGGAGCGCGACCGGTCGCTGCACGCCGCCGTCGTCGCGGCCTGCACCCAGGCGGGACTCGCGGCGGTCGGCTCCCCACTGCGGCCCGGGCAGGTGCTGCTGCTGGCCGCCGTGCCGGCCGGGCGAAGCACCGACCGGGCGATCGAGCGGTTCGCCGCGGCGCTGCGCACCCGGCTGGCGGTGAGCGACTGGGCCGACGAGTACGCCGTCGGCGTCGGCGGCGAGACGTCGCGGCTCGAGGACGCCGGCGCCTGCCTGCGCGAGGCCGGCCGCGTCGCCGAGCAGGGCGTGGCGCTGCGGGCGACCCGGCCGCGGGACGTCTACCGCAGCCGCGACGTCCGGCTGCGGGGCCTGGTCGCGCTGCTCGGTGGCGACCCGCGCGTGCTCGCGTTCGCCGAGGCCGAGCTCGGCCCACTCCTCGCGCACGACGCCGAGCGCGGCAGCGACCTCGTCGGCACCCTCGCGCAGTACCTGGCGTCCGGCGGCGACAAGACCGCGGCCGCGCGGGCGGCCAACCTCAGCCGGCCCACGCTGTACGCGCGGCTCTCGACGATCGAGCGCGTGCTCGGTGTGTCGCTGGACGACCCGGACTCCGCGCTCGCCCTGCGCGTCGCGCTGCTGGTGCGGGAGGTCACCGGATCCGGCGCCGGTCGCTAGCTCTCGCAGCCGATGCCGTCGCCGTCCCGGCCGTCGAAGCGGTGCGGATCCGGTGCCAGCACGGTGAACCGCCGGTGCGGGATGTCGCCACAGTCCAGGTCGCCGACCCGCGACGGGGGCGGTATGCAGACGTCGGGATAGGCGGGGTCGCAGTCGGACGCCGCGGCCGGCGCCGAAGGAGCGGGAGCCGGAGCCGGTGGAGCCGCGATCGGGGCCTCCACCGGCGCGTCACTGCTCGGCGCCGGCTCGTCGGGGCACGCGGACAGCACCCGAGCGACAGCGTCCCGCTCGGCGGCCGTCACCCAGGCGCCGTACTTGGCCTTCACGGCGACCTGACGGGCCACGTACGCGCAGCGGAAGGCCTTGTTCGGCGGCAGCCAGGTCGCGGCGTCCCCGTCGCCCTTCTGCTGGTTCAGTGCTCCGTCGGCCGCCAGCAAGTTGAGCGGGTCGTTGGCGAAGGCCAGCCGGCGCTGCGGCGTCCACTGCTGGGCGCCCTTCTGCCACGCGTCCGACAGGGCGACGACGTGGTCGATGTGGACCAGCTCGCTGGTGCCCTGGCCGCGCACGAAGTCGACGTGCGCTCCGGAGTACGGCTCGACGAACGACCCGGAGAGCACGACGCAGCCGTTGGTGCCGGGCTTCAGGACGACGCCGGTCAGGTCCCGCCGCAGCGTGTCGTTGCGGGTGTCGCACCCGTTGCGGTCGGTGTCGGCCCAGCGCGGGCCGAACAGGTCGCGGTCGTAGCCGGTGCGCGGGGCGCGTCCCTTGACCTCGAGGGTGCCGAGCAGCGCGAGGGCCGTGGCGTCTCCCGCGCCGGCGATCTGCTCCTCGACCGAGCGAGCGGACGGTGCGGGGCTCGGTGGCGGTGGCTGCGGCGGCGTGGTCGTCGGCGAGGGGGCAGTCGTCGGCGAGAGGGCAGTCGTCGGCGAGGGGCAGTCGTGGTGAGCGGCGGGCTGCTCGTCCCAGCGGCGTCCGGGGCCACGTCGACCTCGGCGACGGGTGCGGCGTCCGGTGCCGGCGACACGACGCCGCCGACGCCGATCGCCGTCAGTCCGGCCACCAGGACCCCGAGGCCCACCCGGCGCGAGGCGATGAACGCCCACCGCACCCGCCCGACGACGGTGGCGCCGAGGCCCAGCGCGAACAGGGGCAGGCCGAGCATCAGCAGACCGCCGCCGAGGCCACCGGTCACGCCGCCGGCCAGGACCAGCACGAACGACGCCAGCCCGAGGACGGCGAGCAGGATGCGGCGGGCCACTACGGCGTCCCCAGACTCGAAGCTCACCCGGAACGCGTCGACACGCGCCCGGCAGGGCTTGAGACGCTACCCGGGACGAGCGTGCCCCGGTGCCCGGTCACGGAGACCGGGCACCGGGGCAGTGCGCAGCGCGCCGATCCAGGTCAGTCGGCGAGGACCCGGAACACCTGCGAGCTCTCGGTCGTGCGCCCGTAGGGGTCGGTGCTGCGGATCGTCACCACGTGCTCACCCGGCTCGAGACCGGCGGGCACCGGCGCGGTCCAGATGTGCGACGAGGGCTGCGGACGGGCCGGCAGGTTCGACTCGAGCAGCTCCCGCATCCCCAGCAGGTACGTGTCGAGGTTGCCGTTCGGGTCCCCGTCGGTGAGGCCGAACGACGGCGGGTTGTAGTCCATCGGCGTGAACGCGCCGCGGTCGAACCGCACCGCGACGTCGTGCTTCTCGCCGCCGTCGAAGACGTTCACCTCGAGCAGCGGTGGCTGCTCCTCGGTCCAGTCGTCGGCGTCGAACGCCGGCGCCGGGTCGATGCCCTGAGAACCGCTGGGACCCGAGGGGATCCAGGCGGGGGTTCCGTCGGCGAGGGTGACGTTGCCCTCCCCGCCGCGGAACGTCATCCGCATCTGGAAGTCCTCGGGCAGGCTGGCCGGCTTGAACCGCATGCTGTAGGTGTGCCCGGCGACGTCCAGGTAGTAGTAGCCGTTCGGGTTGCCGTCGGCCATGTCGGCCGCCGGGACGCCGCGCTCGTCCTCGGGGCCGGAGGTCCAGCCGCTGCCGCGGACCTCGGCGAGCACCTGGTGGTGGAACGGGTTCTTGCCCTCCCAGACCACCGGGTTCACGCCCGGCGGCGTGGGGCTCTCCTCGCCGGGCTCGAGGTAGGTCTGCCAGCTGTTGGACGTGTCGTGTCCCGAGCTGCTGAAGACGTGGTCGCGACCTTCGAGGATCTCGAGGAGCTCGTCGAGGTTGGTCGTGTTGATGTTGGCCCCGCCGATGGCCTGCGTCCGCAGCGGGATGTGGGTGGTGAGGACGATGAGCTTGTTCTTGGGCACGACCGCGAGGTCGTTCCTCAGCCACTCCAGCCTGCGCTCGTCGAGGTAGCCGATGTAGCCCTTGCCCTGGCCGAGGTAGTGGACGTTGTCCATGTTGACGTAGTGGACCTGGCCGTACTCGAAGGAGTAGTCGGTCGGCCCGAACACGCTCTTGTAGGTCTCGGTGGCGTAGGTGTCGTCGGGGACGTCGTAGTTCATGTCGTGGTTCCCGGGGAGGTTCCACCACGGCACGCCCATCGCGGAGAAGTTCTCGTTGTGGGGGCCGAACAGGTCCAGCGGGTCGTTGACGACGTCACCGGCGGTGATGCCGAACGACGCGTCGGTGCCGACGAGCTCGTTGATGACGTCGGTGCGCATGTCGGCCTCCTCCGCCAGGGTCCGCGCCTGGGGGTCGGCGAAGATGAGTGCCTTGTACGAGCTCGGCTCC
>JBKHXE010000001.1:0-22342 GCA_046566185.1 Actinomycetes bacterium | reverse complement strand
GCTGCTCGACCGGCAGGTGACGAGGCTCGAGGACGGGGCGACCGTGGAGGTCATCGACGTCGCGATCCTCCAGCAGCGCAACCGCGACTGGCTCGTCACCCGCGTCGCCGTCCGCGAGCCGGGGCGGGGCCTGCGGGCCCGCCGCGGCCAGGTCAGCGAGCTCGAGTGGGACGAGGTGACCGGCTTCACGCTGCCCGAGCAGGGCCAGGGCGCGGCCAACCTCCTGGCCGCCATGGAGAAGCTCAACGCCGCCGACCTCGCCGACGTGCTGAACAACTTGCCGACCAAGCGCCGGCAGGAGGTGGCGGCCGCCCTCGACGACGAGCGGCTCGCCGACGTGCTGGAGGAGCTGCCGGACGACGACCAGGTGGAGATCCTGTCCGCCCTCGGCCGCGAGCGCGCCGCCGACGTCCTGGAGGCGATGCAGCCGGACGACGCGGCGGACCTGCTCGGCGAGCTGCCGCAGGACCAGCAGGAGCAGCTGCTCGGCCTGATGGAGCCGGACGAGGCGCGCGACGTCCGGCGCCTGCTCGCCTACGACGAGGACACCGCCGGCGGCCTCATGACCACCGAGCCGGTCATCCTGGGCCCCGAGGCCACGGTGGCCGAGGCGCTGGCCCACGTGCGCCGCTCCGAGCTGTCGCCCGCGCTCGCGGCGGCGGTGTTCGTCTGCCGCCCGCCGCTGGAGACACCGACCGGGCGCCTGCTGGGCGTCGTCCACATCCAGCGGATGCTGCGCGAGGCGCCGCACGAGCCGATCGGCGGCATCCTCGACGCGGACATCGAACCGGTCGGCGTCACGGCCCCGCTCGGCCTCGTCACGCGGCGCCTGGCCACCTACAACCTCGTGTCGGTGCCGGTGACCGACGAGGACGGGCGACTGCTCGGCGTCGTCACGGTCGACGACGTGCTCGACCACATCCTCCCGGAGGACTGGCGGGAGCAGGACGACCTGCACGCCGAGGGGCACGAGCCGGAGTCCGGCCGTGGCTGACGAGCGGGACCGCGACCAGCGGCACCGGCACCTGCGCCGGCGCCGGCAAGGGCGCCGCGGCGAGGGGCTCGACACCCCGCGGGAGACACGCCGCGCGCTGGTGCGCACCCCGAGCGTCGACCCCGAGGCCTTCGGTCGCTGGTCGGAGCGCTTCGCGCGCTTCATGGGGACGCCACGCTTCCTCGTCTACATGACGGCGTTCGTCACCCTGTGGCTGGCGTGGAACACGTTCGCCGCCGAGCCGCTGCAGTTCGACCCGCGCGAGCTCAACTACACGCTGCTGACACTCATCCTCTCGCTGCAGGCCTCCTACGCGGCGCCGCTCATCCTGCTCGCGCAGAACCGGCAGGACGACCGGGACCGCGTGTCGTTCGAGCAGGATCGTCAGCGGGCCGAGCGCAACCTCGCCGACACCGAGTACCTGGCCCGCGAGGTCGCCGCCCTGCGGATCGCCATGCGGGACGTCGCCACCCGCGACTTCCTGCGCGGCGAGCTGCGGAACCTCGTCGAGGAGCTCGACGAGCTGCGCCGGCAGCCCGACCGCGGTCCCGATGTGGACGGTCAGCGCCGCGGAGGTCAACCCCCGGCATGAACGTGCCGACACCACACGGGTGACCGAGCTGTACACCCGTAAGCGGCTGGGCGACGTCCTCGTCGAGGCCGGCGTTCTCACCCTCGACGAGCTGCACGCCGTCCTGGCCCAGCAGCGGGAGATGACCGGTCCGCGGCGTCGCCTGGGGGAGCTGCTGGTCGAGCTCGGCTACGCCGACGAGCGGATGGTCAGCATGGCGCTCGCCGCGCACCTGGGGCTGCCCACCATCGACCTCAGCAAGCGCGCCCCGGCGCCGGACGTCGTCCGCCTCATCCCGCAGCACGTCGCCGAGCGGAGCCGCTGCCTGGTCATCGACCGGACGGAGCAGGGGCTCACGGTGGCGGTCAGCGACCCCACCGACGTGCTCGCGCTGGACGACGTCCGCCTGCACACCGGGGCCGAGCTGACCGTGGTCGTGGCCACCGACACCCAGATCCGCGACCACCTCGCGCGGGCGTGGTCCCTCGGTGAGGACGCCGGCAGCTTCACCTCGATCATCGACGGCGCCGCCGACCTGGACGACGACCCGGGCCCGCTGGCCGGCTTCGAGGACGACGCGCCCATCGTCAGGCTCGTCAACAAGGTCCTCGCCGACGCGGCACGCCTGCGGGCGTCCGACATCCACGTCGAGGTCGGCCGCGACACCCTCAAGGTGCGGTACCGGGTCGACGGGCTGCTGCGCGACGTCATGACGACGTCGCGGCGGGTCGCGCCGTCCGTGATCAGCCGCATCAAGATCATGTCCGGGCTCGACATCGCGGAGCGGCGGGTGCCGCAGGACGGCCGGGCGAGGATCGTCGTGGACGGAGCCGCGATCGACTGCCGCGTCTCCACGCTGCCGAGCCTGCACGGCGAGAAGGTGGTCATCCGGCTGCTCACCCGGGGTGACAACGTGCCGTCCCTCGGCTCGCTCGGCTTCGAGGACCACCAGCTGTCGGTGTTCCGGTCGGCGCTGGCGGTGCCCCAGGGTCTGGTGCTGATCACCGGGCCCACCGGGTCCGGCAAGACGAACACGCTGTACTCGGCGATCGCCGAGATCCTCTCCCCCGAGAAGAACATCGTCACGCTCGAGGACCCGGTCGAGGTGCAGCTGCCCGGCATCACCCAGGTGCAGGTGAACGTCAAGTCCGGCATGACGTTCCAGGCAGGGCTCCGGTCGATCCTGCGGCAGGACCCGGACATCGTGCTGGTCGGCGAGGTCCGTGACGCCGAGACCGCCGAGCTCGCCCTCAAGGCCTCGCTCACCGGCCACCTGGTGCTGACCACCCTGCACACGAACTCGGCGGTGGCGGCCCTCACCCGGCTCGTCGACATGGGCGTCGAGCCGTTCCTCGTCGCGTCGTCCCTGACGGCGGCCGTCGCGCAGCGTCTCGTGCGACGCCCGTGCGAGACGTGCGCCGACGGCTACATCCCCGACGAGACCACCTTGACCCTGCTCGGCCTGCGCATCGACGACATCCTCGACGCGACGCCGCTGCGGGGCCTCGGGTGCTCCGAGTGCGGAGACACCGGCTACCGCGGCCGGACGGCGGTCTACGAGGTGCTCGAGGTGGACGCCGCGATGCGGCAGGTGCTGATGAAGGACCCGTCGGAGTCGGCGGTCGGCGCGCGGGCGCGGTCCGCGGGCATGCTCACGCTGCGCGCCGCGGCCATCGAGAAGGCCAAGCGCGGCGAGACGACGTTCGAGGAGGCCGTGCGGGTCACCCACAGCGACGACCACGCGGGCGGCCGGCACTGCCCCGCCTGCGAGCGCACCGTGGCGGCGGACATGGTGGCCTGCCCGTGGTGCGCCGCGACGCTCGACCGGGGGCACTGCGCCTGCGGTCGCACGCTGGACCCGGACTGGCGGATCTGCCCCTGGTGCCGCGCGGACGCGTGACCGGCGCCTCCCCCGACCCGACGTGCCCACCGGCCCCACCTACGCTGGGGGCATGCCCGCCCCGACAGTCGACGCCGTCCGCGAGGCGCTGACCCGCGTCAACGACCCCGAGATCCGCCGCCCGATCACCGACCTCGACATGGTGAAGTCGGTGGAGGTGGCCGGTGACGGCAGCGTCGACGTCACCGTCTACCTCACCGTCGCCGGGTGCCCGATGCGCGACACCATCACGCGCGACGTCACCGCCGAGGTCTCGGCGGTCCCCGGGGTGACCGGCGTCCGCGTGACGCTCGACGTGATGAGCGACCAGCAGCGGCAGGGCCTGAAGGAGAAGCTGCGCGGCGGCCAGGTCGAGCGGGAGATCCCGTTCGCGCGGCCCGGGTCGCTGACCCGCGTGTACGCGGTGGCGTCCGGCAAGGGCGGGGTCGGCAAGTCGTCGGTCACCGTCAACCTCGCGGCGGCGATGGCCGCAGACGGCCTGCGCGTCGGGGTCGTGGACGCCGACGTCTACGGCTTCTCGGTGCCCCGCATGCTCGGCGTCGAGCAGGCGCCCACCCGCGTCGACGACATGATCCTGCCGCCGGTCGCGCACGACGTGAAGGTCATCTCGATCGGCATGTTCGTGCCCGGCAACCAGCCCGTCGTGTGGCGGGGGCCGATGCTGCACCGGGCGCTGCAGCAGTTCCTCTCGGACGTCTTCTTCGGCGACCTCGACGTCCTGCTGCTCGACCTGCCCCCGGGCACCGGAGACATCGCGATCAGCGTCGCCCAGCTGCTGCCGGGCGCCGAGGTGCTCGTCGTCACCACGCCGCAGACCGCCGCCGCCGAGGTGGCCGAGCGCGCCGGCGCCATCGCGCTGCAGACCCACCAGCACGTCGTCGGCGTGGTGGAGAACATGTCGTGGCTCGAGCTGCCCGACGGCTCGCGGATGGAGCTGTTCGGCAGCGGCGGCGGAGCCCAGGTCGCCGAGCGGCTCGGGCGCGCGATCGGCACCGACGTGCCGCTGCTCGGCCAGGTGCCGGTCGACGTCTCGCTGCGCGAGGGCGGGGACGCCGGCACGCCGGTCGTGCTGTCGAACCCCGACTCGCCCGCCGCCGTCGCGCTGCGCGGCGTCGCTCGCCAGCTCTCGCGGCGCGCTCGCGGCCTGGCCGGCCGCTCCCTGGGCCTGTCACCCGTCGCCCGCTGACCGCCGTCCCAGGGATCCCGTCAGGTCGCCTCGTCGTCGAACGGCGCCGGGCGGGGGGTCGTCGGGCGGGTGGACGGACGGCGCGACACGGGCTTGGTGGGCGTCTCGTCCTCCCACGCCTCGGACAGCGCGTCACGCACGATGCGGCGGGGGTCGTACTGACGCGGGTCGAGCTTGCGCCAGTCGACGTCGTCGAAGTCCGGCCCCATCTCGTCGCGCACCTGCTCGCGGGCGTTCAGCGCCATCCGTCGCACGTCCTTGACGAAGCGCGCCAGCTGCGCGGAGTACTGCGGAAGCCGCTCCGGCCCGATGACGAGCAGGGCGACCACGAGCAACACGACGAACTCGCCGCCGTTGATGCCGAACACGGGCTCAGCCTAACGAGGCGGCGTCGAGGGTCCGCACGCCGTCAGTCGCTCTCGGCCTCGTCGAGCTCCAGCTGGATCTCGAGGTCCTCGCCGTCCCGCCGGACCGTCAGCGTCACGGTGTCCCCGGGGCGCTGCGCGCGGATGGCGACGATGAGCTCGTCCGGGTCGGTCACCGGACGGCCCTCGAACGCGACGATCAGGTCCCCGGGCCGGATGCCCGCCCGGTCCGCCGGGCCGCCGGGCGTGATGACGGGCCGGTCGTCCTGCGGCTCGTCCACGACCTTGACGCCCTCGCCGCGGTAGGAGGTGTCCAGCAGCACGCCGATCACCGGGTACGTGGCGCGCCCGGTATCGATGATCTCCTGCGCGGTGCGCACCGCCTGGTCGCTGGGGATGGCGAAGCCGAGGCCGATGTTGCCGCCGCCCTGGACGCCGGTGCCCGGGGCCCGGGCGATCGCCGAGTTGACCCCGACGACGCGGCCCTGCAGGTCGACGAGCGGGCCGCCGGAGTTGCCGGGGTTGATCGCGGCGTCGGTCTGGATGGCGTTGATGAAGGCGCTGTCGTTGCCCTCCCCGGCCGACACCGGACGGTTGAGGGCGCTGACGATCCCCGAGGTCACCGTGCTCTCCAGCCCGAGCGGCGCGCCCACCGCGACGACGGGGTCGCCGACGACCACGCCGGAGGAGTCCGCGAACTCCAGCGCCGGCAGGTCGGTCCGGTTCACCCGCAGCACGGCGAGGTCGTACCCGGTGGTGCGCCCGACGACCTCGGCCTCCTGCTGGCTGCCGTCGGAGAACACCACGACGATCTCGCCGCCGTCCGCCGCCTGCGCCACCACGTGGTTGTTCGTCAGGACGTACCCGCCCTCGCCGATGACGAAGCCCGACCCGCTGCCCTGCCCTCCGGAGAACACGACCTCGATGGACACGACACTGGGCAGCACCCTGGCGGCGACACCGGCGACCGAGCCGGCCGGTCGCTCCTGCGCCGGGCCGCTCGGCCGCTGGACCTCGAGCGACGGCGCCGCACCCTCCCGGGCGTCGTAGAGCGCCGCGCCGGCGTACCCGGCGCTCAGGCTCGCGAGGAGCAGGGCGCCCACGCCGAGGACGACCAGCAGGGCCCGTCCCCGGCCACGACCTCGGGTGCCGCTCGGCTGCCCGGGCCCGGCGGGCAGCCCGGGCGCGGCAGGGAAGCCCGGCCCCGCGTACCCGGCGAGCGGACCGGTCGGGGACGGGGGAGCGGCAGGACGGTCGGCCGGCAGGGTGCCCCAGGGGTCGAGCGGGCGCGTGTCGGAGGTCTGCAGCGGCTGGGTGTCCCCCGGGCGCGCCGGCCCCTGCGACGTCGCGACCTGCTCCGCGGGCTCCCGGGGCCCGGGGTCGTCGTCGCGCCTGTCGTCCGGCGCCCGCCACCACGACGGCCCCCCCGAGGGCTGCTCGCCCATGCGTCGTCCTCCTGCGCGTGTCGTCCGCCGGCCAGGGACCAGTGTGCCGCGCTGGCTCAGGAGCCGCGCAGCAGGGCGCCGACCACGTCGGCCCCGTGCTCGACACGGTCCCACCAGCCGAGCGCCGGCTCGTCGTGCGGCAGCCCCTCGACGGCCTGCGACACCACGGACGGCGGGCCCTCGGCCACGACCGCGACGACCACGTCGCCGCTCTGCCACACCGCGTGCCAGGGGACGTCGTCGTCCCGCCCCGACGCGCGGGCCCCCACGTCGACCATCCGGGCGAAGGCGGCCGCCTGGGCGGCGTCGAGGCGACCCCGGTGCTCCACGACCGAGACCGTCGCGCTGCCGTCGGAGTACGTCAGGTGCAGCACGGGGGCGCCGCCGACCTCGACGCGACGGGCGTCGACGAGCGGCAGCCGGTCACCCAGCACGTCGGGGCAGGGCCAGCCGTCGACCCGCAGGGACGCCAGCTCGGTGTCGTCGAGGACGTCGACCCGGTCGCCGGACGACGCGGGCAGGCCCGGCGACAGGGAGGCCGCGCCGAGCGCGACCGGGTCGGGTGCCTCGCGCCCGAGCGACCCGACGAGCAGCAGGCCGACGAGTCCGAGGGTGGCGACGGACAGCACCCCGGTCGCGGCGGTGCGCAGGCGGCGGCGTCCCCCGGGTCGGACGCGGTCCGAGCGGCCCGCGGGCCGGGCCTCCCACGGCGCACCGGGCGGCGGCAGCGGCACCGGCCGCGCGGCGCCCGGGACGTGCCCAGCGCGCGGGGACAGGGGGCCCGCGGGGCCGCCCATCTCGAGCAGCCGGCGCACGAGCTCGGGGGGCGGCGCGGGCGCGGGCGCGTCCCGCAGGGCGCGGCGCGCGGCCCGCTCGGCCGCCACCGCCTCGCGGCAGGTGGCGCACTCGGCGAGGTGCACGAGCGCCCGCTCGGCGGCGTCCTGGACCAGGCGCCCGTCGACGAGGGCGGTGACCCGTTCACCGAGATGTGTCACCGGCCGGCCCCTCCCGGGTTCTGGGCGCCGACGGGGGCGCGGTGGGCCAGCAGCTCGCGCAGCTGGGCCCTGCCGCGATGGATGCGGGACCGCACCGTGCCGAGCTTGATGCCCAGGGTCGCCGAGATCTCCTCGTAGGACAGGCCCTCGACGTCGCACAGGACGACGGCCGCGCGGAAGTCGGGCGGCAGCTGGTTGAGGGCGTCCTGGACGTCGTAGTCGAGGTTGGCGTGCTCGAAGGCGCGCTCGGGGCCGACGTCCGTGCCGGGCAGCCGGTCGTGGGCGTCGTCGCCGAGCGTGTCGAAGCGGATCCGCTGCCTGCGGCGCACCGAGTCGAGGAAGAGGTTGACCGTGATCCGGTGGATCCAGCCCTCGAAGGTGCCGGGGGTGTACGACGACAGCGAGCGGAACACGCGCACGAAGACCTCCTGCGTGAGGTCCTCGGCGTCGTGCCGGTTGCCGGTCAGGCGGTACGCCAGGCGGTAGACCCGCGCGGACTGGTCGCGGACGATCTGCTCCCACGTCGGCGGCGTCCAGGGCGCGCCGGCAGCGCCGCGCGGCTGGTCGTCGGGCATCTCGTGCTCGGTCTCCACCATGGCCTCCCTGCGAACGCCGTCCTGGCGCCCAGAGTTCCCCACCTTCCTGGGAACCACCTGGGAGGCGTGGGTGACTAGGGTGGCACCGTCCGCGACCGGACGCCCGAGCAGCCGCAGAGAAGAGGTGCGTCATCAGCGCTGCCAAGCCCGCCAGCTGGGCCTACGCCGAGCAGTACCTGCCCGAGGACGAGGTCGTCGAGCGGGCGCGGGCACGGGCCGAGGAGCTCGGCTGCACGCCGGTCGGCGCCGGCACGGGCGCCGCGTTGCGCGTGCTGGCCGCCGCGGTCGGCGCCCGCACCGTCGTCGAGGTGGGTACCGGCACCGGCGTCTCCGGCCTCTACCTGCTCGGCGGCATGCCGGACGACGGCGTGCTCACCACCATCGACGTCGAGCCCGAGCACCAGAGGGCGGCCCGGGAGACCTTCGCCGAGGCCGGCATCCGGCCCAACCGGACCCGCCTGATCACCGGACGGGCGCTCGACGTCCTGCCCCGCCTCACCGACGGCGCGTACGACCTCGTGCTGCTGGACGCCGACAAGCGCGACTTCGACGCCTATCTCGAGCAGGCGCTGCGGCTGCTGCGCCCGGGGGGCGTGCTGGCCGTCGACAACGCGCTCTGGCACGACAAGGTCGCCGACCCCGCGCAGCGGGACGAGACGACGACCGCGATCCGCGAGATGGGCAAGCGGGTGCGCGAGAACGAGCGGCTCGTGCCGGCGATGCTGCCGACCGGCGACGGCCTCCTGGTGGCCGTCGTCCGGTCTACCTGAGGTCCTCGAGCCAGCGCAGCAGGAGGCGGGCGCCGAAGCCGCTCGCGCCCTTGGTCACCTCGTGCTCGTCCTTGTCGGCGCGCGCCGGCCCGGCGATGTCGAGGTGCACCCAGCGCCGGGCGCCGGCGAACTCGCGCAGGAACAGCGCGGCGGTGATCGACCCGCCGCCGACCTTCGGGTCGCTGGGCACGTGACGCAGGTCGGCGACCTCCGAGTCGAGGGCCCGGCGGTAGTCCTCGACCAGCGGCATCCGCCAGACCCGCTCGCCGGTGGCCGCGGCGGCGGCCTCCAGGCCGGCTGCCAGGGCGTCGTCCGCGGTGTAGAGGGCGGCGTGCCGGCGGCCGAGCCCCAGCGACGCCGCGCCGGTGAGGGTGGCGACGTCGACCAGCACGTCGGGGTCGAGCGTGGCGTCGGCCCAGGCCATGGCGTCGGCCAGCACCAGGCGCCCCTCGGCGTCGGTGTTCGCCACCTCGACCGTGGTGCCGCCCCAGACCCGCACGACGTCGCCGGGCCGGTAGCTCGACCCGGACACCGCGTTCTCGGCGAGCGGCAGCAGCGCCGTGACCCGGTGCCGGACGCCGCGCCGGGCCGCGGCGAGCACCGCCGCGAGGGCGACGGCGGCGCCGGCCATGTCGGTCTTCATCGGCACCATGGCCTCACGCGGCTTGATCGACAGCCCCCCGGTGTCGTACGTGATCCCCTTGCCGACGAGGACGACGTGCCGGCCGCGCCGGCCCTTGGGCGTCCAGCCGACCGTGACGAGCCGCGGCGGCGACGCCGAGCCGCCGCCGACGGCGAGCAGGCCGCCGAAGCCCTCGGCCGCCAGCCGGCGCTCGTCCAGCACCTCGACGGCCACGCCGTCCACGCCGGCGGCGGCCGCGACCGCCTGCTCGGCGACCCACGCCGGGTTCTTGGTGGACGAGGGCGTGTTGGCGAGGTCGCGCACCCGCCACGTCGCCGCGGCGGCGACGGCGGCGGCGTCCACGGCCTGCTCACCGCGCCGTCCCTGGCCCAGCAGCACCACGTCACCGACCGGGGGCTTCGGCCCCTCCGTGACGCCCGTGCGCGGCGGGCTGTACGCGGCGAGCAGCAGGCCCTCGGTGAAGGCCGCCACCTGGTCGGCGTCCGCCCCCGCCACCGCCGGGGTCGCCAGCCGCTCCCGGCCACGGGTGGCGCGGGCGAGCGCCGCGCCGGCGCGGCGCAGGTCGACCGGCGAGCCGTCGCCGGTGCCGACGAGCAGCAGCCGCGACGGCAGGCCGTCGTCCGCCGTGACCGGCACGGTGGCGACGGCGCCGGCGCTGCCCGACGCGCCCGCCTGCTCGACGACGCTCGCCAGGTCGAGCCGGTACGCCGCCGCGGCCTCCGCCGTCCCGGGGCCCGGCAGGGGACCGTCGGCGGACGGCGAGAGGGGCACCGCGAGCACGTCCGCGTCGTGGCCGGTGAGGTCGCGCGTGGCCGTGGTGCGGACGGTCGGCAGGGGCACCGTTGCTCCTCGATCGTTCAGGGGTGGGGTCCTGTCGACCCTAGCCGGGCGGGCGCCGCACCCCGTCTCCGCCCCGACACGCCGAGACCCCGGGCCCGAGGTGCGGGCTCCGGGGTCTCCGGTGCGGGTGCCGTCAGCCGACGGCCGCCTTGAGGGCGTCACCCAGGTCGCTGGCCTCGTCGGCCGACATCTCGACCACCAGACGGCCCCCGCCCTCGAGCGGCATCCGCATGACGATGCCGCGACCCTCCTTGGTGACCTCGAGCGGGCCGTCGCCGGTCCTCGGCTTCATGGCGGCCATGGGCCGAACCCCTTCCTGTGCTGCGGCGCTCCCCCGCCTGACAGGACGCACCCCCGCCACGGCGTGAAACGTGATCGGCGCCATTATCCCCGGTGATCGCTGCGCGCGGAAACCGGCGCTCTGCGGTGCGTCACGATCCCCGCGGCGGCGCACCCGGCAGGATGGCGGCCATGAGAGAGCCCCGCAGCGTGCGGTACGAGGTGTCCGAGGCCGTCGCCACCATCACCCTGGACCGGCCGGACAGCATGAACGCCCTGGACGTCGCGACGAAGGAGCAGCTGCGCGACGCCGTCACCGAGGCGGCCGACGACGAGGCGGTGCGCTGCGTGCTGCTGACCGGCGCCGGCCGGGCGTTCTGCGTGGGGCAGGACCTGCGCGAGCACGTCACGCTGCTGCAGGAGCAGGCGGACACGTTGTGGCGCACGGTCCCCGAGCACTACAACCCGATCGCGCTGGCGCTCGCGACGATGCCCAAGCCGGTCGTCGCCGGGGTGAACGGGGTCGCCGCAGGTGCCGGTGCCGCCTTCGCGATGGCCGCCGACGTGCGGGTCGTCGCGGCGTCCGCGGGCTTCAACCTCGCCTTCTCGAACGTGGCGCTGTCGTCGGACTCCGGCTCCTCGTTCTGGCTGCCCCGCCTCGTCGGCGTGGCCCGAGCCAAGGAGCTGCTGCTCATGCCGCGCACCGTGCGGGCCGACGAGGCGCTCGCCATCGGCCTGGCGACCGAGGTCGTGCCGGACGACGAGCTGCCCGGCCGCGCCGCCGAGGTGGCCTCGCGCCTGGCCGCAGGGCCGACCGTGGCGTACGGGGCGATCCGCCGGGCCGTGGCCTACTCGGCCACCCACCACCTGGAGGAGGCGCTCGCCCACGAGGCCGAGCTGATGGACCTCACCGGCGGCACCGCCGACCACGCCGAGGCGGTGGCCGCGTTCCTGGAGAAGCGCCCCCCGCGGTTCACCGGCCGCTGACCGGCGCCGCGCGCGCCGGCTACGGCGGGTAGTCGCTCGGCGGGGTGAAGCGCCACAGCCACGCCACCCACACCACCTGCAGGGACACCATCGCGAGCAGCCACGTCAGCAGGTGCCCGCGCGTGCGCACGCCGGCGGCGACCATCAGGCCGACCGGGAACAGCAGCAGCAGGAACCGGAACAGCGACGTGAAGGGGTCCACCACGGCGACCAGGTAGGCCAGGTAGGCCAGGCACCAGGCCTGCAGCTCGGGTCCGGCCGCGCGGGCCCGGGCCCCGGTCAGCCCCCAGACCGTGGCCGTCACCAGCAGCACGAGCGCCACCGGGCCGACCCAGGAGCCGAGCAGGTACTGGGCCATCGACCACCACGGCACGAGGAACTGGGTGTCACCGCCGCGCCATGCGCCCTGGACGTCCGTGTACGCCGTGGGCCGCCCGGTGGCGAGCCCGACGATCGCCGGCCACGCCACGCCCGCCGCCACCGCGACCGCGCCGAGCACGACGACCTGCCCGCGCTCGCGGGCGCCGAAGGGGTCGGTGGCCCGGTTCCGCCAGCGCACCAGCAGGTGCACGGCCACGACGACGGCGAACGGCAGCGCCACGGCGCGGCTGAAGCCCAGCAGGACGACGGCCGGCACCGCCCACAGGTAGCGGCGCGTGACGAGCAGGTGGAGGGACGTCGCGAGGGCCAGCAGCGCGAGGGACTCGGTGTACGCCAGCTGGAGCACCACCGCGGTGGGGAAGAACGACACCAGGACGACGCCGCCGAGGGCCGCGCGCTCCCCCGCCTGTCGCGCGAACAGCCGGTGGACGACGACCACCGCCGCGGCGCCGAGCAGCAGGCTGACGACGGGCGCCGTCACCGTCCACGAGGTCCCCAGCACGGTCATCACGGCGCGCACGAGGAACGGGTAGGCGGGGTAGAACGCCCACTCGCTCTGCCGGGGCGCGCCGGTCTCGTCGAGGGGCAGCGGCAGCGGGTAGCCCTGCTCGGCGATCCTGCGGTACCAGTCCCCGTCCCAGATCCCCGCGAACTCCAGGTAGGCGGGGTCCGCGTCGGTCCAGGGGTTGGCGACCTGGAAGCGCGCCGTCCGCTCCAGCACGAGGAAGCCCACCAGCCGGGCGCCCGCGTAGACGGCGAGGGCCTGCACCCAGCCGGGCCAGGCGCGCCAGGCGGTGGGCGTCACCGGAAGCCGCACCCGGCCAGGTGGTCGTTGACGAGTCCGCAGGCCTGCATCGCGGCGTAGGCGGTGGTGGGCCCGACGAAGACCATGCCGTGCCGCTTGAGGGCCTTGGCCAGTGCCACCGACTCGGGGGTGGTGGCCGCGAGGTCGCCCAGCGTGCGGGGCGGCTCGCGCTCGGTCGTGGCCGGCGCGAAGGACCAGACGAGGGCGTCCAGACCGCCGTCGACCGCGTCACGCATCGCCACCACGGCCCGCGCGTTCGCGATCGCCGCGTCGATCTTGGCGCGGTTGCGGACGATGCCGGCGTCGGCGAGCAGCCGCGCGCGGTCGTCGTCCCCGAAGGCGGCGACCCGCTCGGGGTCGAAGCCCGCGAAGGCGGCGCGGAAGCCCTCCCGCTTGCGCAGGATCGTCAGCCACGACAGGCCGGACTGGAACGCCTCGAGGGTGAAGCGCTCGAACAGCGCCCGCTCGCCGCGCACCGGCCGGCCCCACTCGGTGTCGTGGTAGTTGCGGTAGTCGGCGGTCGACGTCCCCCAGCCGCAGCGTGGGACGCCGTCCTCCCCGACGACCAGGCCGTCACCCACGAGCGGCCTCGCTCGCCTCGCGGGCCGCGCGCCGCAGGAGGTAGCCGAACGCGAGCCGCCCGCCGAGCCGCACCAGCGGGGCGGCCCAGCCGGTCCAGGCCGCGGGCGCGATCACCACGTCCTCGGTCCACACGACGCGGCAGAGGCCCGGACCGAGCGGCTCCACGCGGGCCTCGGCCCAGCCCAGCACCACGCGCCCGGTCTTGCGGATCGTCGCGACGCCGGCGTCGTCCGGCGTCGGCGGCTGCCAGCGGACGACCTCCATCGGGTCGTCGAAGCCCAGCGGGCCGAGCGCCGTCCGGCCGACGAACGTCGTGCCGGTCCCGCCGGTCCCGCCGGTCACGGTGACCGTCGTGAAGGGAACCCAGCGGCCGTGGGCGGGCCAGTCGGTGAGGGCGTCCCAGACGGCACTCGCGGGGGCGGCGACGTCGCGCCGGACGACGAAGGTGGCCACGTCAGCGCCCGTCCGTGGTGTCGGCCGGCTCGTCGCTCCGCTCGCGCTGCTGCTCGCCCTGCCGCTCACCGAGCCGTGCCCGCAGCGACGCGAGCTCGGCGTCCCGCTCGGCGAGCGCGTCACGGAGCCGGTCGAGCACGAGGTCGACCTCGTACATCCGGTAGCCGCGCAGGCCGAGGGGGAAGCGGACGGCGTCGACGTCCGCCGGGTCCAGCGGCCCCTCGGGCAGCGCCGGTACGGACGGGTCGACGTCGGCGCCTCGAGCCCACCCCGGATGCGCCCGGTCGCCACCGCGGCCACGACCCCGACCAGGGTGACCGCCACCAGAAGCAGGAACAGGCTCACGGGGCCGATCGTGCCATGCGGCACCGACGGCGCCCCGACGACCCGAGGGGCGGTCAGGACACCGTCGACGGCACCTCGGCGAGGGCGGCCTCGGACAGCACGCGCACCACCTCGGGGACGTCCTCGGGGGCCAGGCGCAGGGTGCCGATGCAGCGGTCGCCGTCCCACAGCGACAGCACGACGCGGGAGTGCTCGGGGTGCGCGGAGACGCGCAAGGCGCGCCCGGCCCGGTCGCGGCCGACCACGACGGCGCCCTGGACGAGGACCGGAGTCACCACAGGGGAATCATGCGGACGCCACGGCGCGGTGTCCAGCACCGCGGCATCGGGTGAACGGTGGGTGTCCGCCGTCGTCAGCTCTCCGCGGCCTCGCGCCGGTCCGCCCGCGCCTGCTCGGCGGCCTGCTGCTCGGTCGCCCGCTGGCGTTCCGCGTGGGCGGTGGTGATGACGTGCACGGCCTCGTCGACGTCGTCGGTGAGGGTGAGGAGGTCCAGGTCCGCCTCGCCGATCGCGCCGTAGGAGTGCACGGTCCCCCGCAGCCACTGCATGAGCCCGGCCCAGTACGGGGTGCCCATCAGCACGAGCGGGAACTGGGTGACCTTCTGGGTCTGCACGAGGGTCAGGGCCTCGAAGAGCTCGTCGAAGGTGCCGAAGCCGCCGGGCAGCACGACGAAGCCCTCGGCGTACTTGACGAACATCGTCTTACGGGCGAAGAAGTAGCGGAAGTTGACCCCGACGTCGACCCACCGGTTCATGCCGTGCTCGAACGGCAGCTCGATGCCGAGACCGACGGAGACACCTCCGGCCTCGCACGCGCCCTTGTTCGCGGCCTCCATCGTTCCCGGGCCGCCACCGGTGATGACGGCGTAGCCGGCGGACGCGAGGGCCGAGCCGACACGGACGGCGAGGTCGTAGTCCGGGTGGTCACGCGTCGTCCGGGCGGAACCGAAGACGCTCACCGCCGGGCCGAGCTCGGCCAGGGCCCCGAAGCCCTCGACGAACTCGCTCTGGATCCGCAGCACCCGCCACGGGTCGGTGTGCACCCAGTCCGTGGGCCCGCGGCTGTCGAGCAGCCGCTGGTCGGTGGTGCTGCGCGGCACCTGCGCCCCGCGCAGGGTGACGGGGCCCATCGGGTAGCCCTGCCGACCGTCCCCCGTCGCGTCGTCGATGCTCTCGGCCATGCCGACACGCTAGACGGCGGGGCGTGCCAGCCACGCGAGCAGGGCCGCGCGGGCGTGATGGATCTGCGCCACCGGGCACTGCTCGTCGTCCTTGTGGGCGAGCAGCGGGTCGCCCGGGCCGAAGTTCACCGCCGGAACGCCCATCTCGGAGAAGCGGGCCACGTCGGTCCAGCCGTACTTGGGGCGGGGTTCCTGGCCGATCGCCGCGACGAACGCGGCCGCGGCGGGGTGGTCGAGGCCGGGGCGGGCGCCCGGGCTGGCGTCGGTGACGGTGACCTCCCAGCCGTCGAAGAGCTCCCGCAGGTGCTGCTCGGCCTCGGCCACCGAACGGCTGGGGGCGAAGCGGTAGTTGACGGTCACCACGCACTCGTCGGGGACCACGTTGCCCGCGACGCCGCCTCGGATGCCGACGGCGACCAGACCCTCCCGGTAGACCAGCCCGTCGACGTCCACCTCGCGCGGCGCGTACCCGCGCAGGCGGTCCAGGACGGCCCCCGCCTCGTGGACGGCGTTGACGCCCGTCCACGACCGGGCCGAGTGGGCCGCGACTCCGGGGACGCGGACGTCGACGCGCATCGTGCCGTTGCACCCGCCCTCGACGGTGCCGTCGGTCGGCTCGCAGAGGACGGCGAAGCCGGCCCGCAGCCAGTCCGGGTGGTGGCGCGCGAGCCGGCCCAGGCCGTTGCGGTCGGCCTCCACCTCCTCGCAGTCGTAGAACACCCAGGTGACGTCGCGCACCGGGTCGACGGCGGCGGCGGCGACCGCGAGCTGGACGGCGACGCCGGCCTTCATGTCGCAGGTCCCGCGGCCGTGGACGACGGCGTCGCCGCCGGAGCCGGTGACCCAGGTGGGCAGGTTGGGCGAGCCGTCCGGACGGCGCCCGACGGGCACGGTGTCGATGTGCCCGGCGACGACGACACGCTCGGACCGGCCCAGCGTCGTCCGGGCCATGACGGCGTTGCCGTCCCGCAGCACCTCGAGGTGCCGGCAGCCGCGCAGGGCGAGCTCGACGGCGTCCGCGAGGCGCTCCTCGTCGCCGCTCACCGACTCGATGTCGCAGAGCGCTCGGGTCAGCTCGACGACGTCGCCCGCGAGGTCCAGAGTCATGCCCGCACCCTACGAGGGGCGGCTCGGTGCGGGCCGGTCCGCCTCCTACGCTGTGTCCCCATGAGCCGCAGCGCATGGGGACACGGACTGGCCACCGTCGCCGAGGACGGGACCGTGCTCGACACGTGGTACCCGTCCCCCGCTCTCGGGGACGCCGACGGCGGCGCCGGGCCCTTCGACGTCCCGGCGGACCTCGCGGCCCTCGAGGGGAAGGACCCGCACCGTCGCGTGCGGACGACCGTGGTCCGCACCGTCGTCGACCTAGACGCCGCGCCCGCCGACGCCAGCGACGCGTACCTGCGACTGCACCTGCTCTCGCACCGCCTCGTGCGACCGCACGAGGTCAATGTGGACGGCATCTTCGGAGTGCTGGCGAACGTCGTGTGGACCAGCCACGGCCCGTGCTCGACCGTCGACTTCGAAGCGACGCGGCTGCGGCTGGCCGCGGCGACCCGCTCCCGGGTACAGGTGTTCGGCGTCGACAAGTTCCCGCGGATGACGGACTACGTCGTCCCCTCCGGGGTGCGCATCGCGGACGCCGACCGGGTGCGGCTGGGCGCTCACCTGGCGCCGGGGACGACGGTGATGCACGAGGGCTTCGTCAACTTCAACGCCGGCACGCTCGGGACGTCGATGGTCGAGGGCCGGATCTCCGCCGGTGTGGTCGTCGGCGACGGCTCGGACGTCGGCGGCGGAGCCTCGATCATGGGGACGCTGTCCGGCGGCGGGTCGCAGGTGATCTCGGTCGGCGAGCGGTGCCTGCTCGGCGCGAACAGCGGGATCGGGATCAGCCTCGGTGACGACTGCGTGGTCGAGGCCGGCTGCTACGTGACCGCGGGAACGAAGGTGCTGCTGCACCGAGGCTCCGGGGAGCCAGTCGCGGTGAAGGCGGCCGACCTGTCCGGCTCGTCGGGCCTGCAGTTCTGGCGCAACTCGCTGACCGGTGCCATCGAGGCCCGGCCCCGGGCCGGGAAGACCGTCGAGCTCAACGCTGCACTGCATGCGAACTAGGCGCCGCGGGTGAGACCGACGCGCCGCGGACGGCGGGTGGCCGCCCTGCTCGTCGCTCTCGCGGTGACGGGGGCCGGGCTGGCCTGGGCCCTCGACGTGCCGACGGCGGACATCGTGGTCGCCGAGCGCTGCCTGGCCACGGTGAACGGCACCACGCACGACCTCGCACCGGACCAGGCCGCCAACGCCGCCACCATCACCGCGATCGCTGTCCGGCGCGGCCTGCCGGCGCGAGCGGCGACCATCGCCATCGCCACCGCGATCCAGGAGTCGAAGCTGCGCAACATCGACTACGGCGACCTCGACTCGCTCGGCCTGTTCCAGCAACGACCCTCGCAGGGCTGGGGCACCCCGGAGCAGGTGATGGACCCCGTCTACGCGACCAACGCCTTCTACGACGCCCTCGAAAAGATCGACGGCTACGCCGATCTGGAGATCACCGAGGCGTCGGACCGGGTGCAGCGCAGCGCGTTTCCCGAGGCGGTCGCCGACCACGAGCCGGAGGGCCGCGCCTACGCCTCCGCGTTGACCGGCTACTCCCCCGCGGCCCTGACGTGCCGGCTGAGGCCGGCCGAGGGAGCCGGGGACGCCGGGCGTGTCGTCGAGCTGCTGACCCGTGACCTCGGGGACGTGGGCGCCGTCGTGTCCGCCGAGGACCCTGCGCTGGCCACGGTGCCGACGGCCGGCGACGACTCAGGCCGGCGTCGCGCCTGGGCGGTCGCCCACTGGGCGGTCGCCCAGGCCGCGGAGCTCGACGTCGTGCGCGTCCAGGCCGACGGGCGGGTATGGACGCGCGACGAGGGCGCCGACGGCTGGGCCCCCGCGCCGGACGACGCACCCGCAGGGCAGGTCGTCATCGAGGTGGCGTCGGACTCCTGACCAGGTCCCGGCAGAACGGCGGCGGTCCGGGGTCGACGGCGCTCGCGGCCGCTGTGGACAACGGCCGTCGACGGTCAGGCGCCAAC
Organism: Actinomycetes bacterium; assembly: GCA_046566185.1. Classification (GTDB taxonomy): domain Bacteria; phylum Actinomycetota; class Actinomycetes; order Actinomycetales; family SCSIO-59966; genus SCSIO-59966. Next base: position 3,942 of record JBKHXE010000001.1, on the reverse strand, counting down.
GACGCGTAGCTCCATGCCCTCGCCCGGACCAGGCGTTTCAAAGATTCGCGCCAGGTGACGGACGTCGGAGACGGTCAACACGTGGGCGCCGTCGACCTGCCGGCGTGCCCGCTCCTCCGCTCGCCGGATCGCGAGGTCAAGGGGCACCTGCACGTGGTGCAGCACCGGGTGGTAGCCGGCCGCTGTGACCCGGTCGCGCCACGTCGCCCGCCGTGCGCGGCTCCACAGGTTCCAGTCGAGGACGACGTCCGTGCCGGTCGCGAGGACCTGCAGAGCGACGTCCCAGATGACGCTCTGGCACCGCTCGCTCAGCTCCGGGTACTCGGGCGCGTCGAACGGCAGGCCGTGGAGGCGCAGCATCCACTCGTCCAGGGTGAAGCGCACCGCTGGGCACTGCCGCTCGAGCCGCCGCGCGTGGGTCGTCTTGCCGGCGCCGTTGAGCCCGACCATGAGGTGGACCGTGGGCTCAGACACGGGACGGGCGCTCACGCGCGCGCTCTCGTGGGCCCGACCCCAGGCCAGGGGCCGTAGCGCTCCCGCAGCTGAACCATGCCCATGCTCTCGAACTCCGAACCGAGGTCCTTGGCGGTGGCCACCACCACTCCGTCAACCTCGGCATGGACGTCGATGGTGTCGGGCTCGAACGCCTCGAACGTCCACAACGTCGCGTGGACGTCGTCCAGGACGGCCACCAGATCAGCGGTCGGTTCGACCTCGATCGAGCCGTCGAAGCCGTCTCCCACCGAGAGTCCCGTGGTATAGGTCAGGTCCACGTCCACGACGCCGGGCAGGGCGGCGACTTGGCGCTGCACCACGGGAAAGGCGTCCGTGACAGCCACCGTGGGCTCCGGCCGCTCCGCGGAGGGTGAGGGCATGCACCCGCCGATGCCCGTCGCCAGGGCCGCCAGGGCCGCGAGGGCCATGGCTCCACGGAGGCTCGCACGCGCACCTGCCAACCGGACATCGGATCCCCCGGTGCGTATCATGGAGCCCTCCGCACGCCGTAGTCGCGCACCTGCCCGTCGCCGGTGAGGAACACGGCTGCGCCCTCCACGAACTGTGTCAGCGACGGATCGTCCGACGCGTCCACGGCCTCGCCTGTCACGCGGTAGCGCCTGCCCTGATGGGCAGTCATCGGATCCTCGACCTCGTCACTGACGTCCCGGTGGACCGTGAGCCAGGTGGCTCGCGCCGGGTTCTGGCGCCCCTCGAGCCGCGGTACCGGGTCCTGCACGTGCCCCAGGGAGAGCACGTGAACGTCGTCCGGGATGTCGAACGTTGCGATCGGCGAGCCCCCGGTGACGACATGGGTGACGTTGAACTCGCGGGTGAAGTCCGCATCGGCGGCCAGCGCCGCCGCGGTGATGCCGCCCTGGGAGTGGCCGGTGAGCATCACCGGCTCGCCTCGCCCCGCACCCGCCTCCGCCATCGCCTGGTCGAGCGCCGACCGGAAGTCGCGGTCCTCTCCTGCGCCATGAGGTGCAGGTTGGTGGTGACGTCGGCCGGGTTCGGGCCCGCGACGGGGTCCCACACCTGGGTGCCGGGGACCTGGACCATCCACGCGCTCGACCCGTCCGGCTGGCGCAGCTGGATGACGCGCACGCGCGCCGCCCCGTCCACCGGCGTCGCGATCTGATCCTGGCCCTCGAAGATCCCGGCGATGCCGTCGGGGAGGACGGCGTCGCGACTCTCGTGCGCGGGCAACGGCGTCGCCACTGCGGTCCGGTCGTCGAACGCACCCCGTAGCCGCCCGGCGGCGATGAGGGCGGCGACCGCCTCCTCGTAGGTGGCCGGCGGCCAGCCCGGCGGGACGAGCGCACCCGGCGTCACGGCGTCCACGAGCATCACGGGTGCCGACAGGCCCGCGATCAGGCCCTCCGCGCCGCCGGTGAGGACGTCGGTCACCCACGGCTGCTCGAAGAGCGTGTCGAGTGCGACGTCACCGACCGTGCCGCCGAACTCTGCGAGCCACGCCTGGGCGCCGGGCACGAGGGGGGCGAGGGCGGCCAGCCCACCGGCGACGAGGGCGTCACCGCGGAACTCGGCGAGCCGAGCCGGCAGTTCGGCCCAGGACAGCCGACCGGCCAGCGCGTCGTGGACGAGCGTCAGGGCCTCCTGAGAGCCGTGCCGCAGGACCGCGGCGAGCACGACCGAGGGCGCCGCCGCGCCGCCGGCGACGACCGCGCCGCCGGTGACGACCACGCCGGCGCCGAGCACGCCCCAGACCCCCAGCCCCAGCGCGAAGCCCGCGACGTCCTGCATTCCCTCCAGCAGCGCCGCCTGCGCCGCGTCGACGGCCTGGTAGACGGTGATCGTCGTCCGGACCCACAGCGCCGTGGCCTCGATCTGCACCGCCACGACGAGCAGCCCGGACGGCCCGGTGGCGGCATCGAGGATCTGGGCGGTGGCCCGGGCCAGGGTCCCCGCCGACAGGACACCGCCGGCCAGCAGGTCGCCGTCGCCGGCGCAGGCAACGGTCGAGGCGGACAGGCTTCGCAGACCGTCGCCGACGTCGTCGAGGACGGCCGCCACCCGGGCCATGTCCTCAAAGCGCGCGACGAGCGACCCGGCCCCGCCGCGGACGGTGAGGGCGCTCATCGCCGCTCACCCGCTCCGAGGAGGTCCACCAGCGCTCCCAGCAGGTCGCGTCGCGCCTCGTCGCGGGTGGTCGGCTCCAGGCTGAGCAGCTCGTCACCGTCGAGCACGACGCGCCACCATCGGCCCGCGGCCAGCCACCACGAGCCCCCGACGGCCGGCACCGCACCGTCCGGCCGGCGCAGGGTCACGTCCACGCCGCCGCCGCGCCGCAGGGCCAGGTCCTCCAGTGCGACGGGGACCGCGGGCAGGACGGCCGGCTGCAGCTCGGCTCCCGCCGGCGGCACGCCAGCGGGAGGAAGCAGCCGCATCACCTCGTCGAGCACGCGCTCGGCGGCGAAGGCGGACAGCTCGAGCCCCGGCAGCGCCGGACCCCGGTCGACGCGCCAGCGGCGGACGACGCCCGAGCAGCGGTCCCCGGCGACCGCGAGCGCCCCCTGCACAGCCGCCTCGGCGACCCAGTTGCGGACCGTGAGCAGCAGGTCGGCGACGCCCGGAAGCGTCAAAGCCTCGAGCACGGCGGGGTTCATCGCCGACGGTACGTCGTCGACGACGGTCGGGCGGCGGATGAGCACGCCCGTCTCCTCCAGCCGCCGCCAGGGCCTCGGTCCGCGCCCGGCGCACCTCGGCGAGGCTGGTCGCTGTGTCCCGCAGCTGGTCGATCTCGCGGCGGGCCCAGACCTCGGCCGCACAGATCGCCTCGATGCGCTCCTCGACCTCGTCCGCGTGGGCCTCGACCGCGACCGCCGCCTGCTCGAGCTCCTCCGCGCACCGAGCGACCTCCCCCGCGCGCTCGACCAGGTCGGCGCGGAACGCGTCGGCCGCGGTGGACGACCAGTCCACGTCGCGCCCGCGCAGGACGGTGGACCGCTCCTCGCGGGCCCGGTCCGCCAGCACCCTCAGCCGGCGCGCGACCGCGCGGATCTCCCCCGGATCCCCGTACACGGGGCCAATCTAGGGCAGACCCGGCTCATCGAGGGAGGGCTCAGCGACTCCCGATCGGCACGTAGTCCCGCTCGGTCTCGCCGACGTAGACCTGCCGAGGGCGCCCGATCTTGGTCTGCTTGTCGCCGATCATCTCCCGCCACTGGGCGATCCAGCCCGGCAGGCGCCCGAGGGCGAACAGCACGGTGAACATCGGCGTCGGGAAACCCATCGCCTTGTAGATCAGGCCGGTGTAGAAGTCGACGTTCGGGTACAGCTTGCGCTCGATGAAGTAATCGTCGTTGAGTGCGATCTCCTCGAGACGCATCGCGATGTCGAGCATCTCGTCGCGCCCGCCGAGCTTGCCCAGCACGTCGTCGGCGGTCTTCTTGATGATGGCCGCGCGCGGGTCGTAGTTCTTGT